>CAMPGT010000162.1 GCA_946885665.1 uncultured Chitinophagaceae bacterium | reverse complement strand
AGGCAGTGGGCAATAGGCAATAGGCAATGCGCGCCGGCTCCGAGTCCTCCCCCAGTCCCTCCTTCGTCGGGACCACCCCCTCCGGAGGGGGAAAGCAAGTCGCATCAATTTCCCCGCTGGCGGGGCCTCCTCCGGTGCCTCCTTCGTCGGGACCACCCCTCCGGAGGGGGAAAGCAAGTCGCATCAATTTCCCCCGCTGGCGGGGGTGGCGCGAAGCGCCGGGGGTGGACAATCGGCAATGGTTTTAACTCTTAACTTTTGCCCGAAGGGCAATAACCTCACTCCGTCCTCAAACTCTTCACCGGGTTCGCCATTGCGGCGCGCACAGCCTGGTAACTTACCGTGAGCAACGCAATCAGCAAAGCAGCCGCACCCGCCACAACAAATATCCACCAACTGAAATCCACACGATACACAAAATCCTGCAGCCATTTATTCATCATCCACCACGCCAACGGCGCCGCAATAACAAACGCTACAACCACGAGCTTCATAAAATCTGCTGAAAGCAAACCCACAATGCCGCGCGCACTCGCACCCAGCACCTTGCGGATGCCTATCTCCTTAATTCTTTGCTCTGCAATAAAAGTTGCCAATCCAAAAATACCGAGGCACGAAATCAATATCGCGAGCAGCGAAAAGATCATCGCAATCTTTCCAACACGTTGCTCGGCCTGGTACATCTCGTTAAAAGAATCATCGAGAAACCTGTAGTTGAAAGGTACACCCGGCGCCATGACGGTCCATTTGTTTTTCACCTCATCAATTACGGAACCAATCTCCGCAGTATTCACTTTAAATGAAGCAAGGCCCGTGCTTCTCTGCAAAGTGAACATGAGCGGACGCACCTCATGATGTAAATTTTCGAAATTGAAATTCTTTACCACACCCACAATCGGGTAAGCAGTCGGCAGACCGGCATCATTGAAGGTGTATATATTTTTCCCAATCGGATCGTCATATCCCAAAATCTTCGCTGCGGTTTCATTAATGATCACGGCAGAAGAATCAGTCTTGAAATCGGGCGAAAAATTCCTTCCTTTCAGTAACTGAATACCGATGGTAGGAATGTACCCGTCATCTATCGCCCACGTTTGAATATTAAAACTATTGGATGGAGACTGCACCGGCGTCTTAAAAATGTTGTACGCGTTACGCGACGATTTCGACACGGGCAGATAAGAACTGAGCGTTCCTCCCTTCACCCCCCGCAGTTGTGCCACTTCTCTTTTGAACACTTCGGCATTGTTGCCCAATGCATCTGCACCATCCACGATCAATACCTGCTCCTTGTTGAACCCGAGATCGCGGGTTTGAATATAATGCAGTTGCCTGTACACAACCATCGTTGCTATGATCAGCACAATAGAAGTCGTAAACTGGAACACAACGAGTGCGCTGCGAAGACGTCCGCTGCCGGCACCCATCTTCAACCGTCCTTTCAACACTTCGATCGGTTTAAACCCGGAAAGAAAAAAGGCTGGATAACTTCCGGCGAGAAGGCCCACAACAACGGGCAACGCAATCAGCAGCGGAAGGATGACCGGCGAGAAGAAACTCGCAAAGGTCATCGTTTTGCCCGACAACGAATTGAAAACCGGCAATGCTAATGCGGCGATGGCGATGCCGATCAATAACGACACGAACACCATTACACCCGATTCCACGAGAAACTGCAGCACCAGCTTCCTGCGTTCGGTGCCCAGCACTTTGCGGATGCCCACTTCGCGCGCCCTGCCAGCGGATCGCGCGGTGGTGAGGTTGATGAAATTGATACAGGCGATAAGCAAAATGAATAGCGCGACCGCTGAAAAAATAATTACATACTGTACATTGCCCGGCGGACTTAATTCTTCACCTCCCTGCCTGTCGGAATACAGATGAATGCGTGTAACGGGCATGAGCGAAAACTGAACCCGGTTTCCCGATCTTTCAAAGTCTTCCAAACTATAAATTTGAAATTCTTTCAATGCCGGAATAAGATAATTCCTGATGTACTCCGGAAATTTTTTCTCAAATGCCTGTTGACCGGTGCCGGGTTGAAGCGCGAGGTATGTATGAAAATTGATGTTCCCTATTTGTCCCCACGAATAGTTTAAACTCCTCATTGAGAAAAGCAGGTCGAAATGGAAATGTGTATTATCCCGAATATCCCCGATAACAGCAGTCACTTTATAGGGCACCTCTTTGCCGCCTTCCTGCACTGCGAGCATCTTGCCGACAGCATCGTGTGCCGATCCAAAATAACGCGCAGCGGTTGATGCCGTCATCACTACCGTGTGCGCGTCATTCAATGCACTACGCGTATTACCCTCCACTGCTGGAAAATTAAACACGTTGAAGAATGTGGAATCCACGTAAGCGGCCCGCGTTTCGGTGATGTATTCATTTCCCTTGCGGATCAGTTTTGTGTCGCCGCTGTGGTGATAGATACGCGTAAAATCTTTTATCTCCGGGTAATCCTTTTTGAGGAGCGGCCCCATCATATCCGACGTCTCGGCACTCCGAAGGTCCTGGCCGCCCCAGCGGGCATCCATGTTGATGCGGTAGATATTTCCGGCTTTATCGTAATAGCGGTCAAAGCTCAGTTCGTCCAGCACATACAAGGCGATCAGCACGAAACAAGCCAGCCCCACGGCCAGGCCGGTGATGTTGATAACGGAGAACGTCCTGTTTCTCAATAAATTTCTCCAGGCGACTACCAGGTAACTTTTAAACATGTTTGGCGATGGTTTTGCAGGTAACTGTTTACCCAAAACCGATTCCCTTTTTATAGGGTTCTGATAATCAGGTTAGTTTAAAGTTGAAGCGACTGTAATGGTGTTCGTTTCCGATACAAGCACAGTTCGGTATCGGATCAATATGCCTCATTGAGCCGAAGGCACATCTCTGTTTAGATAGTAGCTGTTCAGCTTGCAGGCCATTGCAGAATTTGCGTCTACCGAACAACCGCCACGCGCATCAACCAAAGTGCCCTTTACTCCTGTCTTTGAAGTGATGGCATATACGAACGAGTTGTCGTCGCCCGACGTATCTTCAAAACGGTACACTTCATCTATGTGAAAGTCGTCCGGGTCAAGCCTTATATCGAGGTCGCCGCAATACAGGCAGAAAGAAGTCGTGGCAAAATCGGCTTCGTAACCTCTATTCTTCATATCCGACAGAGCCTCCACGGCTGAACAAAAATTTTTCATCGTTGTTGGTTTTTGATTGATAGAATTATTTTCTGCAACGTCTTCCTGGCGTCTATGCCTTCTGCGATGAGTCGTTCATCCATTTTTCAAAGTCGATCGCTCCGAGAGATGCTTTGCCCGCCGGCACCAGGGCTGTATGCGTAACTTTCCCGCCAAAATACTCCGGCTTATCATTCGACACCACTTTCCGCGTGTCGTTGGTTAGGTTCAGGTAGCGTTCAACAATTTCATACATTTCGAAACGTTCCGGCCCGGCAATTTCTACCACACCATTTACAGGAGCGGACAGTGCATACCTGGCCACAAAAGATGCGACATCGTCTGCGGCAATCGGTTGAAATTGAACGTTCGAAAGATGTACCTCGTTTCCTTCCGTTGCCTGGTTGGCGATGCCTGCAAGAAACTCGAGGAATTGTGTGCTCCTCACAATCGTGTAAGGCACGCCTGATTTCTTTATCAGGTCTTCCTGCGCCTTCTTCGCGCGCATGTAGGCGATATTTTGCATGATGTCGACACCAACGATGGAAAGCGCAACATGATGTTTTATGCCCGCGTTGATTTCCGATGCCAGCAAATTACGGCCCGCTGTCTCGAAAAATTCCATCACTGCTTTTTCTTCGAACGAGGGCGAATTAGCGAGGTCAATCACGATGTCGGTATCGTTCATGGCTTCAGCCAGTCCTTCGCCGGTGATGGTGTTAATACCGGTTGCAGGAGAGGCCGCAATAACCTTGTGTCCGCGCTGACGAAGTTGTGCAACTACTTTCGTTCCGATTAGGCCTGTACCTCCGATGACTACAATTTTCATATTTGATTTTGTGTTGATTGCCTTTAAAGGGCGAATCGGGTGCCAATTGCTCAACTTATTGATGATCAACGATATGAAGGGATGTTGTAGTTGATTTTTCACTGTATTTCGTGAAAGCACGACATCATTCACTATATAGAGGGAGACTAAAAACATCAGCCGAAGTAGTCACTCTTGCTGATGCCTAATTTTTTTATTTTAGAGTGTAATGTATTGCCTGGTATTTTCAACACCTCGGCGGCGCTGCCGGTGCCAGAAATTTTGCCGGCACAACGTTTCAATGTTTGGATAATATAGCTGCGTTCAATTTCTTCGAGCGAACGGTTTAAAAGGAATGCTTCTTCTTGTTTTTCCGTATCGGCATGCTGTGGTATGTAAATATCATCGAGGGTGCCGTCGGTTGTCAGCAATATGCTGCGTTCAATTAAATGCTCCAGCTCTCTTACATTGCCCGGCCAGGTGTAGCTGCGTAATTGCTGAATGGCCCTCGGTGCTACTTTCCTGATCTTGCGGCCGGTGTTCCTGCTGTATTTCTGAACGAAAAAATGGGTTAATGGTTCAATATCTTCCGACCGGTCGCGCAGCGGAGGCAGGCTGATAGGAAATACATTCAACCGAAAATAAAGATCTGCGCGAAAGCGGCCGGCCTTTACTTCTTCCTCCAGGTTGCGGTTGGTGGCCGCAATTAACCGCACGTCTACCTTGATGGTTTGCTTTCCTCCCACGCGTTCCAATTCACGTTCCTGCACCACACGCAACAATTTGGATTGGGCTTCGAGCGGCAGCTCACCAATTTCATCGAGAAAAAGCGTACTGTTATTCGCCAGTTCGAATTTGCCGATGCGCCTGTCGATGGCACCGGTAAAAGCGCCTCTTTCATGGCCAAACAATTCGCTTTCGATCAAATTTGCGGGCAGCGCTGCGCAGTTCACTTTTACCATCAGCTTGTCTTTGCGCGGCGAAGCATTGTGAAGCGCTCTCGCGATTAACTCTTTACCGGTGCCGGTTTCGCCTAGTACCAACACGGTAGTATTCGCATCTGCCACCAGCGACATCAGCCGGTATACTTTCTGCATCTGGTCACCGCTGCCAACGATTTCTGAAAAATTATAAATGGTTTGGATTTGCTCTTTCAGGTAATCGTTTTCTACTTCCAGTTGCTTTTTATAGTCGAGCAGTTTTTCGTTGGCCTGAATATTGGCAATGGCAACGGATATTTGCGCGCATATTCCTTTTAGCATTATTCTGCTCAGCCGGTTGGCCAGCAGCCAGATGGTGCCGATGTTTTTGTTACCCACCCGTAACGGCAACGCGTATACGTTTTTTAAGCCGCTGGATTTCCACAGTTTGCTGTAGGCAGTTCCACTTTTTAGTTCTTCCGCTATATTGAACACCAGGCCGTCTTTGCTGGCCAGTACCTGCGACGTGTAAGTCTCTTCAATGGTAATGCGTTCCGTCGCCATTTTGTTGAAATCAATGTTTGCTTTTTCAAACAATGCACTGTTAAACATAAATGCCGTCATGTGGTAACCATCTTCATCCACCACGCGGATCATGGCGAGCTGTGTGTGCATGGTTTTATCCAGCACCTTGAAAATGGCCTCCTGCAGGTCCATTTTCGTTCTCACCTGCGACACATCATTACTGAACTCCAGCAGGAAGGCTTGTTCCTCCTGTTTTTTACTGATCTGTTCGTTGGCCATAATATTGGCAAGTGCGATGGATACTTGCGCGCAAATACCCTGGAGCAGTTGTACATTGATATCTTCGATTTCCAACAGGAGGATGCCCAGGTTCGTTTCGCCGTTACGCAGGCGAATTGCCACAAAGTTTTTGAACCCCATCGTTTTCCAGTGGAGCAAATAAGATGCAGTGATGCCGCGCTGTATTTCGCGGTTTACATTTAGCAATAGCGGGATAGGGCTGTTCAGTACGCGATCCTGCAGGCCGTCGTGAATGGGATACCTGGCGTTTTGCAATGCGGTTATGGTCTTTTCATCGGCATTGCGTACGCCGAGGTCGAAAACATAGGGTGTGGTTGTAGCGTTGTCGTCATTGATCCGGCGGATGACGTAACCGCTTTTCTGGTTTAACTTATTTATCGCTGTGTGAACGGCACGGCCCAGTTCTTCCTTTGTTCTTACCGTTGCAATTTCGCTGCTGAAATCAAGAAGGAAGGATTTCTCTTTTTCCTTTTTTAGAATCTCTTCGTTTTTGATAATGTTCGATACCGCGCTTGATAATTGCGGAGCGATACCTTTCATGATGCTTCTAAACTCACTGCTGAATCCGCCGGGTTCGTCGGTATAAGTATGAATAAAGCCCATTGGTTTTCCTTCTTTCATCAATTTCGTCATCATAATTTCTCTCACGCCCTTTTCGTAGTTGACACGGAGAAAAGTAGGACTTTCCGGGTTGTCCATTATTTCTTCAAGCACAAACGATACGGGCTCATCTGCGTGCAGTACAGCCTGGATAAACGGTTCGTTCAATGGGAAGCGCGAATGGACCATTTCCCCGTAACGGTCGTGTGAACGGATAGGGGAGCCCTCGTTATCAAGCAGGAAGGGTACGTAGGTTTCATCTTTATAATCGATGAGGGTAACGATGGAATGGGTGATGTAAAACAGCCCTTTGATGCGTTGCTTGAAAAGGATGATAAGGTCGTTCTTATCGCGAACCTTTGTGAGGTCGTCGCTTAACGCCAGCAGAATGTCTTTCTCTTTTTGGAAATGTTCAACTTCTTGCCGGTGCGACACGATTGTGCGTGCTTTGTTCAAGGAAACCGTTAAGTGTTTTTGGAATATTTTGAAATAAATAAAGGTAGATGAATTTCTGTAAATGCCGCATTAGGTGATATTGACCATGTTCTGTTTGCGGGTTAAAGCTGTTCATAAACGCTTCTGCTGAACTGTTCGAGCGATGGATCGCGAGCGCCCATCAGCAATAATGTCGTTCCTTCGGTGAGATGGGGTCGTGTTGCTTCGAGGAAGTTGCGGCGGTCTTCAACGAAATAGGCATTTTTACCCAACGCCTTGATATCGTTGATGAGGTCGAGTGAAGAAATATCTTTGGTGGTGGTTCCCCCGGCATAGAATATTTCGCTCATCCAAATTTCGTCCTGATCGCGTAATGCGTTGGCTATTTCAGTTACAAATTCTTTGCGAAGAAATTTTGTGGGTGTGTAGCCATGCGGTTGAAACCATGCCACCACTTTACCCGACACGGGTTGGCATGCGGTGATCGCTGCTGCACATTTTACCGGGTTGTGGGCGAAGTCATCTACTACCCAGATTCCTTTTTTCTTGCCGAGCACTTGTGCGCGGCGGTAGATGCCTTCATATTCGCGTAGTGCTGCCGCTGCGTCGGATAGTGAAACGCCGGCGAGTGCGGCTGCGGTGGCTGCGGCAACGGCATTTTCCATGTTGTGGCGGCCGAAGATGTTCAATGCGAAAGGCTGCTCATTTATATTGAATGAAATGTGAAAGCCCTGCTGATGAAAGTCTGTTGCCTGAAATCCGGCTTCGCGGTGATGCGTATCGGTTGAAAAATCATTTTTGGGATTTGCGGATAATTGTTGTGCATAGGTGTTGGATTGGTTGACGCTGAAATGTTTGCTGTTGTTGCGGAAGGTTTCAAAAACTTTTTCGAGTTCATCGAGTTCTTTATGATCTTTTTCGATGTTCAGCAGCACGCCGATTTCGGGGTGGTATTGCACGATGGAGCCGTCGCTTTCGTCGGCTTCGATGATGAGCCAGTCGCTGGTGCCGACGAATGCGTTGCCGATCTTACCTTTTTTGATGAGGTTAACGAGTCCTGCGCCGGTGATCACGGATGGGTGTTTGCCGGCGTGGTGCAAGATGGCGAACAGCATGCCGGTAGTGGTGCTTTTACCGCTGGTGCCGCCGATGGCGATTGTTTTTTTTGTGGAGGCGATTAGTGCCAGGAGTTCGGAGCGGCGGATGATGGGGATGTTGAGTTCTTTTGCTTTGCGCACTTCGACGACCGTGTCTTCGATGGCGGTGGACACGACAACAAGGTCGGTGTTGGGGGTGATGCCTTCTCCGTTTTGGAGGAAGCATTGGATGCCGTCGGCTTCGAGTTTGGCTTTGATGTCGCCGGCTTTGCCTTCATTAAAGAAGCGGTCGCTGCCGGATACGTGGAGGCCGGTGCCCTGCAGGTATTGGGCAATTGCACTCATTCCCGCCCCCGCGATCCCCACGAAGAAGGGGTTTTTAATATTGTCGAGACTTAGTGTCATGGTGTACAAATATAGATTATGGGGAGTTTATTATTATTGCGTAATTAGGCCAATGATGCTTTACATTTTATATGGGTTGATAGCGATAGGCATGTCGATGTATGCCTTTTATGTGTTGCGCAAGAGGGGGAAAGAGACTATGGAGTTGCGAAGGAGTGAATTGAAGGAGGTGCGCCAGGAGTGGCTCGATCATCAGCTTGGGTTAAAAACTTCGGATATTATTTTGTATGATGAATTTATGGACCATAAAATCGCCACGCTCAAAAGCTTAGGAACAAATCCCAAACGAAGGGAAACTTATTACGTGGATGATGAGACTGGTGAGAAATGGATTAAAGAGTATTTGCCTTCCGAAATGCCAGGCCCCGGCTCTGCGCAGCTTAGGAGGGTGTCGGAGTTTCCGTTTGACTAGGTTTGAGTGTTTGGGGCATCCGACTTCTATTTTTCATTCAAACCCGTTAGACCGCAAACAAATTTCCAAGCTATTGCAAATCCGATGTCAATCGGTTATATTAGATTATAAATC
>CAMPGT010000161.1 GCA_946885665.1 uncultured Chitinophagaceae bacterium | reverse complement strand
CTTACCGATTCGGTGAACCAGATGGCGGGCAACCTCACTGCACAGGTGCGTAACATCGCAGAAGTGGCCATCGCCGTGGCGAATGGTGACATGTCGAAGAAAATTACGGTGGACGTGCGTGGAGAGATCCTGCAGCTGAAGGAAACGCTCAACACGATGGTGGACCAGCTTCGCGCATTCGCTTCCGAAGTAACGCGTGTGGCGCGTGAAGTGGGTACCGACGGTAAGCTCGGGGGGTATGCATTTGTGCCCGGTGTGGCAGGAACGTGGAAGGACCTTACCGACTCGGTGAACCAGATGACGGGCAACCTTACCGCACAGGTGCGCAACATCGCCGAAGTAACGAAGGCGGTGGCCAGCGGCGACCTTTCGAAAACGGTGGCCATCGACGTAAAAGGAGAAATTCTCGATCTTAAAAATACCATCAACACGATGGTGGAACAGCTCAACTCGTTCGCATTCGAAGTAACGCGGGTGGCGCGCGAAGTGGGTACCGAGGGAAAGCTTGGCGGTCAGGCCGAAGTGAAAGGCGTTGCGGGCATCTGGAAAGATCTTACGGATTCGGTGAACATGATGGGATCGAACCTCACCAGCCAGGTGCGCGGTATTGCCAAAGTGGTAACGTCGGTGGCAACAGGTAACCTGCGCCAGAAGCTGTCTATCAATGCCAAAGGCGAAGTGGCGCAACTTACAGAAACCATCAACGAGATGATTGAAACGCTCGCCGTATTTGCCGACCAGGTAACTACCGTGGCGCGTGAGGTGGGAGTGGAAGGTAAGCTTGGCGGACAGGCAAGCGTGCCGGGTGCATCGGGCATCTGGAAAAACCTCACGGAGAACGTGAACCAGCTTGCGCAAAACCTCACCACGCAGGTGCGCTCCATCTCGGAAGTGGCATCGGCGGTGACGAAGGGTGATCTTACCCGTAGCATTGCCGTACAGGCGAAAGGTGAAGTGGAGGCCCTCAAGGACACCATCAACCAAATGATCGCCAACCTGCGCGAAACAACACTGCGTAACCAGCAGCAGGACTGGCTCAAATCGAACCTTGCACAGTTCACACAGATGCTGCAGGGACAAAAAGATCTTAATACCGTAACGAAGCGCATACTTTCTGAGCTCGCACAGGTGGTGACCGCACATTACGGTGCATTCTACATTCTGCAGCAGGATGACGACGAACAGCAAATGAAATTGAAACTGTTCTCTGCATACGCTTATAAATCCGATAAGAACATACCAAAAGAATTTGCGATAGGCGAAGGGCTCGTGGGACAGTGCGCCTTTGAAAAAGAAAGGATCATCCTCACCAGTGTTCCGGGTAACTACATCAAAATTCATTCGGCACTGGGTTATACCAAACCCAATAACCTCATCGTGCTGCCGGTACTGTTCGAAAACGATGTGAAGGCGGTGATAGAACTCGCATCCATTGAAACATTCAATCAAACACACCTCGACTTTCTCAGCCAGCTTACCGAAAGTATAGGTATCGTATTGAATACGATAGAAACCAATACGAGAACGGAAGAACTGCTCGCGCAATCGCAATCGCTGGCCGGCGAGTTGAAGATCCAGCAGGAAGAACTTAGAAGAACGAACGATGAACTGCAGGATAAGGCGCTGCTGCTGGTGAAACAAAAGAATGAAGTGGAAGCAAAGAACAAGGAAGTGGAAGAGGCGCGCCGTTCACTCGAAGAAAAAGCCGAGCAGCTAACGTTAACCTCGAAATATAAATCCGAGTTTTTGGCGAATATGTCGCACGAGCTGCGCACGCCGCTGAACAGTTTGCTGATCCTCGCACAGCAATTATATGAAAATGTGGAGGGCAACCTGAACGACAAGCAGATCCGCTACGCTAAAACGATTCACTCGTGTGGTGAGGACCTCATCAACCTGATCAACGACATTCTCGACCTGTCGAAGATCGAATCCGGATTTATTTCTGCGAATTTCTCGAACGTGCGTTTCTCGGAAATTGCGTCGTTTGTAGAAACCACCTTCAAGCCAATAGCCGAAGCGCGGCACCTCAGGTTCCATATACAAACAGAAAAGAAGCTGCCCGAGTCGATGGAAACCGACCAGCAGCGCCTCAACCAAATTCTTAAGAATTTGCTGTCGAACGCATTCAAGTTTACGGAAAAAGGCGAGGTAAGATTGAAGATCTACGAGGCCGATAAGACCCGCAAATTTGGCAATCGCAGTCTCGACAGCGCCTCGAGGGTGGTCGCGTTCGCCATCAGCGATACCGGCATCGGCATACCGCTCGAAAAACAAAACATCATATTCGAAGCCTTCCAGCAGGCAGAAGGATCGACGAGCCGCAAATACGGTGGTACGGGTCTCGGACTTTCCATCAGCCGCGGCCTGGCCGAATTGCTGGGAGGAACTATCGACCTGGACAGTACGCCGGGACAGGGAAGCACCTTCATCCTCTATGTGCCGGTCGAAAATATGGCAGCAGTGGCCGCCAAGGAATCGGTTGATGGCTTTACGGGGTATCAACCCATCGAAGTGGGATCCGACAATGGCGATATTGATACCTTGCTGAACTCGTTGCGCCTCACGTCTGACAACCCGGACTCCAGGAACCTCGAGATCGTGAATGAAATGATCAATGACACCGGCGACGACAGGAGCCATCTTTCTGCCGGCGACAAGGTGCTGCTGATCGTAGAAGACGACCTCCGGTTTGCCAAAATCCTGATCGACAGGGCACACGAGGCAGGTCTGAAGGCCGTTGTGGCCTCTAATTACCTGGAAGTGTTCGATTTCATCAACCGCTTCTTCCCTATTGCCATCACGCTCGATGTGAAGCTGCCGGATACCAGCGGCTGGAAAGTGCTCGACCTGCTACGGAACGACCTGAATTACAGGCATATACCCATTCATCTTATTTCCGGCGAAGAAAATCAGGGACTGGCGCTGAAGCGTGGGGCGCGCAGCTTTCACCTCAAGCCCCTCGCCAAGGAAAATATGAACGACCTGTTCAACGACATCGTTCAGTTCAGCACCAGGGAAAAGAAAACCGTACTGGTGGTGGAAGACAATGAATTGGAAGCCTCGCAGATCGTAAAAATGCTTTCGACCGAATCCATCGATGTTACGATTGCCGATACCGGCGAGAAAGCCTTTCACCTGTTAAATTCTAAAGAATTTGACTGTATCATACTCGATTACACCCTGCCCGATATTTCCGGCACCGATCTTGTGAAAAAGGTGAGTCAGCATAAACAGAAACTGACCCCGGTCATCGTCTATACTGCTAAGGAGTTCAATAAGAACGAGTTGAAGGTGTTGGGCACCAGTTCCAATACGATCATGCTGAAGGGCGTCAATTCCCTCGAGAACCTTCTCGAAGAGATCGTACTTCATCTTCACATCAACCATAATGATCTGGCCCCTGAAAAAAAGAAGATTATTGAAAACATCAGGAGGAAGGAAGACATCCTCACCGGCAAGAATATCCTTGTGGTGGACGATGATGTACGGAACCTGTTTGCGCTGACAACCGTTTTCGAGCGGTTCAACATTAACGTCATCACCGCAGAAAGCGGCAGGGAGGCCGTAACCCAGTTAATGAATGACAACCAGAAGATTGATATGGTGTTGATGGACATTATGATGCCGGAAATGGATGGCTACGAAACGACACAAAAAATTAGAAGGGAGCACAAAAACAGTTCGCTCCCGATCATTGCAGTAACAGCGAAAGCGATGAAGGGCGACCGGCAGAAATGTATTGAGGCCGGCGCGTCTGATTACATTACCAAACCATTAAAAATTGACCAGTTATTATCGTTGATGAGAATGTGGTTTTATAAATAGGATTAAGATTAAAAGATAAAAGTTAAGAGTATTGATAAGCAATCCAATGCTTAGTGGCAACAGCTAAAACATAGAACCGAAGCTTGCTTTGGTTTTAAGTTTTAACTTTTAACTTCTTTAAAGAAGCTATGCAACAAAAAATATTACTTGTAGATGATCGTGAGGACAACCTCTTTTCGATAGAAACCATACTCGAGCCCGCCGGCTACACATTTGTAAAGGCGAACTCGGGAAGAGAGGCGTTGAAGGTACTGCTGAACGAGTTTGATTTTGCTTTGATCCTGATGGATGTTAAGATGCCCAACCTTAACGGCTTTGAAACCGCTTCTTTAATTTATCAACGCGAGAAATTGCGTCACATACCCATCATCTTTATCACCGCGAATAATTATGGTGATGAGCAGATTTTCAAGGGCTACATGACCGGTGCTGTGGATTATATATACAAACCCATTAATCCCGATCTGCTGCGCGCTAAGGTCAGTGTCTTCATTGATCTGTATAAGAAGAATCACAAGCTGCTGGCGCAGGAACAGAAGCTCGTGGCCATCAACAAGAATTTGGAGATGGAGATCCATGAACGGAAGATGTCGGAAGAGAAAGTAAAGGAACTCAATCATAAACTCCTGGAAAACATCGAACGGCTCGAGTCGGCCAATCGCGACCTCGACCGTTTTGCGTTCATGGCCTCGCACGACCTGCAGGAGCCACTGAGAAAAATGCTGATGTTCAGCGACCGCCTGGCCAATAAATACAATGAGGTGCTGGATGATGAGGGGCGGATGTTCATCACCCGCATCCAACATGCCGGTGAGCGCATGCAGGCGCTGATTAAAGACATACTCCTGTTTTCACAAACGTCGATCGAAAAGCCGGTGTTCATCGAAAGCGATTTGAACGAGATACTGCGGGATGTGCTCGCAGAGCTTGAGAATGAGATCACCGACAAGCGCGCAAAGATAATTTTGGACAACCTGCCGATGCTGTGCGTAAACCCGGTGTTGATACGGCCATTGTTTCACAACCTGATCAGTAACGCCCTTAAATATTCACGAAAGGGAGTTGACCCGGCGATCAGGATCTACGCCGAGTTCAGTGAGGGCCAGAACGGGTATGGCGCGGATGACAAGAAAACGAGGTACTGCCGGATCTTCATCGAGGACAATGGAATCGGCTTTGAGCAGAAATATTCGGAGCAGATATTCGGGATGTTCAAGCGGCTGCATTTGAACAGCGAATTCGAAGGAACGGGTATCGGGCTGGCCTTGTGCAAGAAGATCGTGGAGGAGCACAATGGCTTCATCACGGCGCGCAGTAAGGTGAATGAAGGGTCGGTATTTATCATTTCGCTGCCAGAGCAGCAGCCGGTGAAGGAGCCGCAAACGCAACTGACGGCTCCCTGATAAAATTTGTTTTTTGCATTTAAGGGTTTTTTTGTAGATTGAATACATGAAATCCAGTAACATCCATACTCATCGGGCGCCAGGTCAGGACCTTGACGGTCTCCGCACTGCGATGAAGAAGGAAAAGGAGGCGCTTGTATCTATGTTCCTGGCTAATGCTTCTCTCACCGAGCTTTCCTCGCAATACAAAGTCATCAATGATTTGAGCCTAAAGATCAATGGGCACATCGTTCTGCACAAACCGCACGTCCCGCAATCCATTAAGTAAAAATTCGTTGTATCTTAAATTGGCAATTAAGGCGTTACTAACAGTCAACATTATTACTACATTTGCGTCGCTAACTGTATGCCTCACAGAGGTATAAAAAAGACGAAATCTCTTATACTATGGACCCTATCAGGCAGCCTTCAGGACGAATTGACCAATCCGATTCCGACGCTGATCTAAACAAACTCTTGTACAAGACCGGCCAGGCTGTCAAGCGTGCCCTGGTTGCCGTATTTCGCGGCATTGGAAAATTTTTCAACGGCATATTGCTGCTGCTGCTCTTCCTCATGCGCAACGTTATATGGATTGGCGTGGGCATTGCTTTGGGGCTGGGTTACGGTATTTACCTGCTGAATACAAAAGGAGCAAAATATCAATCCGAAATGGTCGTAAGGGCTAACTTCCAAAGCAGCCGTTCGTTGTATAATACCATTGATTACCTGAATGCAATGCTCAGTGCCGGCCGCCGCGATTCCATAAGCGCCATCTTTGACCTGTCTGCCGAAGAGGCATTATCGGTGGAAGCCTTCTCCATCGAGCCGGTAGAGTCTGAAGTCATTACAGCGCGGATGTACAAGAACATGTTTATTGAGAAGTCTCATAACCCTGTGGTGAACACAGCCGACACGGTGTGGTTGCGAACAATGTCTTACGATGATTACAAAACATCACTGACAAAATATGATTATCCTTTTTATAATATAAATGTGGTGGCCACCAATCCGGGCATCTTTGCAAAGTTCCAGGATGGCATTGTGCGCAAGGTTTCGCAAATTCCCTTTCTAAGTGAGGCGAGGAATAGCTACGTAGATATGAACCGCGAAGAGGTAAGAGTCATCGAAAATGCGCTGAACGGCATCGATACTTTGCGGCACGTGTATAACCAGCGTTTACTGAAAACGCCTGCTGCGCCTGAAAACGACCAGCTCACTATTTTGCAGAATGCGCCCATCGTTCAGGCGCCGGAACTTGATCTATACGACAAACTGCTGGAGCTCCAGGACGAATTAAGAGAATCAAAAAGCCGTTTCATCACCGAACAGAACGTTATTGAAATATTCTCACCTTTTAATGCCGTAGGACGCCGGGTTCCCTTTTTACAGCAAAGCATAGGAAAATACAGTTTACTGGGCCTCGTCCTTTCGGTCGTTATCCTGCTTTCCATTGCCCTTTACAAAGAGTTGCTGAAGCTGGAAAAAAGGAGAAGAATTGCTTAGGGTAGAATCATACAAAAGAGGCATCGTTCTCTCCGCAGGATTTAATATACTCAACAAAGGGGCCGTTTTCCTGAACGGCCTGCTGGTGGCGTACTTTTTTGGAGCAAGTCAATTCACCGACTTCTTCTTTTATATCTACAACTCAGTAGCTATTCTCGGGGTATTCTTTACAAGCATGAACAGTTCCGTGCTTATTCCCGAGTCGATGAGAATAAGAAACCAGGAAGGCAATGACAAAGCGATAGCTTTTCTTAATTTTTTCATTTGGCTTTATGGAGCGCTGATGGCGGTGGTGTTATTGGCAGTTCTGTTTGATCCCGTTTCCTTTTTCCTATCGGTGTCGAATTTTGACGCCGGCCAAATTCAAAGCAGCAGGATATTGCTTTATCTGTCTCTCCCGCTTTTTGTGCTCATTCCCCTCATCAATCTATTGGTCGACATACTGGCATCCTATAAATTTTTCACCATCCCCATGATCGTTGGGCTGATCAACGGAACGGTTTCCATCATCTTTATTATTCTGTTTCATAGCGGCGCCGGCATTCAAAGCGTATTTTATGGGTTGATCGTTGCTTACTTCTTAAATTTTCTGCTGCTGGTTTTCCTCATGAAAAAGAAGCTTGGCTGGAGGTTTTCATTAAAAAAAACAATGATAGGCAAACGCATCTGGAACAACCTGGGTTTCGCCCAATTAGGCAATGTGATGAGTGCCCTTTCATTGTATGCGCCGATTTATATACTTAGCGGCTTCAGTGCAGGGATTATTACCTCATTATCATTTGCCCAACAGCTCTCTGCATTGCCCGCTACGCTGATCATCTACCAGTTCTCTGCAGTTATTGGAATCAAGTTTAATGAACTTTACAGTCAGAAGAAATTTACAGAAATCAGCACGAGCTTCGTAACCACGGCGAATTTCCTCATTTTCATTATGCTGCCGGTAAGTGTCGTGTGTTTCATGTTTCCCCGCGAAATAATGACAATAGTGCTGAAGCGAGGCAAATTTGATGAAGCGGGAATTGAACATGCGTCCCTTTTTTTTAAGTACCTCGCCCTGGCTCTTCCGCTTACCGCCATAAACACATTGTTTGCAAGGCTATTCATGGCTAGTCACAAAATCAAAGAAGCGTTCTGGTACCAGGTGCTGCTGAATGGATCACTGATCTGTTCGATCTACTTATCTATCCAGCATTTTGGTGTTTTAGGATACCCCTTCAGTATTTTAAGTATTTATAGCTTAAACGTGTTATTTTGTTACTTTTTGGAAAAACGTTTTTTCAATATGATCGGGTACTATAAAATATTAAAGAAATTTGCCCTCCTCATTCTCATCAATATAGCACTTGGCGCAATTGTATTTGCAGCGGTACGCAGCCTGGACGTAGCGAACGAGTGGCTGATCCTCATGATCGCCGTTGCGCTTTATGGGTGCTTGCTTCTTGGAACGAATTATTTATTCCGGTTAAATGAGGATGTGTCAAAATACGTTTATAATTTTTTTCTTCCTATTAAAGAGAGAATAGTTTACCATAAACGAAATGAAAATGGAATATAAAGTACACGACATTGACTGGACCGATGAAAAGGTTAAAAGATTTTGGGACTTTTATAACAACAATGCGGCGCTTGAAGGCACCTGGTTCTCAAAAATGGTGGGCAGGGGTATAATTGCATTTGTTGAAAAGTTCTTTAAGATCGAAGGAAAAATACTGGATTACGGCATCGGAAAGGGACACTTTTCCGGTTACTTGCTGGAAAATGAACGACTGGAAGTAGCCGCCTGCGATTTTTCGCAGGAAACAGTCAATAATGTTAACGCCCAATTCAGGGATAAGCCGAATTTTAAGGGTTGCTTCCTGGTGCAGGGCTTCCCTTCCACTTTTAAAGATGGGGAATTCGACACAGTATTTCTCATAGAGGCAATCGAGCATTTAACAGACGATTATCTTCTGCCTACTATTGCCGAGGCGAATAGAATTCTAAAACCGGGAGGTAAATTTGTGGTCACAACACCCAACGAGGAAAACCTTGACCAAAACAAAATTATCTGTCCCGACTGTGGGGGGATTTTTCATAGGGTACAACAT
>CAMPGT010000160.1 GCA_946885665.1 uncultured Chitinophagaceae bacterium | reverse complement strand
CACTGGGCAAAAAAGAAAGACAAGCCACCTGTAAAGATCAGTTACTGCACAAAAAAAGACTGGTGGATCGTAGCAGCGATTGTTGGCATCGGTTACGGCCTTTTACTGTTTATGCTAACTCACTTTACGGTTCTATTCCCGAGCTTCACACCATCTACCGTTCCTGAACTGGATGCAGTGGTGACAGTAACAGCCTGGGCAGGCATGTGGCTGCTGGCACAGCGAAAAATAGAGAACTGGATATTGCTTAATATTTCCAATGCAATTTCCATCCCGTTATTGTGGCACAAGAGCCTGCCTTTGTTTGCTGCACTTGCTGTGTTCTTATTTATTGTGGCGGTGCAGGGCTATTATTCATGGAAAAGAAAAATAAAAGAAGAAGATGGTGCATCATCCGTCCACCCTGCTGCCTAACGACCTGAGCGCCGCCATTCGCAATGAAACGGCAACAGCTGAATGTGCGGGTCAGTTAACGCCTGTGCAACTCGACATCATTCACCGTAAACGTTGGTTCAGGTTATTTGTTCCCGAAGTTATGGGGGGATTAAATTATTCGCTGCCCGAAGCGGTGCGGCTGGAAGAAAGCATCGCATGGGCCGATGGCAGCATAGGATGGGTGGTTACATTGTGCGCCGGCGCGGGAATGTTCGTGGGCTATTTCGATGAGACGCTCGCGCAAGAAGTATTTAATAACGACAAAGTTTGCCTCGCCGGAAGCGGACAGGTGAACGGAACGGCAGAAAGAACCGACGACGGATACCTGGTGAGTGGAGCATGGGATTATTCGAGCGGCGCACCGCATGCAACACATTTCACGGCCAATTGCACGGTGGAGGATGAAGGAAATTCTTATGTGCGCTCTTTTATTTTTGAAAGACAGGAAGTGTCGCTGTCGCGAAACTGGAATTATACCGGGCTAAATGCCACGGCGGGACATTCCTTCGCCGTAAATAAATTAATTATTCCGCATCACCGCAGTTTTCAAATTGACCCTTTGCAGGCGAAAATACCCGGAGCTGTATATCGCTATCCGTTTTTGCAATTGGCACAGGCCACTATTTCTGTGAACATGTCGGGCATGTGCCGGTATTTTGCGGAGCTTGCAGCGCCGCTTATCGAAAGGAGGAACAATGCAGTATCGCTGGTTGGAGAGGCGGTGCAGGAAATGGATTCGCTGCGCGGGCAATTTTATTTAGCGCTCGACGAATCGTGGGAGGAGCATCTTTCGGGCGTCATATCGAAAAGTCAATTGGATCATGTAAGCAAGAGCAGCATTCGTCTCGCGCAGCGGTGCAGGGATTGGGTGGACGCGTTGTACCCTTATTGCGGGATGGAGGCCGCGCAAACCGGTTCGATCATCAACCAGGTTTGGCGAAATGTTCACACTGCATCGCAGCACACGCTCCTGAACGGAGAGTGAATGAATGAATGATTAATTAATGAATTTGTTGACCGATTCCTTCAACTGGTCCTTGGTAAATGGCTTGGTTAAGAACAGGTCGGCGCCATTCTCGATGGCCACGTCGCCTGCGGAAGCATCGAAGCCGGTGATCATGATCACTTTGCTGGCGGGCGATACTTTCTTGATGATACGCAGGAAGTCCACGCCATATCCGTCGGGAAGTTTATTGTCGAGGAGCACAACATCGGGCTTATGGTCGTGAAGATATGTCGCAGCGTTGCTAAGGCTGGTGACGTGTTCGAGATCCATTTGTTCGCCGGTGAGGATGATGTTCATCAGGAGGCACATATCCCCTTCATCTTCGATGATCAACACTTTCTTTCGCGTTACTTTTTCCACTGTATCGTATTTAGTGCACTAAGATATAGTATTTTCCACATTCCGTAACGACATCCTGGGGTCATCTTAGGGTCATCTTAGGGTGATCCTGGGGTTTTCTTCGGGTATAAAGTCCGGGCATACCCGAGGATCACCCCGGGATGCTGCCAGGCAGGCATTAAGGAGACGGCGGTAGCATGAATCGTGCGCAACAGAACCGATAAATCAAAACCTGGAGCCGGTCACAAAAAAAATTTCTGCGTATCTTCCGTTATAACCGCCTGCCAAATGCCCACGATAACCCAACACGCCATTCGCGAGTCGCTTGATGAAATGAACGACAGCCTCTGCCAGGATCTGAAAATGCTCCGCAACTACCGGTCGGCACTGGTGAAGGAACAGCAGTTCGACATGATAGAGACCTTAATTGCGATAGAACAGCACATCGAACAATTACTCTCGGTTATCAAAAAGCAAACCACCTGACAACATCACAGCCGTACACGTTTGCCCGGCGCCGAATCACCTGTATTCGTGCAGCAGGTTCGCCATGAGAAGCGGGCGGGTATTCGTATTTTCGACACATGAATTAATGCCATTTTAATCACTCCCCTTTCCCGAATCGTTTGCAGTTGCCATCTTTGCGCCCTTTGAGGGTTTTTATTGTTGATCTTAATTTTTACTGATGGAATCTTTCTGGAACACCGTGCTTTGGAACAACACCGTACGCGACTGGCTGATTGCGCTGGGAATAATTGCCGGCGCCATGCTCGCCCTGCGCATCATTCAATCGATCGTAATAAGTAAAATCAAAAAGCTCACCGCAACAACAAAATCGCGATTCGACGATTTTTTAATCAGTGTAATACAGCGGTTTGTGATGCCGATGCTGTACGTGCTGGCCATCTATTCAGCGATGCATTACCTGAAGCTTCCCGCCCGCTTCCAGTCGGTACTGCGCGTGGCGGTGATGGTGGTGGTCACCTTTTACGTTCTTCGCATTATCACGGCGTTTGCGGGCTACGCCTTTACGCAGGGCCTTTCGAAAGACTCCAACAGACAACGCGAAAAACAGGCCAGGGGTATATTGCTGATCCTGCAGGTGATCCTCTGGTGTGGCGGTATCCTCTTCCTCGTTGATAACCTCGGCTACGACATCACCACCCTGGTGGCCGGGCTCGGCATTGGCGGTATTGCCATCGCCCTGGCGGCACAAACAATTTTAGGCGACCTGTTCAGCTACCTGGTGATCTTTTTCGACAAGCCCTTTGAGATCGGCGACTTTATCATCGTAGACGACAAACTCGGCTCGGTGGAGTATATCGGCATCAAGACAACGCATATACGCACACTCGGCGGCGAGCAGCTCATCTTCTCCAATACTGATCTCACGAATTCGCGGGTACATAATTACAAACGCATGGCCGAGCGGCGCGTCGTCTTTAGTTTCCGCCTGCCCTACGATACACCGCGGTCGCAGCTCAAACTGGTATCGGGCTGGGTAAAGCAGATTATCCAATCTGTCAGCAATACCCGCTTCGACCGCGCGCACCTTTTCTCGTTCGGCGAATCGAGCATCAATTTCGAAGTGGTGTACTATGTGCTGTCGCCCGATTATAATATCTACATGGACATTCAGCAACAAATCAATTTACAGTTGATGGAGATTTTTGAAAAAGAAAATATTCACTTCGCCTTTCCCATACAAAAACTGCTGGTGCATACGGAAGGAGACGAAGAAAAAACGGAGCAGCCTTAACTGAACAATGCGATCAGGCGGCTGCTCACAGTTCCCAGCCGCAGTATTTGCAAAACTTCGCATTCTCATCGTGACCCTCGCGACCGCAGGAAGGACAGGCCCTGTTGTCGCTGTTCCTAGACTTTGCAGAAAGCGCCATCTCCGTGGTGATAATACCGGTGGGCACGGCGATGATACCGTACCCCAGCAGCATGATGAAGCTGGCAATCATCTGGCCAAGCGGCGTTACGGGGGCAATGTCGCCATACCCTACGGTGGTAATGGTGACGATGGCCCAGTAAACGGAATGAGGAATGCTGTCGAATCCATTCTCCTGTCCTTCTACCAGATAAATAATGGATCCAAGGATCACGACGGTGGTGAGCACGAACAGGATGAAAATACTGATCTTGCGCACGCTGTTCTTAATCGCAACAGAAAGGAACTTCATTTCGGAAAGGAAATGAACGAGCCGGAAAATCCGGAACACTCTCAACAACCGCAACGCCCGCAGCACCAGCAGCGACTGCGATCCCGGAAATAAAACGCTGAGATAAGTGGGAATGATGGCGATAAGATCGGCAAGTCCCAATATGCTGAACATATAGCCCAAAGGCTTGCGAATGCAGATGAGCCGCAAAATATATTCGATCGTAAACAAAACGGTAAAGAACCACTCGATGGCGTAGAACAACGTGCCGTAACGCTCATGCAAACTGGCTACACTGTCGAGCATCACAATGACGATGCTCACGAAAATGCTGACCAGGAGAACAATATCAAATGTTTTGCCCGCGGTGGTTTCAGATTCATAAATGAGCTCATGCAATTGCATTTGCCATTTCTGTAATCCTTTTTCTTTGCCGTTTGCCTTTTTCATCTTTAAATTTAGGCAGACTGGCGGAAAGATCAGAATGAAAACGCCGCGCCAATCGTGAGATAGGAAACGCCATAACCCGCTTCAGCAAAAACACCCACATTATCGGTGAAGAAATAGCGGCCGCCTACATAAGCAGATAATCCCGCGGCGCTGCCGTAGCTACCTGCATCATACTGGCCAAGGGAACCATTATCCTCGTATTTATAACTGAGAATGTTGTAAGACAGCATCAACCCGCCATACACGTCAAACTTCTCGTTATTGATACCGTTGTAATGGTAGGCACTGCGAACGCCGATGATCGTATAGTTCCACTTCTGAGAATAATGATATGCGCCGGCGCTGCCGCTGTACTTGTATCCCTTTGTGCCCGCATAACCGCCGAGGCTGATCACGCCGGGCCCGCCTACTTCCCAAACTCCTTTTTCGTATTGAACGCTGATGCCGGGAGATTGGGAACCATAGGTAAAGCTGCCGAAGCTGCCGCCAAAGCCTATCCCGGCGGCGAGCGCATTCGTTCCTTTAACAAAGGATTGCGCCGATGCGGTAGAACACATCGTCACGCCTACGAATAAACTAATCAGTATTTTTTTCATCGTCAAAAGTTTAGGGGTCTATAATAATTTTGATTTTAGCCGCTGAAATTCTTCGTCAGTGATCTTACCACTGTTTTTCATGTCAATCAGCTTTTCCAGTTCCTCCATCCTGGCCATCTTCGTCTCCTTGCCGTTCAGCGATTCAAGGGAGGAGGAAATATTTTTTTTGACAGATGTCAAGCCGTCGGCAAGTGTTTGCCCGGTGGCTTTTAGCAGCCACGCAACGGCAACGATGAATATGGAAGAAAGCATGGCCAGCCAGATGCCGATACCCGGAATTGTATCCACCAGGCCCATGCCCATCTTCATATTGTTCTTTGCGCCCACGAGAAAACCAATCGCGCCCAGCAACGCCACCACACCGGCGCCGAGAGCGATCATCCACGGTGTTTTTTCGAGGCGCGCCTGTTGGTTGCCGGTGATCGATAGAACACCCGTGACCAAAAAACAGAGGAAAACAAGGATGCCCACGCTCCTGAAACCATTGACGCTGGTGTCAACACCCATTCCCTGCAGGAATCCACCAACATCCATGCGTACCCACGGAAGAAAAACGGAAATGAAGCCTATTGCTGCTGCGATAAGCAACAACTTTCGCTGACGATGCATATTTTTGACGGGCATAGCGGCGTTTTTGTTTGAAAGAAGAAAGATTCATTTTAACAGTTGGCGGCAATTGGAATGTCACCATCTCTGCTGTAAACATAAATGGATGTGGCGCCCCGGCCAACAAACAATTATTTTTTGCCGATCTTGACTGATTATTCGTGATGAATCCCTGGAAAACCGTGCAGTTGTTAACCCCTAAATGTCACTTTCATGAAGCAACTTCCGGCCGTTACGCTCTTTCTGATCACCTGTTGCACCGCGGGCGCCCAATCCGTAACCGATTCTTTATTGAATCTGCTGCACAATCATCCGCAGGAAGATACCGTACGTTTTAACCTGATGAATGACCTCGCGTTTGAGTACAACTTCACCGATCCGGATAGGGGCCTCGAAGTTTCAGATGACCTGATCGCGCTCGCTTCGAAGCTTCAAAATGAGAAGAAGCTGGCTGCAGCGTATTCGCAAAAAGGCGTGAACTATGCGTCCAAAGGCAATGACTCCATGGCGCTAAACATGTATGCGCGTGCGCTGGAGATACACACCCGTATTAACAACCTCTCGGGTATGGCAAAAGCGTTTAACAATATTGCGATCATCTACGTTGGCCGTGCCGATTATGCCAACGCGCTCGAGTATTACAGGAAGTCGTATGCAATATTTGAAGAATTGGACGATGAACCGCGCATGGCAAACTCACTCAACAATACCGGCGTGGTGTATCTCTATCTCGGCGATTATCCGAAGGCGCTCGACTATTACCTGAAAGGGCTCTCGCTCATGGAGAAAACCGGCAACGACATCGGACGCGCGAACAACCTCGGCAATATCGGCATCGTCTACAAAAACCTATCTTCCTATGCAAAAGCCATCGACTACCAGCAGCAGGCGCTCGCACTGAATAAAAAAGCGGGCAACACGCGCGGCGTGGCGAATACACTCAGTAACATCGGCGTTGTTTACGACCTGATGAACGACGCGCCGAAAGCGCTCGACTATTACCAGCAGTCGCTTGCCCTCAACACGCAAATGGGAAACGAGAGAAAAATCGCCAACGACCTCACCAATATTGGCGTGGTCAATAAGCGCCTCGGCAAATACGAATCGGCCATGGCCGATTTTAAACGGGCGCTCGATATTTACACAACAAGCGGCGACAAAAACAGCGCATCTATCGCATTAAACCAGATCGGAACGCTCTATGCAGAAGCGCCGGACAGTGTGTTGGCCAAAATGGGCGCCGCTCAATCTTCGAGATACCGCAAATCATTGCAATACCTGGATGCGAGCCTTGCCATCGCCAAAGAAACCGGCGCAACCGACCGCTTAAGCGAAACGTGGCAGGCGCTATCCGACACTTACGCGAAGCAGCAGGATTTTAAGAACGCTTACCACGCGTTTCAGCAGCATATCGTTTTCCGCGACAGCACCCTCAACGTGGAGAACCAGAAAAAAATAGTCAGGGCCGAAATGCAGTTTGCTTTTGAAAAGAAAGAGATGCTTGCCGATGCTGAAATAAAAAGGGAACGCATGATGCGAAACATAACAATTGCCGGGGCGATCCTTCTTTTAATCGCCGCCGCGGCCATCTTCATCTTCTACAAAATAAAGAGCGATGCCAACAAAAAGAAGAAACTCGCCGAATTCCGCGCAGAAGTGGCGGATATCGAAATGAAGGTTCTCCGGTTGCAAATGAATCCTCACTTCATCTTCAATTCACTCAATTCCATCAATGATTTTATTTCCCGGAACAATACCCGCGAAGCGGATCGCTTCCTCACAAAATTTGCCCGCCTGATGCGTAATACGCTTGAACATTCAGAACAAAGTGAGGTGAGCCTGGCGGATGATTTGGAGACGCTCGGGCTGTACATGGACCTTGAAGCACTTCGGCTGAACAATAAATTTACCTACAGGATTTTTGTAGATGAATCGATCGACCAGGAA
This sequence comes from uncultured Chitinophagaceae bacterium, assembly GCA_946885665.1. The sequence continues at coordinate 1,414 of CAMPGT010000160.1, read as the reverse complement.
AATACGATGATACCCCCGCTGCTGCTCCAGCCTTTTGTTGAAAACAGCATCGCGCATGGCATAGCCCCTAAAAAAACAAAGGGCAACATTATTGTGCGGATCACGTCTGGCCAAAATTCGCTTAATTGCGTGGTAGAGGATGATGGCGTAGGGATGCCCAATCCAGGGGAAGAGCAAAGAAGAAGACATCCGGGCAAATCGATGGGATTGCGGATAACAAAAGCGAGAATTGAGATGATTAACAAAAAACACCGCGCGAATGCCTCTGTAGATATCGACAGCTCGGGCGATGGAACCCTCGCTAAAATCGTGCTGCCGCTCCAGTTCAACTTTTAAGCCCGAATGATCAAAGCACTTATCATAGACGACGAAACGCATTGCGTGCAACGGCTGCAAAGGCTGGTGGAAGAAAACGCTGCGGACCATGTTGCAATCATTGGTGAAGCCTCAAGCGTTGAGAACGGGATCGCCAGCATACGGCAATATGATCCCGACCTTGTTTTTCTCGACGTGCAGTTGCATGATCAGTCGGGATTCGACTTGCTGGAGCAACTCGGCGAAAAAAACTTCGGGGTGATTTTTACAACGGCGTATGAAAAATATGCGGTTCGTGCGTTTCGCTTCAGCGCGCTCGATTACCTGCTGAAGCCCATCGATGCAGAGGATCTTGTTCGGGCCATCCAAAAAGTTAGCGCGGCACACCTGCAAAAGGATACAGCGGATAAGCTCGATGCGCTGCTGCATAATTTCAGGAACGTCCATGGTTCGGCAAAGCGCATAGCCGTTCCCGTGTCGTCAGGTTTGGAGTTTATCACTGTCGGTGACATTATCCGTTGCGAAAGCAGTATCAACTATACCACCATCTTCCTGCAAAACAAACAGCAATTGCTGGTGGCGAAAACATTGAAGGAATTTGACGAGCTTTTGGGCGATTACAATTTTTTCAGGGTGCACAATTCTCATCTTGTGAATCTGTCATACATCAAAAACTTCAATAAAGGCAAAGGAGGATATGTTACGATGACCGACGGCGCAGTGGTGGAGGTGTCAACGCGCCGCAAAGATCAATTCTTAAAGAGATTGGGTAATTAAGGAATCAGTTGGTTGCTACCAGGTAGGCAATTAAAATTACACTGATCAAAAAAATAAGTGCGGTGATAATCGTCACCAGCAGCGACGAATGTGTGTATCTTCCTTCTTCCAGGTGCCTTTCGGTACGGCGGTACCGGATGTACGACAGCACGGTGGTAAGCGTGCCTGCAACAACCAGGATGATGCCAACGATAGCTGAATAGCCGCGGTTATGAACAACAATGTCTTTTCCGAGCAGCATGGATATTTGTTTCACAAACAAAGAAAATTTTACAACCACGAATCCAAAAGCCATAATGCCGATGCTCGTACGTATCCATGC
>CAMPGT010000159.1 GCA_946885665.1 uncultured Chitinophagaceae bacterium | reverse complement strand
GTGCGAACCTGTTGTTTGGTTATGAACTTTCCAATAACCTGTCGGCGCAGATCAATGCGCAGTTGGGATTGGTGAATATTCAGCCGGAAGTGGAGGGTAACAAGATCGGCACCATAAAGAACACCGGGTTTGGTGTGTCGCTGGGCTACAGGTTTTAAAGTGACTTAGTCTATTTCAATTTGCTTTATTTTAAAGCTGGTATTAAACTTTTTGGGTAAATCAGAATGCGAAGAGGCACAGAAGGGAAATCGTATCCCCCGCTGGCGGAAGAGGCACAGAAGAGAAATCGTATCCCCCGCTGGCGGGAGAGGCACAGAAGAGAAATCGTATTCCCCGCTGGCGGGAGAGGCACAGAAGGGAAATCGTATCCCCCGCTGGCGGAAGAGGCACAGAAGGGAAATCGTATCCCCCGCTGGCGGGAGAGGCACAGAAGGGAAATCGTATCCCCCGCTGGCGGGGGTGGCGCGAAGCGCCGGGGGCGGACCTGAATTTGGCTGATATCTCGAATTTCGACCTGATTGAGATCGATAATCTGCCTTAGCGCAACTAAAGGAAAGATTTGGCTGCAGGCACCGAAATACTGCAGATCAACCATCAGTCGGTTTCCGCGATTCGCCAGGAGCTGTCGTAGGTGTAGGTAGGCCTGCGTGTGGGCGCAATGGGATCCCCCGCATTGGTAAGGTTCACTATCGTTTCCTTCACCACTCTTCCCTGGTCATCGTATTCAATGCTGTGAAGATTGGATCTGTGCGGTATACCTAATGCATCCATGTACACAGCTGAATCAATGTTGATTTGATTTTGGTCATTGACAGTTATTCAAAATAATTCCGCCAGTAATGATATCACTCCCGCGGTGGTATGCGTCCATATCTCTTTGTATGTTGCATTTACCTGCATGGGCATGTACGGCTCGTCGTCGTTTTCGAAAGTTTCTATACCAACGGGAACAGCGCCTACGACATTGCCGGCATGTGCGCCGTATAACAACGGGTAATCATAACCGTCACCATAAATGGTACTCATCGCAAACGGATTGTATCCGATGATATATTCCAGTTGACGGGTGCCTATGTCTTTTAACTGTTGATCTTTTAGCAATGTGGATAAGAGTAGCGCTGCTTTGGCCTTGGCGATCAGTATTGCATGAAATCCGCGAAACTGGTACGCCACCGGAAACCGCCGCAGGTAGAACTTTCCGCCCAGGTGAATGCCATTTTTTACCTGCGCATTGTATTCTTCCATGGAGGGCATGCCCACCCTCGCGCCTTCGTGGTATATTCCCGCAAATTCCGCATTGTCCAGTTCATAAATGGCGCCTGGTAAAATATTGTAGGGTTGAATGACTCCGGCCGTTTCGCGGAGGTAATCTGCATAAGCCTTGCAGGATGCGAGCCATTTGGCTGCCCGGGGATGTGCAGGGGCGTCTTTCAGCAACATCGTTAACGCCTGCACCATCATTTGTTCGTCGCTCCGGTGAAAATATTCAAGTATTCTTTTCTTTTCGCGCGACTCATAAAAGAAACCATGCAATGGCATTGACCATTCTTTTCTGCGGGTCAGCTCCTGGCATTGCATCACTATATCGGCATAGCGAACCGCAATATCCAGGTATGACTGTTCACCGGTTAGCCTGTATAAATACATGGCGCTTACGGCGGCTTTGGCATATAGCTCCGTTTCATTTTTGTCGGTGATGGCCGCGCTCAGCATTTCATTGGCAAAAGCAAAATCTTCGATGGCGCTTTTACGGCACCAGCGGGCAAATACAGGATCGGCGTTGGCATACATGGGTGCAGCCAAAGCACAGTAAGTGGCTGCAATAAAATTATCAGAAGGGTTGTTGCGCGCCTTGGCCTGCATGTCGTCTTTAGTGCCGTTTATATTATCCGTCCAGATGCTCATAATCAAACCTGCCAGGCGGTAACCATCGCCAAACCTTGTTTGCATCACCCAGTTCAGTCCCCAACGTCCTTCTTCTAACAACCGCTTGTACAAAGCGGGTTGTTTGTCTTTAACAGCCGACGCCAGTTCCAGCATGGCAATGCCGCCCTTTGATGTGTTGCCAACGCCCTGTGTAAGATCGGCTGCATCGTGCCATCCACCGTTAATAGGTAACGTGCGACCATCGGGATGAATACAGGTTGCATCTTTATGACATTCCTGGTGTATGCCGGGTTGATCAAATCCGCATCGTTCTGCAAAAAAGAAATTGAGCGTGTGCCAGGCGGTAGCGAGGTATGCTTCATCGCCAATCGCAAACGGCTTGCTGCTAATGTTGCCTGCTTTAATGGCATAGTATCCCGGTGTGTTGTAATCAGTGAAATCCAGTTCAATAAAATCATTATCCAGTTTTTTGCCCTCACCTGAAAAAACTGTTTTGCCGTTTAAGTTAACCAGTTGAAATTTCGTGTTGCTGCTATTCCGTATAAGTGCCTGTTTCCTGGCGCCGGTTTTATAACCGCTGTGGCTGTACGCGATACTGTTTTTCCGGAGATCGAAACCTCTCGAATTTTCGGCTTCTACTTTTTCAATCCGCATATCATCCACGTACAATTTCAGTTGGTCGCTGGCACCCACGGGCGAACCGGCAAGCATGATGTTGACGCCGAAACCCGTAACCGCGTCGCGGTACAGATCTGGCATCTCCCATATAATTCGATGCCATTTTCCCGGAGTAACCGTTTCAAAATGCTGGCCCTCGAACCTGCCGGGAGCAGGCATAGGTTTCTCTCCTTCATTAAACAGGGTGCAGCCAATAAATACACTGTAAAATCCTGGTGCATCTGCATATACCCATACAGAGAAGCGATTATACTGTTCCAGGTTTTCTCTGTCCAGCGGTCTGATAAGTTCTGCTGTTGCATAACTTCGGTTGGTGGGATTTTTTACAGCAAGGGAAGCCGGCGTTTGTAAAAGAATACTGCCTTTGCCGGAATGGCTGAATGTTCGGCTTACCTGTATGATTCCGGGTCCTGTGTTTCTTAAGCTTCCGAAATCGGACGCCAATTCCAATTCTTGGGACAAAGAGGGCTTTTTACGCAACCAACGTGTTAAACCGGCATCGGCAGAATCGGGTTTCATTGTGTATGTCAGGTATTCACTTTGTTCCAACTGGCGTTGGAGTTTGCTGGTTTGTGCAAGTACAGGGAGCGGAAAAATGAATAGTAAAATCCACAGATATTTTGTATCGTTCATGGTCGTCAATTAGTTGGTTGCGTTCGAAGATACTGGTTTTTTGATCTGACTTGCTTCTTCTCGCCGGTATCCTGAACGATGTTACCTCTACAGCTAATTTCACTTTTATCGCATGTGCGAAAAATCGCAGCGCATACTGCCGCTAACTGCTTACAACATGTATTTTCGCTGTGTTATATTTAGTGTTGAGGCCAGTGCCGAAAACGTATCGCCTTCAGCTTCTCCTGAAATAAAATAGCATGTTGTTGTCAACAGGACAAAGCATTGTGGTTTCAACCCGCGGGTCATTCTCCGTCTGCTTGTTCGTCTGGCAAAGGACCTTTGATTTTCCGGTATTCACATCAACTACTGTGATTGAAAATAATTTAACGATTTCCTTTCACGGTGGATATAAGCCGATCCCGACGGACCGGCAAAATCTTCCTGCATGTCTATGCGCAATTGCAGCTTTTTCTCTGTATACACGTATTTTCCCGCGTACAGAGGTACTCTGCAAAATATTTCGAATGGCTATCTCTCAACAAGTTTAACAACGAGGCATTATGAAGCAAACAGTGTCATACCATTCCAGCATCAATTATTCACATTTGCTAAACGCTATCGCCACGGCGAACATCATATCTTCGCAGTATCTGAATAAGTAACAGCGACAACCTCGCAAATCAAAAACAGGAATATGTCGGACAAAAAAGGCGTTTCAAACAAGAAACCGCCTGCTAATAAATGGCAATACTTCAGGAGAAATGCTTTTACCATACTTACTGTCATTTTTGTTGGCCTGATGTTCCTCAGCCCCGATGCAAAGTCATTCGTGCTTCGGCAATTAATGGCAACAGGGTTATTTAATGCGAGTATGGATAAAGAGAATACGGATACCGCCCCCCAAACCATTACAGACTTTCATTTTGCAGATGAAAATGGAAATATTCAAAATACGTCATCTTTAAGAGGGAAAGTAGTGTTTATCAATTTTTGGGCTTCATGGTGTCCGCCCTGCAGAGCGGAGTTTCCGTCTGTCGAAACGCTTTATACCAGGTTCAGGGATAACCCTGATGTATTTTTTCTAACCATCAATGAGGACAACGACCTTGCCACAGGAAGAATTTATCTGGATAAGGAGAACTTTTCAGTTCCATTGTATCAATCTCATGGAAGTGTTCCGGCAGAACTTTACGCTGGCGCATTGCCTACAACCATTGTCCTGGATAAAAACGGAGAGATCAGGTATCATCATTCGGGATTTGCTAACTACGGGGCAAACAAATTTATAAAACAGATTGAAGAATTGGCGAATGAATAATATATACAAAATAGGGTAACTTTATCCCAAACCCGTGTGTAACTAACTAAACCCGTATGCGCCTTTCCCTAATTTTTTTGCTGTTAACACTGGCCGCTTGCCGCGAACGATATGGCTTGCCATTGGAAGCAGCCAAAAATAACCTCTTAGTGGTAGAGGGGAACATTCTGAACGGCGATACAACCAGGATCCGCCTCAGCCGTACCTCGCCCATTGCGGAACGCACGCTGGTGGCAGAAAGTGGCGCTTCACTTCAGATAGAAGGCGACGACAACAGCGTGGTTCCGTTAGTCGAATCACCAACGGAGCCCGGCACTTACTCCAGCCCGCCTCTCACGCTTAATAACGCACGGCAATATCGTTTAAGAATCTATTCCGGAGACAAAGAGTACGAATCGGCCTGGCTCACCGTGGTGAACACTGCACCGATAGACAGCGTATTCTGGCAAAGAGACGAACGCGACAATGGCGTTGAAATTTCCGTCGCCAGCCGCGGCAGCGATGCCGACAGCAGGTATTATAAGTGGGACTACGATGAAGTTTGGGAGTTTCATGCCAAATATGAGTGCACAGCCTACTTCACTTACGTGTTGATGCCGAACGGGACAAAAGAATACCGGTGCCTTGATGTTACGCACGATGGGTTTACGTATAACACTTGCCTTGAGCCATGGTTCTACCCACCAAACGGCCAACGCAATGATTCCATGTACACCTGCTGGAAATATCAAACCTCGCGAAATATTAATATCGGATCCGCTGCTTCCTTTTCGAACAACACGATTGTTAAACCGGTTCGCAAAATCGAACGCGATTCGTGGGAGCTAAGCTGGTTGTACAGCATAATGGTCAAACAAACGGGCCTCAGCAAAGAAGGCTACGATTTTTACCGTATCCTGGAAGGGAATTCCGAAAGCCTCGGAACCATATTCGACGCACAACCAAGCGAAATGAAAACTAACCTGCGATGCGTTACCACCGCGGCCGAAACAGTGATCGGATTTGTTGACGCTACCACGGTACAAACAAAGCGATTGTTCATCGGCTTCAGAGAGGTTCCCGACTGGACAAAAGTGGATATCTATTATTCGGGGTGTACCGATACGTTGCAGAAACGTTTCATGACCTATGAAGAACAGGTAGAACGTAAGCTGGTACCTACGCTCACGAATGTATCTATGGGCCCACCTCCCTACCGCATAGGTTTAGCCGGGTTAACATATCCGTATTGCGCAGATTGCACGATGCGTGGTGAACACCGGCGGCCCGACTTCTGGCCATAAGCGTCCGATATTGATGCCACTTCAATTTTCCTGATTGTAACGGTCATCCAATGTGTCTCATTATTTAGTTGCTTTAGCCGGCAGCACCCAGTCGGGTCTTATATAATGACAGGTGTAACCGCCGGGATTTTTCTTCAGATAGTCCTGGTGCGCTTCTTCAGCGTCCCAGAAATCCGCTGCGGGGGCGACCTCTGTAACAATCGGACGAGAAAAAATACCTTCTGCAGACAAATCGGCAATCAGCTTATCAGCAACAGTTTTTTGTTCTTCGTTCAGATAAAAAATAGCCGACCGGTAAGAGGTCCCATAATCGTTTCCTTGCCTGTTCAGTGTGGTCGGATCATGTATTTGAAAGAAAAATTCGAGTAATTTTCGGTAAGACAGTTTTTCAGAATCAAATACAATCAGGATCGCTTCCGCATGTGTGCCGTGATGTTGATAGGTGGCATTAGGAACATCTCCGCCGGTGTAGCCGACAGTTGTCGAAAGGACACCCGGTAAATCGCGTATGAGATCTTCCACGCCCCAGAAACATCCGCCTGCAAGAATCGCTTTCTCTTTTGCCATAACTTTCTTTTTTGTTTATTGAAATTAGGACTTTGGCGACGATTACCGGCATGAGTGGATAGATCTGTCGCCTACGTGGACACATACTACAATAAATTGTCTCTTTTGTCCATCACCGCATGCTCATCTGCTTTTTGGAGCGACATGTTTCCTTTACTGCTCCGGCCTTTTTCTTACCTGGCCAATGATATGCGGTTTTAGTTGATTTTTTATTTTAGGATAAAACAAGTATTGTCTGTATCACCCCACCAGATTGTCCGTTTAGACCCACCACATGGTGCAGGTTTGCCTGTAGTTTTGAAAAAAATAAATAGATAAACATGGCAGCGACAAATTTTGCAACTACGATTGCAGTAGACCAGACACCGAATGAAGTATTCGAGGCAGTAATAAATCCGGGAAAATGGTGGTCGGGCGAATTCGAAGGCGACACGAAAAATCTTAACAGTGAGTTTACTTACCGCTACAAAGAATTTCACTATTCCAAACAAAAGGTAACTGAACTGGTTCCTGACCAAAAAGTTGTTTGGCTGGTGACTGAGAGTCAGCTTAACTTTCTTGAAGACAAGGAGGAATGGACCGGCACAAAAATCATTTTTGAGATTACACGGAAAGCCGGCAAAACAGAGCTGAAGTTCACACACGCCGGTCTGCAACCGGAGGTTGAATGCTACAACGATTGTTCAACAGCATGGACTCAGCTCATCAGGCAAAGTCTATATCAGCTAATCACCACCGGTAGAACCGAAAAGCCGGTGTTGGCATAAAATTTTGCATGGAACGAAGCGGAGTAATTTTTTAAAGAAAAACCAAAGACAATGGAAACGCGGGATCACTGCTACCCTGTATCCGGAAAATGATAATTCGTTCAAACTCCTTAAAAAAGCTGGTATCCAAAGGCAGCAATTAATTACTGATCCTGAAACGGAAGAAACGTTCTATAGGGTATGGATTGCTGATTTCGATATCATCAACGCAACGAAAAACAAACCTGTTGTGCCGTCAATTAATGTTTGCCGGAACTTTCAGTTTTCTACGAATTAGTTTTTGTTTAATGCGTACAGCCATCAATAGCTGCTCAGGAACGGGAATTGCGTATGCTCTAAGAAAGACGAACATTCGCAAAGCAGAACTTCATGAGTGAAACGAACAAATCGCCTGATAAACCGGTAGTATCCAGGAGGCTGGATTCTTTCTTTCTCGCCATTTATGATGCCTTCTCCTTTGTAATGCGTTTTTTCCGGGAGGTACTCAAGCCACCCTTTGAATGGAAGGAAATCATCCGGCAGTGTTACCAGGTAGGTTACAAATCACTTGCGCTGATAACACTCACGGGCTTCATCACCGGCCTCGTGTTTACAAAACAGTCGAGGCCCTCCTTATCTGAATTTGGCGCTACTTCGTGGCTGCCTTCGCTGGTGGCCATCGCCATGATAAGAGCGCTTGCGCCGCTGGTAACGTCGTTGATATGCGCGGGTAAGGTTGGTTCCAGCCTTGGGGCCGAGCTGGGATCCATGCGGGTAACCGAACAGATAGACGCCATGGAGGTATCCGCGGTAAATCCGTTCAGGTACCTGGTCGTGAGCCGCGTGCTGGCCACAACGATTACCATTCCTCTCCTGATGTGCTACACGTGCTTTGTGGGGTTACTGGGCTCATTTATCGACGTGACCATTAACGAACAAACCAGCCTGGGCCTTTTCTTCGAAGGAGCCTTTCAGCGGATAAGCTTTCTTGACTTTTTAGCATCGGGAGTAAAGGCAGTTGCCTATGGCTTCACCATTGGAATCGTGGGCTGCTACCAGGGCTACAATGCCAGCCGGGGAACAGAGGGGGTAGGGAAGGCGGCGAATACGGCAGTGGTGATATCGATGTTTTTAATTTTTATAGAAGAAGTGCTGATCGTGCAAATATTCAACAGTTTCAGACCAATGCAATAGTATGAAAGAAAACGCCGTAATATCCATACGCGATGTATACAAATCATTTGGCAATAATCACGTGCTGCGTGGTGTTGACCTCGAGTTATTCGAAAAAGAGAATGTAGCAGTGCTCGGAAGGTCGGGCACCGGCAAGTCGGTGTTGATTAAAATTATCGCCGGGTTATTAAAAGCTGATAGCGGCAATGTTGTCGTATTGGACCGAGAGGTGGATAAGCTTTCTCCTATTGAATTGACTGAGCTAAGGAGAAAAATCGGTTTTTCTTTTCAGAACAGTGCGTTATACGATAGCATGACGGTGTGCGAAAATCTTGAATTTCCTTTGGTGCGCAACCTTAAAAAATTATCGCGGGCCCAGATCGACAAGTCGATTGATGAAGTTCTCGATGCGGTTGGCTTATCCCAAACAAAGAACCAGATGCCATCGGAGCTCTCAGGCGGTCAGAAAAAAAGAATCGGCATAGCGCGCACACTTATTCTTCGTCCGCGGATCATGTTGTATGATGAGCCCACTGCGGGGCTCGATCCCATCACTTCGATCGAAATTAATAGCCTGATCAATGAAGTGAAGGAGCGTTTCCAGACCAGTGCGATAGTCATCACCCATGATCTGACCTGCGCAAAGGCAACGGGTGACAGGATAGCCATGATGATAGAAGGAAAATTCATACGAC
>CAMPGT010000158.1 GCA_946885665.1 uncultured Chitinophagaceae bacterium | reverse complement strand
AAGCCGCGAAGGGATCGCAAAACGTATCCCCCGCTGGCGGGGGTGGCGCGAAGCGCCGGGGGTGGACAGGCAAAGGGCAAACATCAAGATTATCAACCTTTAAAACTTTTCTATCCAAATAACATCAAATCACACCGTAGTCATTAAACCCTTCCACTCATCAGCCGTCTTACCTGTAAATACATTTATGATGAAACATTTTGTAAGCGCCGCCCGCATACTGGGCATGGCGATAGGGCTTCTCGTGGCTGTTGCCGGATTTAGCCAGCCACCAAAACACTCACCCGAAGAAAGAGCGAAAATGAACACCGACAGGATGAAAACCGCGGTAAACCTCAGCAACAGCCAATACGAACAAGTGTACGCGCTGAACCTGAAGTACGCGGAAAAAATGCAGGACCTCCGCAAGCAACCCGGCGACAGGGAAGAAAAGAGGGAACTGGTCAAAAAAATGCGCCAGGAGCAGCAACAGGAAATGCGATCGATCCTGACAAAAGATCAAGTCGAAGCCTACAGAAACTACCAAAAAGAGAAACGCAGTGAAATGAAGGAAAGGAGAAAGAAAACCCCGGCACAGTAACCCCGGGTGGTTGGACAAAACCTGCCGGCATCAGCCGTGCAGGTTTTTTTTGCGCGCATAGTGTATATTGTCGGTCATATCTTGCAGAAATGAAGATCGACAAAATAGAATTGTTTAAGGTGCCCCCGCGCTGGCTGTTCCTGAAAATAACCACCGATAATGGTATTGAAGGCTGGGGCGAACCGGTAGTGGAAGGAAAGGCGGATACCGTGAGGGCCGCTGTCGAAGAAATGGCCGGTGCAATAATTGGAAAAGATGCAGCAAACATTGAAGATACCTGGCAGTACCTGTACCGCGGCGGCTTTTACCGCGGCGGCGCGATCCTGATGAGCGCCATTGCCGGCATCGACCAGGCATTGTGGGACATTAAAGGAAAGGCACTGGGTGTTCCCGTTTACGACCTGCTCGGCGGCGCGGTACGCGATAAAATGAAAATTTATGGCTGGGTGGGCGGCGACAGACCGTCGGTAGTGGCCGCGCAAGCTGCAGAAAGGATCAAGGCAGGTTTCCGGGCGGTGAAGATGAACGCCTGCGCCGAAATGGAATGGATAGATACGCCTAAAAAAGTACAGGATGCCGTTGCCTGTATCCAGTCGGTTAGAGAAGCGATAGGGTATGAATGTGGACTGGGAGTCGATTTTCATGGCCGCGTGCACAAGGGAATGGCGAAAGCATTTATGAAAGAGCTGGAGGTGCTCAAACCGATGTTTATCGAAGAGCCGGTGCTGTCTGAAAACAGGGAAGCCTTTGCTCACTTGAGCCAATACACCACCACGCCGATTGCTACGGGCGAACGCTTGTTCAGCCGCTGGGATTTCAAAGCTTTTTTTGAACAGGGTGCTGTAGATATTATTCAGCCCGATCTTAGTCATGCGGGAGGAATTTCTGAAGTGAAGAAGATCGCCGCAATGGCCGAGGCCTACGATGTTGCGTTGGCACCGCATTGTCCGCTGGGCCCTATTTCGTTTGCGGCGGCGCTGCAAATTGATTTTAACTGCATCAACGCGGTTATCCAGGAAACCAGCATGGGCATTCACTACAACCAGGGCGCCGACCTGCTCGATTATGTAGCTAACCCGGAAGTGTTTGCCATTAAAGATGGATATATTGAGCGTCCTATGCTGCCCGGGTTGGGTGTGCAGATCAATGAAGAAAAAGTAAGGGAGATGGCGAAGGTCGGTCACAACTGGAAGAACCCGGTTTGGCGGAACGAAGATGGCAGCATCACTGAATGGTAATAATTTATTTTGATGAAAGATCTTTTGTTGAGTTGCGACTGGGGCACTTCTTCCTTTCGCCTCAGGCTGGTTAACGCAGCTACTCGCGAAGTGAAAGGAGAAATCGTTGCCGGCGACGGCATTGCCGCTGTGTACAACAGATGGAAACATGTTGATGCAGGTAACCAATCCGGCAGGGAAAATTTTTATTTCCAATCACTGCAGCAGCATCTTGCTGCGTTAGCAAATAAAACGGGCGTCTTGCCTGAGGGTGTTCCTGTAGTTATTTCCGGCATGGCTTCTTCTTCCATCGGCATACGCTCGCTGCCTTACGCGTCTTTGCCGTTTGCCATTGATGGCAGCGGCGCCATTGTTGAAGATTTTGCGGCAACCCGCGATTTTCATAATCCTGTTAAAATAATATCCGGCGCCACCAGCGGGCAGGATATTATGAGGGGAGAAGAAACGCAGATGATCGGTTTGGCTGCCATGGATAGCGAGCTGATGGCGGGTCCGCCTTCTGTTTGCATTTTTCCGGGTACCCATTCCAAGCATGTAAGGGTGGAGAATGGCCGCATCGTTGATTTTACAACATTCATGACGGGAGAGTTGTTTGATGTGTTGAGGCGCCACTCGATATTAAAAGATTCCATTGCGGAAGAATTGCACCATGGTGAGCTGACAGGGATGGGAGAAGATGCCTTTCGCCGCGGCGTTCTTGCGTCGGCGAGGTCCAATTTGCTGCACACCTTTTTTTCTGTTCGGGTTGATCAGCTTTTTGAGCGGGTAACCAGGGCCGACAATTTATTTTACCTGAGCGGTTTGCTGATTGGCACGGAGTTAAGAACGTTGTGCGGCGATAGCAGCATACGCATTCGCTTATGCAGCGGCAGCAGTGTGTATCATCTTTACCAGCTCGCCCTGGAGTCGCTGGGGCTGGCTGAACAGGCGATTTTCATCGCACCGGAAATAATGGACAGGAGCGCGATGGAAGGACACATCAGTATCTTTAAAAAATCTATTGCCTAAATAAACAGCGCATCATGCACAACGGTTTGTTTTCGTGGGAAAAATTTTCGAAGGTTCCGGTGGCGGGTATTATACGGAACGTTTCGATGGATGACTTTGCACAGATACTTCCGTTGTATATGGAGGCGGGTTTAACAACGCTGGAGATAACGATGAACACGCCTGATGTGGCGGCGATGATCCGTTATGCGATTGAAAATTATGGGAGCGAATTAAATATTGGTGCGGGCACCATTTGCAACGAAGAAGAATTATCGCGCGCCCTTGACGCCGGTGCCGGCTTTATTGTAACACCTATTGTTGATGAGGCCGTGATCAAAAGCTGCGTTCAGCAGGAGATTCCGATATTTCCCGGTGCGCTGACGGCCACCGAAGTGTACAGGGCCTGGCGGTGCGGTGCGGATATGATCAAAATATTTCCGGCTACGTCTGTGGGTCCGCAGTACATTAAAGACCTGAAGGGGCCGCTGCACCAGGTGAGGTTAATGGCTGTGGGTGGGGTGAGTGTTGACAACTGCGTTGAGTTTTTGAAAGCCGGGGCCGAAGGATTGGGAATGGGAGGAAGTTTGTTTGATAAGAACATCATCGCTAAAAAAGAGTGGGCGGCCCTATCGGCGCGTTTCCGGCAGTTGGCGGAGAAAATAGAGAGCTGGCAAAGGAGCCGGAAATAAGTACAGTCTTGGTAAATACTGCAACCAAATCAGCTTTCAACGAGGACGGGTAAGGAGGAAAAGCGTTCATTAATTCGTAAATTAATTTCTAAATTGCGGCAAACGCACCTTGCTGCAAATACCCCCCTCTAACGCTCAATAGCATTTTTCTTTTTAAGAAACGAAGGCAAACACCGTTTCAATCCAATAATAACCGTTCCCTGGTGATTTTCGAGCAGGGTAGTGAGGTAGCTCGTTTCCAGGTTGGCGTACCTGTCGTGTGCATCGCGTACGTTTGTTCGTTTACCGAACAAAGCATCGGCTTCGTCAAAAAATAGGATCGCTTTTTCCTGTTCCGCATTCCTGAACAGCTTCTCCAGGTTTTTTTCGGTTTCGCCAATGTATTGGGAAGCCACTTGTGAAAGATCAACGCGGTATATTTTTCCCGGCGGATCGGTAGCCGCCATGCGGCCGGCTATTTTTGCGGCTGCGGCTGCTTTTTCAATGATAACATGTGTGTTGGCAATAGCCGGTATCCGGGGCGCCTTGGTGAGCCAGCGGCGCAGGGTTGCCCATGTTTTAGCATATTCCGACATACCGAAAAGGTATAAAAAAAGCCCCGGAAACGGGGCTCGTGATGTAATAACATTTTTATTTTTTCAGGTGGAGGGTTATTTCTACATAGTCTTCACCTTCCATTTCTTTGTCGTAAAGGTGCAACTCGTTATCAGTCAGTTTTTTGATGTCGTAGCCAATGGGTGAGTCGGTGTCGCCGCTTTCAGCGATCGTTAGCCGGTTGTCGGTGATCTGCCATGTGCCTGCGGCGATGCCGCCTTCTTCGTTACTGCTGATGGTGCCGTCGGAATTAAATTGAATGTAGGAACCCGAGCTGTAGTCGATGGTATCTTTTTGCGAAATGCCTGCAAAATGGTAATCGAAGTAGGCGGCCTCGAGCAGCCACTTGCCTTCTAATTTCTCTTCATTGGATTTACCGTTTTCTTTCTTGCAACTGGTAAGTGTGAACGACCCTGCAATGGCAGCGACGAACAAGAAGCGTACAAATAGTTTCTGCATAGGAAATTTATTGGATTTGTTTGGCCCGAAAAATAGAAAAGCCGCTTTGCATTTGCAACCGGCGCCGCCGGTTTTTATTATTGTGCCGCCTGAATAATTTTTTTGAAATGGCTTATTTGCTTAGTACTCAAAGAAATGGATTGTAAAAATGTGCATTTGTTCTGTTCTTGTTCTGTTCTTGTTATGTTCTCGTATAGTTAAACACTATACCAGATCAGGTCGAGAGCAGAACGAGAGCATAACGAGAGCTCAATAAACTACAATCTTTCCAGCCACCTTGCGAGGAAGCAGTCATAAACACGGTAATAGGATCCTTTAGCATCCTGTTCCAGGTAAACCAGTTCTTTATCAAATAAGGCAGGCAGGGCTCTTTGCACTCCGGATGTCGATAAATCGTGTTTGGATAAAAACTTTTTTGCCGAAGGCTGATATAGTTTGTCATCTTTTGCGATTGCAGTTAACAGCGACCATTGTGCAGGAGTCAGCAGATTGCGGTATTGGAAAAACACATCTTCCTGCTCATCAAGAATCGTTTTGCAATAATCTTTTACGATGTCAATAGTAATGTGTTGTATTTCTGAGGCAAATAAAGTATTGCAAACTACCTGCGTGTAATAGGTATGTTGTCTCGTCCATTCTAAAATGAATCCGATAGCATCATCATCTATCTTTCTTTTTGACTTGATAAAATGTTGTCTAATAAAGTTTCGGTATTCTTTTTTTTCTATTACATCGAGATGCATCGGCTGGGTGCTCGAAAAAAACGGTCGTTTACTGTCTGCAAAAATGGCTGTTAATAGATGTTTGCTGCTGCCGCAAAAAATAAAGTGTATATTTTTTAGCTTTTGAATGATACTGCGCAGCAGCGCTTCCGTATTTTTTTCCGGGTATTGAAGTATTTGCTGAAATTCATCTATAGCTAAAATCACTGGAACACCTTGCTTCTCGACAAAAGTCATCAAACCTGTGATAGACGTCTCATATTGCCTGGAATCGGTAAAATCGAAACTCACTTCGGGCAAACCTGTAAGTGAGTCGAAGCTAAGAACAGGCCGTAATGATTTCAGGAAATCCATAAATTTTTTCCCGAGAGAATGCTTCTCCGGAAAAGCCTTCAGAATACCATTTGCAAGTTGATCGGTAAATTCTTTCAAATTTTGTGTAGCATAGATATCTACATATATGCAATGGAGCCTGGTTTTTGCCAATTCGTTGAATGTGTGAAGGATAACGCCTGTCTTTCCCATCCTTCTAATGGAATATATTGTAGTGTTAACTCCGTTAGTGATGTTTTTGATGAGTCGCGAGGTTTCTTCCTTCCGGTCGCAAAAGAAGTCCGGCCCTTGGTATCCAGTTACAACAAAGGGGTTAGCAAAAGTTTTCATGAAGCAAATATACAAAATGTATTACACAAAATGTATAACGCATTTTGTATAATTTTTTAGTACGCGAGAAGCCGGCCGCAGGCGATGATCGACATCCAGAGCATTATCGAAAAAACAGCGTTGGTTCTCGCTGTGTTCCATTTGAAGGAAGATTGATTTTGGCGGTAAGGCAGGTACACACGTATGTGAAATATCCACGCATTCGCCGCCGCCAGCACCAACAACGACAACTTCAGCCCAAAAACCGGATCAGCTGAAAGAGCAGTGGCATTGGTAGCAAAAAGGAGCAGGCCGGAAGGGATCGCAATCAGCAATCCACGTTTCGACCAGGTGAGCAACCGGTACGCCGATTTCTCTATCAGGTGTTTAGAAAGCAGCAGTTGCAGGTCGAAAAAAACGGCGCCTCCGGCTACGAGTACGATGCCGAATATATGCATGATTTCGATAAAGGGGTATAACCAAATCGATTCGCGAATTCTCACGGAAACGGCAGACGCCTCCACCCATTCAAAAAACGTGGTGAACGGTTCATTCACGATTAACGCAATTCGAATTTGTCTCCGTCAACAAAAATCCTTTCCGCGCGCATTTCGTCTTTGATTTCTTTGTGAGGGTATCCCACCACTCTTATGGAGCTTCCCTTAACGATCTTTTCTTTCGGCACACCGCGGCTGTTCATCCTGCTGGTAGGTGCAAGGATCACGAGCCAGGTTTTCTTTTTGTCGTCAATTACCCTTGCCGACGCATGTGGATTTTCGAATTTGAATTCAACGACTGTACCTGTGTAATCGAGGGTTTTATTTTGGTCGTAATTTGCCCATCCGTGATGGAGAATGGTAAAGGAAAATGCAAACACGACACAGATTCCGGCTGCTAAGATTTTCCACTGTTTCATACCTGCAAATTTTACTGGTAAGTTACACCAAATAATGCTGAGAATTTTCAAAAATCACAGGCGCACTCGGGAAAATCCTACGAGTAGCTAATCGCGTGATCGGCGATGGCTCGCTCAAAAGCGACTTGTATAAATATTTTAAATACGGTTTTCTTTTCCACATAATGCATAACTTATGTGCCCGCTTAAACCCTACAGGCATGAAACGACGCTCGCTTTTAAAAAGTATTGGAATATCGGCGGCAGGTGCCGCTTTGCCTTCGATGGCAAACAGCAAAATCGCAGCAATCAATAAGGCGCCCGGCAAATTAACCATCACAAAAGTAGAAGGCATACGATTCAGCGAAAAACTGAAGATCGGCGGAGGTTCAGGCGGTTCGGGCGAGACCGAATTCTGCTGGGTACGCCTACACACCGATAAGGGCATCGTTGGCGTGGGCGAAACGTATCCGTTTAGCAACGGCGAACTCGGTGCGCTGAAAGATTACGCGCAACTGCTCATCGGCAGCGACCCGCGCGACATTGACGGCCTGTGGAGAAAAATGTATCACGACATGAGCATGAGAAACGCCGGCGGCGCAGACATGCGGATCATCAGCGCCATCAATATGGCACAGTTGGATATACTCGGAAAAGCGATCGGACAACCGGCATATCGCCTGCTCGGCGGTAAAACGAGAGAGAAGGTGAAAGTATATAATACCGTTACCGATTACTGGGCGATCAACGACATGAAAATGGGAAAGGATACCGGAAAAATTGTAAAATTTCTCCTCGATCGAAATATCACCGGGATGAAAATTTATCCCTTCGAAGCCAAAGATGAAATGATCACATCTGAAGAGCTCGACCGTTGCGTTGAATGGTTAAAACAGATCAGGGAAGCCGGCGGAAATAAAATGGAAATACTGATCGATTGCTGGGGACGGTTCGATTTGCCAAGCTCGCAAAGGATATTAAAGGCAATCGAGCCCTATAACGTGATTCACATCGAGGATTTGATGGTGCCTTCGAATGCGCAGCAAGGATATGCTATACTCGCGGCGGAATCGCCGGTTCCCATCGCCCACAGTGAAACCATCGCCACGCGATACGAGATCAAAGATTTCCTGGAAAAACGAGCGCTCGATATCCTGATGTTCGACATCTGTTGGTGCGGCGGACCCACCGAAGCTAAAAAGATGTGCGACATGGCAGAGCCATACAACATACCGGGATCGCCACATACGGCCGGCGGACCGTTGTTGTGGTTGTCTTCTATTCATCTGTGCACCGCCATCCCGAATTTTTGTTACATGGAAAGCAATTACTGGAAGTACGCACACCAGTTTCCTTACTTCCTGAAAAATGTACCTGTGCCTGAAGATGGATATGTTCGTCCCACCGAAACGCCCGGCCTTGGAGCAGAAATTCGTCCTGAATTATTTACGAGTGGCGATGCCATAGTAGAAGTGGTGGCGTAGAATCTGCCTGCGCTACGTATCGAGATTAGGTTTTTTCTTTCCGTTGAGGACATCTGATAAAAGTGTCTTTGAAATATCGAGTGCCTGGCAAAGTTCGGTCTGGTTGATATTTAGTTGATGCATGATAAAGACAAGAATGTCTTTCATCTTCTGAAGATAAGATTCGATCTCGCTCATGGCGAGATAATATTCTCTTTTATCGGTGATCATGGCCACCAGGCGGTAGTCATTTCATTTAATTTTCCGATTGAATTTCGATATACATCGTTTGTTCGCTGGCGGCGGTTTCATTAAATACATTATTATATTCCGAAGCTTTCTGATCGCCATAGATTTTTGTGAGCAAGTTGTAGATGTCATAATCGCCGCCCGAAACCAATGGGTCCATAATGAAGATATAACTCAGTGTACCATCGGGTTCAGGTTGGGTTGGGTATAGAACCCGGGTTTGTTTAAATACCGTTTTGTCTTTTCCCTTTAATTTATTCGATGCCCCCCAGAATGTTTCTGTAACGAATTTCTCAAACTGTGCTTTCTTGTCGGCTTTGATGTGATTGATAATTACCCAAACAGTATCGCCCTTCGCTGCTCGTTGCACTATTTTTTGAGCGTTGGATTGAAAAGAGGAGATAAAGAACAGAAATGCCAGTGCAAAACTTAAATTTTTCATGGCTGGTGAGGTTTAGAATGAAGGAGAATTTTACAACTATTAATTTAAGAATTTTTAT
>CAMPGT010000157.1 GCA_946885665.1 uncultured Chitinophagaceae bacterium | reverse complement strand
CCCCCTGTTTCAACTCTCCGGTTTCCTCGTCGAGCAAAATATTATAGAAGTCGTCGGTACCATAAAAGATCATTGGCATGATGGGCGCACAGAGCGACCAAAGCTGTCCCTCTTCGTCTTCCACCGACACCGACAACGTTGAGTAAACCAGATCGAGGAGGTGCCGGTGCTGCATTATTTTTTCAAGCGTCAGGTTCTCGAGCAGTTCGGGATGCTTGCGAAATTCATCGATGGCTGAACGCAGAAATGCCGACTTGATGGACTGCGTATCCTTCGAGCGTTCTTCAAGATATTCAAGAAAAGGGCGAATGGACAGCCGGCGGTCGATACCTTCCGACGTCATCGCCTTTTCGTTGCCTTTTAAAAGGTTAAGTAATTGTACTCTCATTCTTTTTCGTTAAAACCTGAATCCCAGCGTTACATAGGGATACCAGCCTTCCTTCGAATATCCTGCCACAACACTTAACACTGCCATCCTGGCTGGCGCAAAATACAACCCACCGCCAACGCCCTGGTGCCAGGTATCCGAACCGTCGTCATCAACCCACACCCTTCCCGCATCGTAAAAGGCCACCATACCAAACTCGCCGGGAATAATATATCCTGTAAAATTAGTGAGTCTTACCCTTGCTTCAAGATTATTGTACACCGAATGTTCACCGGCAAAACGATATTGCCGGAAACCCAGCAAATTGTCGTGCCCGCCAATAAACAACGATTGGTAGAATGCCGTTTTGCCCAGGCTGATGCCACCTCCCACCCTGTCGGCAAGAACCACATAACCTTTTTTATCGAGGGGCACGTACACTGAAAAATCGGCCTCCAACTGCGAAAATGATTTTGCATACGTGCTTAATCCGCCAAGTGCCCGCAACTGAACATTGGCATTGTACCCGTGTGACGGCAATACTTTATTGTTCTTCCTGTCTAAACCCAGAGACAGGATAATTCCCGCATGGGTTTTATTCCTGGTCAGCGATGAGCTGTCGTACGAAAAAACCCGGCCGCCATTTTCAAGAAATCTGCCGAGGTTATCCGCGCTGTCTAACGAATAGTGATGCAATGCCGGGCCCACTGAAAAGCTGAATCCCCTGTCGTTTCTCCATCTTAATCCGGCACTAAACTGGTAAAGGCTGTACCGCGACCTGTAATAGGAAATGCCGTTGCCTGTTTTATCGAATACAGTTTCATTGCCCGTTCCGAAAAAATTGTGCGTGTTTTGCGGCGCATAAATGTCAACATTCGCCACGAGGTCGGCAGCGCCAAAAACATGTATCCATTCAGAAGCGTAGTTAACCCGGTAGGCCGATGTTGCAAAGGAATGATACAGCAGCAACTGGTTGGTGCTGGAATAAGGCAGTTTTCTGAATCCCTGTTTGGTGTACTTAAACCCGAGGCCGAGAATAAAACCATCGTCCCTGTTGAAACCAACGCCCAGCAACGGCATGAACTTATTATACCTGTTCGTGGGTACATATGCCGTGTTCAGGCTGTCATCCGATAGGTGCAGTGCCAATTTACCGGCGGGATCGTAGTAGGTTCCGGTACTTGATTTGTTGTACACCTTCACTTTGCGGGGTGAATGGATCACATTGAATTTCTTGTTTCCTTCATCACCGATCACTCTTATCCTGATGCGCGAAGATTGGTTATCGATCAGCACGCTGTCATTTCCCATGCCGGTGTATAGCCTGATTTCTTTTGTGATCTTCGGATCGAATGCGGTGGAAAGCAATTCTTTATTATCGTTGTCCTTTGAAATTTTATGAACGTTCAACATCAGTGTTCCGTCACTGCTGTCTTTTATTGAAACAAACTCGTGTTTGTCGCTCAACTGCAAATCAGGAATTTTCCTGATAAACTGGTAATATTCACTCATGGCGGCGGGAATGTTATCGCGGCGCTGCTTCAATTGGTTGAACAATTTCTCATGACCATGGCGCCATGCGCTGGCGGGCAACTTGCGAATAGCTGCCCGAAGCACGGAGTCCGTTAACTGCAACACAAACTCATTGGTGATGCGCATCCACTCTCCGTACGGAATAAACATACCTGGCCTGGATTGCATAAATGCGCCTTCCTTCATGGAGTATTTTACGTGGTTGATCTTTTCATCGAAGCCCTGGAGGCTCGGAACGATCCATGGTTGACGGGCAAGGGATGGAAAAACGCCCTGGTTGAGGTAAAATGCCTGGTCGCGGTCGCGGGGTATGCCAATATAAAATTTCGTCTTTCCTTTTCTCGTGTCCACCCATCTCCATTGGTCGGGGTGCCGGTCCCAGTCGCTGATCAGCAGGTCGAGCAGCCGGGCGCGCAAAAACGCGGGGCCATCGATCTGATTGTCGTTGTCTTCATCGAGCTCACCCATCATTTTGAGTGTGTTATCCGATTCGCCCAGGGGTTCCCTTTCCTCCAACAAGCACACCCTTCCGGCAAATTTGCTGCTGTATTCACCCAACAACGTATCGTTAGGTTTCACCACGCCCACCACCGGCTGCGCCTGGGGCACATGCACCGCCCTGGCCAATTCGGCAACTACGAGGGAGGAGAAGGGGTGCTGGGCCGACATGGCATCGTCGAGCACATCTTTCGCAAAGGTTTGCCGCAATTCTGGCGGAAGCAGCACTGAGGGATCCTTTTCAATGTTTCGAAGCACCCATTCTGCTCCTGTTTTGTCAACCAGCCGCAGCGATACGGTTTGATGGCCGCCACCAAGCTTTTCGGGTGTTAAACCTCCCTGCACTTTCGCCAGGTCGATGACAGGCAAATAAGTGCTGTCGGCCCATTCGCGCCGGTAATTTTCGCCGAAAAAGAAACGGTGAACCTTACCTGCCTTGTCATATTTGGGACGCAAACGAACCCAAACACTATCCTGCGCCGCGCAGTTAAGTGTTGTTAAGATTAACAGTGGAATGAGCCATGCCGACTTTTGCATTGAAATGTTCTTTAAGCAACCGGGGGACTGGTTTAAAAGCAGATTTTATAAGGCAGAACAACCCGGAAGCGAAATTACAGGAAAGGAAGGAATGGGCAATGGGAGGAACGGGGAGCGGGGAGTGGGTAGAGAAAATCTCCCTACTCCCTACTCCCTACTCCCTACTCCCTACTCCCCCTCCCCAGCCACAACAACGCATTCATGATCATCCTGTCCTGTTGGGGGTTGCCAAATGTGCTCGACAACTGTTCATTCGTCTTATGCTCATAATCGATGTCGTTGTGTCCCATGTTCACATATACCATACGGTAATTTCTATTCGTCCACACCACCGGATAATAGCCCTGGTGCCATATTTCATGCGGTTTGGGACCTGTTCCCAGCGGGAAGCTTTTGGGATCTATGCTCAGCAATATCCTGATATCGGGATTCTTCGTTATATCATTTTCCCAACTGTACCATTCATTGGGCGAAGATTTAAAGGTTTTGGGAAGTCCCTTTGTTACGGGATGCCGGCGGTCTTCCACGCTCAGAATCGCTGACGTGGGCCTCCAGGTATTGCCTTTGTATTGGCCGGTGCCAAGAAATTCATTGTGATACCAGTTCCAGTTTTGCGGGTACGCCGAAGGTGTAAGTGCAAACCCGGCAAAATGAAAACCCATCCAGGCGCCACCCTCTTCCATGTACCGCCTGAATGCCGCGCGCTGCTCGGCCGAATCGGGGCGCGTGTCCAAAAACAGTACCACATCATATTTTGACAGGAACGAACTGTTCATGTTGTTCCAGTCGTTCGTAGAGTCATAGGTGAAATGATATTGTTGCGCCATTTTTGCGAACCACTTGTTCGCCTCATGTACATAGGTGATGTGCGCAACGTCGTTCTTTGCGGTAAAAAAAGCCACTGCACGGAATTGCGGATCGTTTTGCGCAGGAGATGACTGAGCCAGAAAAACGATGCCCGCCAGGCAGGTTAATAATTTCTTCATATTACAAGATAAACATTGTGCGGATTCCTGTTATTGTATGTGGCATGCTAATTGTATTTACCAACGCGATTTGCCCAACCAGCAGGTACTACTACTGTTCCATCCATTATCCTGTTTCGTTACTTTTAAAAATTTAGTATGGCGATTAATATTGACAATGATGTCACCTCTGTGTCAATCCGGCTGAATGAGCTAAAAAACAAATTCGACCAGGGTATCCGTAACGGCGAAACCTTTGCGAACGTCAGGAAGATATACTTGCAGATCAAGGAACTTGAATGTTCGCTGAAAGCCATGAGATGGAATCCCTGGACATCCTCCGCTACCAAAATGGTTACCTGATTTATTGCTGCCACTCAATTTTATTTTTATTCCGCTTAATTTTGCTTACTTAATAAGAAACCGGCGATAATCATGCTTGCTATACTTATTGTATTAATCCTTATCCTTGGTATTGTTCTCTATACCTGTTTTTTTCTCAACCAACCACAATTTGGCAGTATCGCAAAGGGAGAAAGGCGCACACTCATTGAAAACTCACCGAATTTTAAAAACGGCCAGTTCCAAAATCTTAGTCCGACAACACCCTTGTCTGAAGGCACCACAATGCTGGGCGTCCTGAAAGAGTATATGTTCTCGAAGGACAAAAGAGTCATCCCGCCCAGCTTGCTTCCGGCGCATAAAACCGACCTGCATGAGCTGGATCCGCACGAAGATGTGCTGGTTTGGTTCGGGCACTCCTCTTATTTCATGCAAATAATGGGGAAAAAAATACTGGTTGACCCGGTTCTTTGCGGTTATGCGTCTCCGGTATCTTTTACAACGCGAAGCTTCAAAGGCAGCGACATCTATTGCTGCGATGACATCCCCGATATTGATTTTCTCTTCATCACACACGATCATTACGATCATCTCGATTACAACACGGTAACGCAGCTCCGCAGCCGCGTAAGCAAAGTGATCACCGGCCTCGGCGTTGGCGCGCACCTCGAAAGATGGGGATACAGCAAAGATCAGATCATTGAAAAAGATTGGAACGAGGATGTTGAGCCGGAACCCGGTTTCCGAATCCATACGGTTCCCACCCGCCACTTTTCGGGGCGCAAGTTCAGCCGCAATAAAACGCTTTGGCTTTCCTTCGCACTCATTACTCCGCATCTTCGCATATACATCGGCGGTGATTCGGGATACGACACTCACTTCAAAAAAACCGGCACCGAACTGGGGCCGTTCGACCTGGCAATTCTTGAAAACGGCCAGTACGACAAAAGCTGGAAACACATTCACATGCAGCCCGAAGATGTAGTGGTGGCGGCAGAAGATCTGCTTGCAAAACGATTGCTGCCTGTTCACTGGTCAAAATTTTCTCTTGCATTGCATGCATGGGACGATTCCATCACCCGCGTGCTTAAACATGCACAGGTACACAACATCCCGGTGCTGCATCCGATGATCGGCGAACCGGTATCTTTAAAAAATCCTTCCGCCAATAACGAGTGGTGGAAACTCCTCAACTAAGCAACCCGCGCATTTATACCTACGTATTCTCTTGGTAACCCGGCCAGGAAATGAATTGTTCAATAAAATCTATACGTATGTACAGTACATTAAAAGGATGCGTCACCATATGGGTTGTCACCTTTTCGGTTTTGGCGTTTTCACTCGCATCGTGCGACAAGGATGATGATGATGATAACAACAATGACAAAGTGGAATACAACCTGGCAGCCAGCGCAGATGGCGGACAGGAAACGCCGTCAGTAGTCACGAATGCCACCGGTTCGCTCACGGGCACTTACAACAAGAGCACCAATGCTATGAGCTATACGGTAACATGGTCGGATTTGTCGGGCCCACCCACCGACATGCATTTTCATGGCCCTGCCGACCCCGGTACACCGGCTAATGTAGCCGTTCCTATCACCGGCTTTGGCACAGACATTAGCGGCAGCTATGATGGCAGCGCAACACTTACAGATGCCCAGGAAGCGGAGCTGCTCGCAGGAAAATGGTATTACAACGTTCATACCGACGCGCATCCGGCAGGAGAAGTGAGGGGACAGATCGCCGCCACTGCCAGGTGATGCCCACGATCAGACTCCCCGCTGCTTCGCGGGTAGTTCGGAAGTTTTGTAACGCGGTTCCATTAGCGCATATTCCGCAAACTCCTGGCAAATTTCGAGCAACTCGTTTTGTGCGTACGGCTTGGTAACGTATGCCGCTGCACCCTGCGTCGAGGCAAGACGCATGTCCTTTTCGGATGTGGAAGTACTGAAGATGAACACCGGGATCTGACCATATGCATGGTGGTTCTTCAGCACGTGCAACGTGTGCTTACCGTCCCAAATGGGCATGTTGAGGTCAAGGATCATGCAACAGGGAAGAACAGAATGCTGCGGCAGATCTTCCAGGTACCGGACAAGCTGCAATCCGTTTTCAAAACATTGGATCCTGACATTGTGATTCACTTTTCTAAGCGTTTCGGCTACGAAAGCCTGGTCGTCCGGATCATCATCCGCATATAAAATATAAGGCTGTTGCCGGGTCTCTGTGTCTTCTTTCATCAGTGCATCGTTGCTCCGTTAATCTAGTCATCAAAAGTAACAAAAAATGCCTCATCCTGAGGAGTTGAGCCTGCCGTTCATCCCATTTTAACGCTTATTAAACTGGCACATTTCTCGCTGATTTTTATACTATAACGGGCAAGATATATGGGGCAGAAGATAGTTATAGTCGAAGATGATCCTGGCATCAGCGACATTCTCCGTATCATCCTCCACAAAAACGGATACAGTGTGGAAGAGCATATTGAGGAGAATGCGATAACTGACTTCTACCGCTTCCACGCCGACCTCGTGCTGCTGGATAAACTGCACACCGACGGCGACGGCCTCGACATCTGCAAAACTTTAAAACAGGAAGAAAGAATGAATGATGTGCCGGTGATTATTCTTTCGGCCGCTTCACAACTGCGTGAAAAAGCTATCGAAGCAGGCGCCGATGCATTTATCGAAAAGCCATTCACTTCCGCAGAACTATTATCGCGCATCAGGGATTGCATCAACGAAAGCGCCTTCCGCCAACTGCATCGTAATTTCAAACACTTCTGATCAGGAGTGCCTGGAAGTAATATCGGGCATCCGGTAAATAATATGCTTCGAATTGGCCAGCTTCGCGAAATTGGGACTTGGCGGTGCAACGTTTCCATACCTGTGCAACCATACACCCACCCTCGCAATAAAATTCATCGGAACAGCAACACCGTTTTCATTGACCACTACACGGCCACCGGTTGGAACGCGATAGATGTTTCCCGATGTTGTGGCAGGCGTTACGATCGCGTCTACGGGCGCATGAAGCGACTCACCCGGGGCTATTTTGTATGCGGCATCGGGTTGCAGTCCCGGGTTCGCCTCGCGGCTTTCGGGCTTGTAATAAATTACTGAATGGCTGTGGTTAATAACATATGCGGACGCTTCATGATTGCCTGCATCAAACGAGGCGCCATTGATGACCATTGAAAATATAAAACAGGTGAGTAAACCTAATGGAGACAGGTTATTCATCGGTACGGATTTAGGGGTCGTCCCAGGGTGATGGACAGCGCCAAAATAAAATCAGAAATCGTAAGATCAAAACATTTGGGGCTATATATTTTTTGCAGACTTTTTAAGGAGAATTTCCGTTTTGACAGTTCTATACGGCTGGTGACAAAAACAGCCATCAAAATCAATATCTATGAATAAATCCCTGATTCTTTGCCTGTTAGCCATTTCGGGCCTGATGATCGCCACTCCCGGATGTAAGAAGGCCGCGGAGGCCCTTCAAACGCCCGCCGACCAGGTTGAAATCGCCACCCACGCCGATGACGACGCGATGGTAGCAGACGTTATTGACGACATCACCACAGATGCGAATGCACTTATTGAAGCGGATGCTTCATTGTCGGGCGACGCATCGGTCGTGGACGAAGTGATCTGCGATGCATCGGTGGCCCTCGATACCGAAAGCGACCCCATGAAAGCCACTGTCACTTTTAACGGAGCCAACTGCGGAAAGCATACCCGCAACGGAGCAGTAGTACTGTCAATGCCGAAAGGAACAAAATGGAAGGACGCAGGAGCGGCCATCACCATTCAATATGAAAATTTTGCCATCACCAGGAAGAGCGATGGAAAAACCATCGTCCTTAACGGCACACATATCTATACCAATGTAAGTGGTGGTTTGGTTTACCACGCGGCATCGCTCGATTCCATCGTT
This sequence comes from uncultured Chitinophagaceae bacterium, assembly GCA_946885665.1. The sequence continues at coordinate 902 of CAMPGT010000157.1, read as the reverse complement.
CACACGCTTGTGAGTGAAAACCTTTCTATCAAGTTTGACGATGAAACGGCGCGCAACTGGAACATGTCCAGGAAAAAAGAATTTACATATGATAATGGGCTGGTGATTTCAGTTTCCGGTATGCATAATACTGAAGAAGAAAGTAATGTTGCGGACTGGGGAACAAACCGGTTCGGAAAAGAATTTACAACGTCGATCACTTCTCCGATAGTACTTAAACAGGATTGTGATTTCAGGGTGTCGGCCGGAACGATCAAACACAAGACGGAAGTATTTACGTCAACTGCGACGTTCGGGCTCGATGCTTCGGGAAATGCCACTGCCTGCCCGGGATCGGGTAAGTATTATTACAGGCTGGAATGGTCGAGAAACAGCAATGGCAACAGCTTTGATCTCATCCTTCCTTATTAGGAAGAAAATTTCATCATAAAAAAAACCGCGGTATCCCGCGGTTTTATTATTTACAAATCATTTCACGTGCTTGCTAACTATCTTGGCCAGCTCGAACATTGAAATCTGTTCCTTGTTACCGAAAACAGGTTTCAATTTGGCGTCCGCATTAATCATTCGCCTGTTTTTCTTGTCCTGAAGATTATTCTTCTTGATGTAATCCCAGATCTTCTTAACAATCTCCGTTCTTGGCAACGCTTTGCTACCCACCACTTCTGACAACGCAGGACTCGGTGAAAGTGGAGCCATAAATGCAGCATTCGGTTTCCTTGCTGATTTCTTTTTTACAGGTGCTTTTTTAGCAGTTTTTTTTGCGGCTTTCTTTGGAGCTTTTTTTGCCGTTTTTTTTGCAGCTTTCGCCATAGCAATTTTAATTTTAAATTTTTAGATGATTACTTAATGCACCTACAATCAGTATTTGGATAGTGCGTTAGGTACCTTAAGGTACATAC
>CAMPGT010000156.1 GCA_946885665.1 uncultured Chitinophagaceae bacterium | reverse complement strand
AGTTGCGGGAGACGTGAGGCGGGCAATGGGCAATGGGCAATGGGCAATGGGCAATAAAAATCCGCAATATTACTACAAAGAGGAAAAAATAGTAGGGGTGGGTTGAAAAGATGCGAAATTAAAGGACTCGTCAAACGTGAGACGTGAGAGGGTTTTCAGTTTTAACTTTTAACTTTTAAGTTTTAGGTTTCGCCAGAACGGCAACCCTTGCCATCTCCTGATTTCCCATTATTTTCGCCGTCCTATGGCTACAGATACCGGCAGATTTCAGGCTATCATATCACATTGTAAAGAATACGGTTTCATATTTCCTTCCAGCGAGATTTACGATGGGCTAAGCGCAGTGTACGATTACGGCCAATGGGGCGCGGAGCTGAAAAGGAGCATCCGCGAACATTGGTGGAAAAGCATGACCCAACTGAATGAAAATATCGTGGGCATCGACGCCGCCATCTTCATGCACCCCACCACCTGGAAAGCCAGCGGCCACGTTGACAACTTCAGCGATCCGATGATCGACAATAAAGACAGCAAGAAACGCTACCGGGTCGATCACCTGCTCGAGGCACACGCCGATGAACTCGAAAAAGAAGGAGACGCTGCCGGAGCAAAAGCGGTGCTGGCGAGAATGGATGAACTGCTGGCAGCAAGCGACTACGACGGGCTGAAGAAGCTCATCGAAATGCTCGACATTAAATGCGGCGTCAGCGGAACCAGCAACTGGACCGACGTGCGCCAGTTCAACCTGATGTTCTCCACCCAGCTCGGAAGCGTTACCGACGAGGCCAGTGAAATTTACCTGCGCCCCGAAACCGCACAGGGGATATTTGTCAATTTCCTGAACGTTCAGAAAACGGGAAGGATGAAAATTCCTTTCGGCATCGCACAGGTGGGCAAGGCCTTCAGGAACGAAATAGTGGCCCGGCAGTTCATCTTCCGCATGCGCGAATTTGAGCAGATGGAAATGCAATTTTTCATCAGGCCCGGCACGCAAAAAGAATGGTACGAACACTGGAAAGAAGAAAGGATGAAGTGGCACTTGAGCCTGGGCATCCCCCGCGAGAAATACCGCTTCCACGACCACGTGAAACTTGCGCATTATGCCGACGCTGCCTGCGACATCGAATATGACTTCCCTATCGGCTTCAAAGAAGTGGAAGGCATACACTCGCGCACCGACTTTGACCTGCGCAATCACCAGGAATACAGCAAAAAGAAGATGTCGTACCACGACCCGGAGCTCAACCAGAGTTATATACCTTATGTTATAGAGACCTCCATCGGTCTCGACAGAACCATCATGATGGTGCTGAGCGAAGCTTATACCGAAGAGGACCTGAGTACTGCCGACAAAAAAGATTCGCGGGTGGTGATGAAGTTCCCGGCCTTTCTCGCACCCATCAAACTGGCCATATTGCCGCTCACAAAGAAAGACGGCCTTCCGGAGATTGCGAGGCAGATCATGAATTCGTGCCGCGAAAATTTCAAGTGTTTCTATGAAGAAAAGGATACCATCGGGAAGCGGTACCGCAGGATGGATGCGATCGGTACCCCGTTCTGCGTCACGATCGACCACCAGACAAAAGAAGACAATACCGTAACCATACGGTACAGGGACACCATGACGCAGGAAAGGATACCTCTCGACCGGATAGCTGAAATTGTACAGGAAAAGTTAAAGGGGATTTAGATGCCTGCTGGCTCATCAATTGCATATGTGAACCATGATTTGTGAAACGGTTATGCTTATAATTAGTATCAGTTTGAATATATTTTTGTTAGGAGCGGCGCTGGTAGTCGTATTTATTGTGGGGTACCTCTTCAGGTCGCGGCAACTGACCTCGTTGCAGAGGAAGATAAATGAGCTGGAAAGGGAGATGCTGAATAATCACGCAGAGATACTCGAGCTTGAAAAGCAGAAGGCGGAGTTGATCAGGAAGTATAATTTAAAAGTTAAAAGTTAAAGTTGTAAAGGGTAGGAATTGGCTCGTGCAGTTGGTCCACCCCCGGCGCTTCGCGCCACCCCCGCCAGCGGGGGATACAGTTGCCGATCACCCTTTGCTCTTTGCCCTTTGCCCTTTGCTCATTGCCGCCGTCTCCTCACCCATACAGCTCCTGGTGAATCGCCTTCCGGTCGTATCCCAGTGCCAGTATCCGCTGCTTCGCCTCGTCGATCATGTTCTTCCATCCGCACAAATAAAAATGCGCAGGAGGCAGCTCGCCATTCGTCTTGTCCTTGCAAATCTCTTCATACACCTGGTGAACGTACCCCTTCCTGATATCCTCTCTTGAAGGGTCCTCACGCGAGAAGGTGGGAATGTACCGGAACGATTCAATATTGCTTTCAAGCTCTTGCATCTCGGCGGCATACAGTCCGTCGCACATGAGCCTGCAGCCGAAAATCAGGTAAATATTTCGATGAGGTATGTTTTTGTTGAAGATATGGTGCGACATGGAGCGGAATGGGGCGATGCCCGTGCCGGTGCAGATAAAGAACAGATCTTTCTCTATAAGCTCAGGCAGCACAAATACGCCCTGCGGGCCGCGCAGAATAAGGTCGCTGCCCACCGTCACCTCGTTAAAGAGGTACTGCGTTCCGGCACCGCCTTCCAGCAGTACGATCACCAGCTCAAATATGTTGGTGTCGTCGGGCCAAGAGGCGATGGAATAACTTCTCCACCGCTTGTTCGGCTTTTCGTGTATGGGCAGGTCGAGTGTTACAAACTGACCCGGCCTGAAGTCGAACGACGAAAGCTCGGGCACCTCGATCCAGAACCGGCGGGTCGAGGCGGTCTCATTTTCAATACGGATGACTTTCCCAGTACGCCAGGGCTGAACCATGTTGTTGATTTATTTTAAAAATACTAATTAATTATCTTTGCACCGCCGTTATGAATTTGCAGTCGTTGCTTTCTTCTTTGTCGCATGATAACCCCCGCCTTTTTCAGTTGGCGGACAGGCTCTCCATGCCCTCATCGCAACACATCTACTGCAAAAACCTCCGGGGCAGCGCGGCATCCTTCCTGGTGTCATCGGTCATCCTCAACGAATCTTTTTCAGGACTCAACCACCTGGTTATTTGCGAAGATGCCGAATCGGCCGCCTATGTGCAGAACACCATCGAAAACCTCACCCGTGCACTCGACCTGTTCTACTTTCCTTCTTCTTTCCGCAACCGGAAAAACTACAGCCTGCTGAACAGCAGCCATGTGATGCTGCGCACCGAAACGCTTACCCGGCTCACGGCAGGCGGAAACAAAAAAATCATCATCACCTATCCCGAGGCCATCTATGAAAAAGTTGTGCTGCCATCCACCATTTCGCGCAATATCATCTACCTCAAAACTAACGACACCATCGACCTGAACGGCTTAATGGAACAAATGGTGGGTTACGGCTTTGAACGGTCCGATTTCGTTTATGAACCCGGCCAGTTTGCGCTGCGCGGGGGCATACTCGACATCTATTCGTACGGCAATGAAAAACCTTACCGCATAGAACTGTTCGGCAATGAGGTGGACAGCATCCGGATCTTTGATCCGGAAACACAGTTAAGCGAACGAAAGCTGGTGCAGGTGAGCATCATCCCCAACGTTGAAACGCAGTTCAGCGACGAGAACAAAATATCACTGCTCGATTTTCTTCCGGCCAACACCGTGGTGTGGATGCAGGACTGGGAATTTATCAAAGAGCGAATGTTGTTGCAGGATGAAGAGCTCGAACTGTTTCTTCAAAACGGTGCGCCGCAGCCATCCGAAGAAAATGCACAACAGCGGTTTTCCCTGAGCCACGATGATTTTTTAAGGGCGCACGACCTGGAAGAGCAGCTCAAAAACAGGCATACCATCGAATTCGGCCACCGCAACACCTGGCCCAACACCACCGAAATTGACTTTCATACGAAGGAACAACCGGCCTTCAACCGGCAATTCGACTTTCTCATCAGGGACCTGAAAGAATGGGAACGAAAAGGATTCGGACTCTTCCTTTTTGCCGACAACCCAAGGCAACTTGAAAGATTGCACAGCATATTCGAAGACCTGAAAGTGGACATTCACTTTACGCCGGTTCCCGTTTCCATTCACGAAGGATTTGTGGATGAAGATGTGAAAGCGGTGTGCTACACCGATCACCAGGTATTTCAGCGCTACCACAAATACAAGGTGAGGCAGGCTTACAATAAAAGCAAGGCGCTTACGCTGCGCACGCTGCGCGAACTGCAACCCGGCGATTATGTTACGCACATCGATCACGGCGTGGGCGTTTACAGTGGTTTGCAAAAAATAGAATCGAACGGCAGGCTGCAGGAAGCAGTGAGGATCATTTATAAAGACAGCGATATTCTCTACGTCAACATCAACTCGCTCCACAAGATTTCAAAATACACGGGTAAGGAAGGAACCGTTCCAAAAGTGAATAAGCTGGGAAGTGATACCTGGCAAAAGCTGAAGGAAAAAACAAAAACAAGGGTCAAGGAAATTGCCTTCGACCTTATCCAGCTCTATGCACAACGAAAGGCACAAACCGGCTTTGCTCATTCGCCGGACAATTACATGCAGAACGAGCTGGAAGCTTCCTTCATTTACGAGGATACGCCCGACCAGGGTAAGGCCACCGAAGACGTAAAGAAGGATATGCAGTCGACCTCGCCAATGGACCGGCTGGTATGTGGCGACGTGGGATTCGGAAAAACAGAAATTGCCGTAAGGGCCACTTTCAAAACATGCCTCGACGGCAAGCAGGCCGCGGTGCTGGTGCCCACCACAATTCTTGCCTTTCAGCATTTCAAAACATTTAAGGACCGGCTGAAAGATTTTCCCGTAACGGTGGATTACATAAATCGTTTTAAATCGACGAAAGAAAAAAAGGAAACTTTAAAAAGGCTCGAGGAAGGAAAAATAGATATCATCATCGGCACGCACGGGCTGCTGGCGAAAGATGTAAAGTTCAAGGATCTCGGCCTGCTGGTAATTGACGAGGAACAAAAGTTTGGGGTGGCGCACAAAGAAAAAATAAAAACACTGCGAACCAACGTGGATTGCCTGACGCTCACGGCAACGCCGATACCACGCACGCTTCAGTTCAGCCTCATGGGCGCGCGCGACCTCAGCATCATCAATACGCCACCGCCCAACCGCCAACCGATACAAACGGAGGTGCAACTGTTCAACCCGGATTTTATCCGCGACGCCATTTATTTTGAAACGGAAAGAGGCGGTCAGGTGTTTTTTATCCATAACCGAGTGATGGGGCTGGCCGAGATGGCCGCCATGATCCAGAAATTGTGTCCAGACATTAGCGTCGGCCATGCACATGGGCAGTTGGAGGGTCATGAGCTTGAAGAAAGAATTCTTGATTTCATTGATAAAAAATATGACGTGCTGGTGTGCACGAACATCGTTGAAAGCGGTGTGGACATTCCCAATGTGAACACCATCATCGTCAATAATGCGCACCAGTTTGGGCTGAGTGATCTTCACCAGTTGAGGGGAAGGGTGGGCAGAAGCAACAAGAAAGCTTTTTGCTACCTGCTGGCGCCTTCTGTCAGCACCCTGCCCGACGATTCAAGGAAACGCCTGCAAACGCTCGAACAGCACAGTGAACTGGGGAGTGGCTTCCAGATTGCCATGCGCGATCTCGACATCAGGGGTGCAGGCAACATGCTGGGTGGTGAGCAAAGCGGTTTCATGGCAGAGATAGGGTTTGAGATGTACCAGAAAATTCTCGACGAAGCGATCAAAGAACTGAAGCGCACAACATTCAAAAACCTGTTTAAGGAAGAAATAGCCAGGCAGGATGATTATGTGAAGGATACCACGATCGATACCGACCTCGAGGTGCTGATCCCGGACAGTTATGTGGAAAGCATTACGGAAAGACTGTCGCTTTACACAAGGCTCGACAATTGTGAGAATGAAGAGGAACTGGTGGCCTTCGAAAAAGAGCTTGAAGACAGATTTGGTGCGGTACCGCCGCAAGTGAAAGATCTTCTTGACACCGTGCGGTGCAGGTGGCTCTCCGTTGATCTTGGATTTGAAAGATTATTGCTCAAAGACGGCCTATTGAAATGCTACTTCATCAACAATCCTTCGTCGCCGTATTATGAGTCGGAAACCTTCCGGTTGATAATTGATTTTATACAAAAAGGAACTAATCGCGCAAGGCTGAAACAGACCGGTAAGTTGTTTATGCTGATTGTGGATAAAATAGATTCCATGGAAAATATCCTTTCCTTTTTAAAGAAGATGCATACTGCTGTGATTGGAAAAGCGCAATTGCAGCATTAAGCGTTACAACGCTCTTCCGTCTCCCGTCTCCCATCTCCCGCTTGCTGATTTAAAGGAATTTGTTAAATTGTATCAAACTCCCTTACACATGAACCAGACAAATACTATTCTCGGAACCGACGAGCCCGCCCTTACTACGCCCACCAGTGAAGAAAGAACGATGGCGGTACTGTCTCATATTTTGTGTGTTATCGGCGGCTTTTTGGCGCCGTTAATTATTTACCTGATCAAGAAAGATGAGTCTGCGTACATCAGGTCTCATGCGAAAGAATCATTGAACTTTCAGCTTACCGTTTTGCTTGCCTGGATAGCGTTGTGGATCGTAACCATGATACTGACCTTTATCTTCTTTTTCTTTTCTTTCCTCGGGTTTCCGCTGATGGTTTTGTTGATGATCGCCAACCTGGTGCTGGTGATTATTGCGACGATCAGGGCCAGTGAGAATAAAATCTATAAGTATCCTTTTTCGATAAAGTTTGTCAAGTAAGCAGTTGCTTTTCCATAACAACGTGGGGAAGGGTCACTTCAAGAAACTCTACTCCGTTTGTTGTGTAGCCGAGCTTTTCATAAAAACCGGTCGCTGTTTTCCTGGCATGCATGGTTATTTTGCGGTAGCCGCGGTCGCGGGCAATGTTTTCGGCAAACTGCATTAGTGCCTTGCCGATGCCCTTGCCCTGGAGTGTATTTAAAACGGCCATCTGCCGGAGGCGCACCGTACCCGGATCTGTGTTGATCAGCATGCAGCAGCCCAGCATCTTATCGTCTTCGAATGCACCTATCAGTATGTCTTCTTTTTCTTTTTCCAGCTCGTCTGGCAAAAAAACGAGGCCAAGCGGTTTTCTTAAAATGTCGTTGCGCAACTGAACCATTTGCTGATATTCGGGCGAACCATGATCAATTAATTTTAATGCCATGCTGACGGATATATTTGGATGGTTTGGTTATTGCAATATAAGTATTTACATTTTACCGGATTCCTATAATTAATAATGAGCGTTTTGTTCAGATTATCTCAAAAACTATATTTTTGCAGCCGTAACTAAACTTTACAAAAATGTCAGACATCGCAACCAGGGTAAAAAAGATAATAGTTGACAAGTTAGGAGTGGAAGAAGCTGAGGTCAACAACGAAGCGTCGTTTACCAACGATTTAGGGGCAGATTCTTTGGACACCGTTGAATTAATCATGGAATTTGAAAAAGAGTTCAATATTTCAATTCCCGATGAGCAGGCAGAGACCATCACCACTGTGGGTCAGGCCATTGCATACCTGGAAGAGCATGCGAAATAACTGAGGCCCGGTTCAGCATATATTTTCATTCCGCTTTAGCCGGGTAACCGCTAAAGCGGATTCTTAGTCTGACAGTCAGGGTGTACCGGATCAATCTCACTTAAAATACTGGTTTTTAGTTATCGGTGGCCGTCCATTAAATTGTGTGGGCGCATCCCTTAAAAACAATAACTTGCCGCCGTAAAATATTTTTAGGTGAAACCGGACTCATGAATTCAATATCGGCACAGATGAACTTAAAACGTGTAGTAGTTACAGGAATTGGAGCCCTGACACCACTTGGCAACAATCTTCAGGAGTACTGGAACGGCCTTATCAACGGCGTTTCCGGCGCTAACCTTATTACACAATTCGATGCTTCAAAGTTTAAGACGCGTTTTGCCTGCGAGCTCAAAAACTTTGACCCGCTCAATTATCTCGACAAAAAAGAATCGCGCAAGCTCGACCGCTTTGCACAAACGGCCCTCGCCGCCAGCGACGAAGCCGTGAAAGATGCCGCCATCTCACCCGAACACCTCAACCCCGAAAGAATAGGGGTGGTGTTTGCCAGCGGTATAGGCGGGCTCATCACCTTCCAGGAAGAAGTGATGAACTTCGCCAAAGGCGACGGCACCCCGCGTTTCAACCCCTTCTTCATCCCGAAGATGATTCTCGACATCGCAGCTGGACACATATCCATGCGGCACGGCTTCCGGGGGCCAAACTTTTCGGTGGTAAGCGCCTGTGCCTCTTCCACCAACGCCCTCATGGAAGCGTTCAACCTCATCAGGCTCGGCAAATCGGATATCATCCTCACCGGCGGCTCGGAAAGCGTGATCAGCGAGGCCGGCGTGGGCGGATTTAACGCCATGAAGGCACTCAGCGAACGCAACGACGATTTTCAAACCGCCAGCAGGCCCTACGACAACGACCGCGACGGCTTTGTAATGGGAGAAGGCGCAGGCGTGCTGATACTCGAAGATCTTGACCATGCCGTCAAACGCGGCGCCCGCATCTACGCGGAAATTGCCGGTACCGGCGCCACAGCCGATGCCTACCATATCACTGCACCCCATCCGGAAGGGCTGGGAGCAAAGAATGTAATGCTTGCGGCTCTGGATGATGCAGACATGAAGCCCGAAGACCTCGATTACATCAACACCCACGGCACGTCCACGCCACTGGGCGATGTAGCCGAAGTGAAAGCGATCATGGACATATTTGGGGACGATGCCTTCAGGATCAACATCAGCTCCACAAAATCAATGACGGGCCATTGCCTTGGCGCAGCCGGAGTAGTGGAAGCTATCGCCTGTATCATGGCAGTGAAAGATGATGTGGTGCCGCCAACGATCAACCATTTTACCGATGATCCCAACCTGGACAGCCGCCTCAACTTTACTTTCGAAAAAGCGCAGAAGCGCACGGTCAGAGCCGCGCTCAGCAATACTTTCGGATTTGGCGGACACAATGCCTGCGTGATCGTCAAAAAATATCCCGGCTGACCCAATTAGTGCCAGCCAGCATTTTTTTGCTTACCGAAAAAATTGTAGATTGTCTTTCGTGGGAATCCTGGACCGCTTTATTGGAAATCAAAGTCGTATTGCATATAAAAAAAATCTGCGAAACGTGCTTGGTTTTGCACCGGGAAAAAGCGCCCTCTACAGAGCCGCACTCACCCACCGGTCCGTTCGCGACAGCGCCGACGAAAATAACGAACGCCTCGAGTACCTC
>CAMPGT010000155.1 GCA_946885665.1 uncultured Chitinophagaceae bacterium | reverse complement strand
GTCTTAGGATCGTACATGCCAAGGTGCCGATAGGACTTGTCGAGAGGAAAAGCTTTTGCAGACGGATGATCGGAACCGATACTGCAGAACCCGGGATTGTCTGATGGCCGAACGGTTGCCGTGATCCACACGCGTCCTTCCTTGTCCATCATGGGATTGTGCACATTGGTTTTGCTGCTCCAGATGGCTGTGTCGCCCCAGTATGGCGAAGGTTGTATTACTTCTCCTGATGCCGATTGCGTATTCGGGTCGAGAACAGAAAGAGGCACCTGGCTGATCTTACTTGTCTTTGGATCGAGCACAGGAAGATAATCAGTGCTTAGCTCCGTGGCACCGTATATTAAACCATTGGCGTTCACCGTTGGGTCTCTTCGGTCGGTCGACACCTCATCATGCAGGTAGGCTTTCGGATCGGCCCAATCCCATTGTGAGATCACCACATTGCGCTCAACACCTTGTGGCCGGCTTGGTTTTGACGGAAGCTCACCCTGGGCGATCCGGTCGGTCCAGTCTGCCATCATCTTTAACATCTGTTCACGCCCAATACCCATGACCCCATGGATCATGTCATCACCAGCCTGACCCGATTGTAATCTCCTCTCCCAAGCATCGACAGAATTTTTAAATTTTCCAAGGGAAGGAGGAAACTGGCGCGTGCCTTTACTGCCCAGTTGGTGGCACGCAAGACACGTTCCTGACTTAACGCTTCGCAGAAAATCGGCCTGGACTTTTTTATCGGGAGATATTCCGTTGCCTTGTGGGCCGGTGCCCGGGAACATGGATTTATCAGGAACATCCAGAAGTGAAAACCAGTAGCCGGCAGGATAATATTGTGCGGCTTCTTTGTCTGAAGGCGCAATCACAGCAGTCAGATCCACTTTGCTGCCGGGTTTCGCATCTTTCTTCTGTGAATCGATCAGTCCATACCCACGAACCCAAATTTTATAGTTTGCCGCCGGAAGTTCAGGAAGCAGGTACTGCCCGGCATCATTCGTTACAACGATTTTAGCAAAGCGAGTGGGCAGGTCGTAGGTTTCAGCGATTACCCACACGCCGGCTTCAGGTCCATTGGGCCCTGTGACGGTTCCACCAATGTCGGTGTCTCCTATACTCACTTCTTTCGTGCCCGATGTACAAGCGGCCACCAGGAGTGAAACAACCAGGATGTGCAAGGCATGCGAAAAAAAGGATGCAGCTTTTCTGACAAAACTTATCATGCTACGTTTCATACCGTAATCGTTTTAACGTTTATCGAATGACAAGGGTAAACTGTTACGGAAGTTAAGCTTCTTTTAAATGAAAAGTGCCGTAACGGCGAGGAACATTTGCCGGTATAAAACCTGCCGGCACATTTAAAAATCCGATTCGCTTGGCTGGTAAGCTGAACAATGGTCTTTTTCCCCGATAGTTTACACCTAATGCAGCCGACATACGCACTAACACCGCTTCTTAAGCTGGATCTGATTCAGACACTTGCCATCGCCGGTATCCTTTACCTAATCGGAATAATGCTCAAGAGGAAAATAAGTTTTTTGGAACGGCTCAACATTCCCTCGGCTGTTATAGGGGGATTACTCTTTGCTGTTTTCAATCTTTTTTCGCACGACAGGTTAGTGAATATCGAATTCGACACTTCCATGCAATCCTTGTGCATGGTGCTCTTCTTCACTTCCATCGGCATTAATGCCAGTTTTTCGCTGCTGAAAAAAGGAGGAAGACCGGTAATCCTGTTCCTGGCTATTTCATCAGCGTTTTGCGTCATCCAGAACCTCGTAGGAATAGGGGTCGCAACGTTATTTGATGTACCGAAACTCTTTGGCATAATGGCCGGTTCGGTAACACTGGTTGGAGGGCCCGCAACCGGACTCGCATTCTCACCCTTATTTGAAGAAATGGGATTAAAAGGCGCCGAAACAATTGCGATCACTTCTGCAACGTTCGGAATTGTTTGCGGCGCATTGCTCGGCGGCCCCGCAGGAGCCTACCTCATTCAAAAATTCCATTTAAAAAAAGACACGCAGAAAATCAATGAACCGGCCAGGCAGCTAACGCCTGAAACCGACGAAAGACTTACCATTGATACAACGCAGGAGAATTCAGGTTTTACAATAAGTCTTATCAACACGATTATCATCATGGGCCTGGGAGGTGTTGTCAGCCTTTTTATTTCAAAACTCGGCATAACGCTTCCGGCATACATCGGCGCAATGATCGTCGGCGCCACGTTCAGGAACATCAACGACAAAACACAATGGATCAAAATCGACCAGCAATCCATTGACTTCGCCGGCGAAATTGCCCTGAATATTTTTCTTACCGTTGCGTTAATGGATTTAAAACTATGGGAACTGGCTTACCTGGCAGTACCGCTAGCTGGAATACTCGCAACGCAGGTGGTGGTTGCTGTTTTATTCGCAATCACCATAACCTTCCTGTCCATGGGCAAGAACTATGAGTCTGCAGTAATGTCAAGCGGCTTTATTGGATTTATGCTGGGAACTGTTGCCAATGCGATGGTCGTTATGAAAACGATAGTATTGAAATATGGCGCCGCACCGCGGGCTTTTCTGGTTGTTCCGCTGGTAGGCGCATTTTTCATCGACTACATCAATGCGCTTGTCATAACAGTTTTCGCCAATTTGATGAAGTAAGCTACTTTCTACTTATACGGCATGTATGTATCCATGAACGACTTCACGGTGTCGTTGTACGACGATAGCATTTCGGAGCGCTTGTTATTCAGTTGATCGTTTGTATTGTTGAAAGCCATGGAGCTACGGTTCATGTCGTCAACAGCCTTATTATAATTGTTGACCAGCTCTTTCGTCTTTTCGGAACTCTCGAATGACTGCTGAAGCTTCTTGAAATTCTCCACCTTAAGAAAGAAATCAGATATCTTAGGAATACTCTTCTCCGCCTCATCTTTATAGAATCGTATCAATTGCCGGCAAACGGATTCGAGCGTTCGATCGTTGTTGAATCCTTTCATCTTACTGATCTTATCGAGCCCTTCCTCTGCATACTTCAACAGCGCGTTCCTGTTTTGCTCGATCGCATTGGTGTTTTTTGCCGACACCGCATCAACCAGGTAAACCTCCTGCTTGTACACCTTAAAAAATGTTAAATACACTTCATTGTAATAGCTTGTCAGCTTATCGATCGTTTCCAGCTTCCTGCCAAGCTCCGATTCATCATCAAGCAGGGTGATATTATTGTTTGCGGCAAAGGTCTTCTGGGCACGTGCGTAGGCAGCATGCGCCTCCGACAACCGTTCACTTACCTTTTCCTGTGCCAACAGGTACGCCTCCATGTTGTCGTACGACTGTTCGGCTATCTCTTCCATGTTTACAATCTTGCTGTAGTCCTCATTAAAAACGCTGTATAAGATCTTCAGGTAGCTCACTGCCGAGTCTCGAAGCTGCTTATCGCCCTTAAACGTTGGCATCCCGTAAATACGCACTCTTGTTTCATAAATGGCATTGATGAGGTCGGCGCGCCGCTTCTCCACTTTGCGCATGCTTCTGCCATGAGAGGCAGCACTCATGTAGCTGAGATACTTTACGCTCACCTCCCGTTGGTTTTTAGAAATAAATGAAAGATAAAGTGAAGGGTCGTCGAAATCCTGGGCGACAGCCGTGCGGGTGATCAGCAGCACACTCATCATTGCTGCGATCGATAGCAAATGTTTCATAACCGAATTATTTGTTTACGTTGTTATTGATGAGGTCGTTCAGGATATGGTAGGCTTCTTCAACGTATTTATCGGAACTTATTTTTTGTATCCACTGGTTGGTCAACTCTTGGTGATAGCTGTCGCTCTTTAGCATCGGCGCATCAAAGGCGTTGACCGCTACTGCGTATGTTGTCGTGGCTTTTCTGAGGGATGAGAAATCAAACGCGCTGTCAGCAGGTTTTCCTTCTTTCAAAACAGAACTGTATTTCCTGATCAATTCAAAATTCTTGTCAGCATCCACGCGCGATTTGCTTTTGTTCGCAAGCGACGCCAAAGGAAGGCTTGAAAGCGGTGTGTAATAACTGTTCTTTTTAATCACGTCGGCTGGTAACGCGGATGGCAGCGCCGATTCGTGATAATTCAACCCGTCGAATATATCAGGCAGTATGATGTCGGGAGTGACGCCCGCATGTTGTGTTGTACCGCCGGTTAAGCGATAAAACTTGCTTGTGGTGACCTTCACGAAACCATATTCCGTACTTCTTGACGACAGGGGTGTTGCGGTGTTGGTGTCAACGGGCAAAATCACCTGCGCCGATCCTTTTCCGAAAGTGGTTGAACCAACGATCACTGCGCGATGATAATCCTGCAACACCGCACCCAGCAATTCGGAGGCCGAAGCGCTTTGTCCGTTAACCAGTACAGTCATAGGACCATCGTATATCGTACCGCGGTTCGGGTCTTTCAGAGAAATAATTTTACCTGTTTTTTCTTTCATCATTACCAGCGGCCCCGCGTCGATGAATATTCCGGCCATGTCGAGCGCCTCCTGCAATGATCCGCCGCCATTGTAACGGATGTCGAGGATGAGGCCCGCAATGTTTTCCTTTTTCAGCTTAACGATTTCCTTTGCCACGTCGTTCGCGCAGCTTCCATATCCAGTTTCATAAGCGGTGTAGAAATCGGGCAGGTAAATGTATCCTACTAAGATATTTCCCTTCAGCACAAAGCCTCTTACATTATTTTCTTCGTTGTCCAGTTTCGCGCGTGTGAGTGAAATTGTCTTTTGTATGCCGTCTTGTTTTTTAACTGTAAGATGAAGCTTTGCAGTGTCGGCAGATTCCATGAGCTCCGCGATCTCGCTTGCTGGAAGACCGGATACATCAACTGCTTCCTTCCCCTCCCAGCCAATACTGGTTACCACATCGCCTTTATTCAGGTCGCCGCATTTCCATGCAGGACTCCCCGGCACGAGCCTGCCGATCTCCGTATCGCCATTGTCGTTTTCTTCCAGCGTAAAACCAAAAAAGTAGCCTTCTTTGCCGAGCGAAGTTTCAAAATCCTGTTTTTCTTCGAGCGGCATGTATTCGGTGTGTGGGTCAAACAGGTTTGCTATCACGTCGCAGTAAACCGATGCAACATAATTCTCATAACCCGATGGATGATTAAGCGTTTTCCCCTGCAACGCCGCCACATACAGCGGCATCAGCTTATCAAGGAATTCCCATCCGTTGCCGTTCAATTCGTCGTCAAGGGTAAGGCGATAGGCAGAAAGCGTTTTCAGATCTGAAGATGTAAAGTATTCTTGATGTTCATCAATAAGCGCCATAAAGCGGTCGTACAGTTGGGCGGAGAATGCATCGTCAACCGGTCGTGGGTTGTAGTGGTTAAGCTGGATGGTACGTTTCAGTGTAAGAACCTGTTTGCGAATTGTTTCGGAGGTCTGCGCAGTTAAAAGGGCCGGAAAAGCGATGACCGTGAAGAAAAGAGAAAGCTGTCGAAACGAAAAACACATACTGGCGAGACAAGGTTTAGGGAAACAAAATATAAATAATTGCCAGCAGATGCAATAGGAGACGGCCCTTTTTAATTGAACGCATAGCGCTATGCCACGAAAACCGCAACGTACGCGCTAGTTCCACCTGTCAGGACTATTCGTTCTTTCGGCTTTTAGCCTTTCAAAATAACGATCTCCACGGCATGTTTACTTGCCTTGTACTTAAAAACCAGCGTGCCTTCCGCGTTGCTGATTATTCGTTTGATGGTCTTCTTATTCACCTGGATGGTGTAATAGGCGTTCGGCGACAGGCCATTAGCCTGGTAAACCTTGCTTTCTGCAGCCGGCTCGGGAGAAAGTTGAGTAAATGATATTTTATCTCTGCCGTATTCGTTGATATCGAGCGTTAATGGAGTGTTCGCCGCAGTTGATACCTTCAAAGAAGCTTTATCGCTGTTGCCATCAAAATAAAAAAGCTCTTTGTCATTGCTGAAAAAACCAAAATCCGTTTTACCACCAATGGTCAACCGGCCATTCGATACAGAATATTTATTCATCTCCAGCCTGATATTCAATCGCTGGCCTCGGTAATTATATTTCAGCAACGTGCCCGCCAATTCGTTTGTAATATGAGGCGCAAGATAAAGGCGATTGTAGCGCGGGTTAATGCCATAGATTGCCTGGTATAAGCCTACGACCGCAAGGCTATTGCCCGAAAGGATATCATCGCCCAGTCCATCTTGTTTGGCGCGACCGTAACGTTGAAAGGCCAGTCCATCCTTTGAATACCGGGCCAACACCTTTTTCACATACTTCAATGCCAGTTCAGGCCTGTACGAAGCATAGGCTTTTACGCCTACTGATCCCCAGGATAAAAAAATGTCGCCATTTTCATAGTTGGGAAAAGGAAACTGCCAGTCATTGCCTTCGCCGGGTGCGTAACTGTAAAGGCAGATAGGCCAAAAAAACAGTTTCTCCTTCTGCATCTGCTCTTCAATATCATCAAGAATGGTTTTTATTCTTACTGAGTCGTCGCAAATGCCATAGGCGATGGCCATGAAATTTACGGGCGTAACCATGTTGTTTCCATGAACTGAGCCATCTTTATCGCGCCAGTGTATATAACATCTTTTTTCAGCATCCCAGAAACCTCCTTCCGTAGTTGGCTTATTGAAATTCTTCTTCAATTTTGCCGCGAACAACCGATAGTAGTGTTCTTTTTCCCTGTTGTTTAATTGCCGTTCAATATCGGCCCACAAAATAAGGGAGTGATACAGTTTCGCATTCACGAAAGCATTTTCGTAAGATGCCCAAATAATATCTATCCAATCGCTTCCTCTTTTTTGTTTGTGGCTGTCGGTCATCATCTCCACCAACCCGTTGCCATTAATGTCTCTGTTGATGATCCAGTCCAATACCTTTTCGCAGGATAACTGGTGCGTCTTTATCCAGCCGAGGTCGCCGTTCTGGTCATACAATTCCGCAACATTTGTAACAAAATCGGGATTAGCATCCAGCAGGTAACCCCACTGTGCCTCATAAAATCCCTTATCCGTAAATTGGTTCGGCATGGCGTCTTCGTTGCTGTACGCCCATCGCGCCCACACTCTCCCATCCTTTTTGACGGCATTGTCCCTGTAAAAATCAAGGCACTCTTTATAACCTTTTAAGTAACTGTCGTCATTTATGGCGAGGCCCATCTGTGCAATATATTGTTCATGCAGGCAGATCGGTCCATAAGGTGTGTGCCAGCTATTGCCGCCAAAATGTTGTTTGTCAATTACACCTATCCTGGCGATGGTGTTTAATACTGCACTTACCTGTTCTTCATTAACGCCTGCCAAATTTCCGCGATCGAATTTTTCATGAAAATTGAAATAGGAAAGGGTAATGCTTTGCGTGCTGCTGCCCGCGCTGATGGCGCAGGGCGCCCATATATCGTTTGTGTCGCGAACAAAACGCCGCCTGTGTGTGAGCGAATCAAAACGCGGCAGCATTTCCGTTTTCGACACGGCGACAGTATAGGCCAGTTTGTTGTTTGTGGTACGACTGTAGTCCATGGCCACTTCTTTTCCGGGCGCATTTACCGCGATCGCCAGACCGTTACCGGTGTTACTGTTAAAAAACCGTGACGAACTGCTATGCACGCCATAAGTATCCAGCTTTTTATTGAAGAGATAGAACCACGCAAGTCCGCCGTAATCCTGGTAAGCGCCTTCCCATGTATCTATGGAGTTGAACATAAACACCGGAAGGCAAATTTTTTCTGCGATGATGGGTTTCGATATTTTTCTGCTGATGTCGAACTGAATGTTGTTGGCATTGATGGTAAATGTCCACGTTTCACTGATGGCAACGCTTTGATCGCCATAATTTATTCCGCTGATGGTGACGGTATTTTTAGACGCGTTTGCGACAGGCGCTGAAGACAAATGCAGTGTAGAGTATGTTGCGTTTTTCGTAGTAATTTTTGAATAGATGCCGGCGTCACCGTTAACAACCTGCTCACCATTTACTGTTAGCGAAGAAATATTTGCCTTTTGATTATAGTCGAGCGTGAGGCTTAACTCTTTATTGCCGAAGATGACAAGTTTCTGTTCAATGTCGTTTTTAATTTGAACTGCTTGTGCAAACGCCTCGCCGCACGAGCCGATAAAACAGGCGATGCAAAAAATACTATTCGGGAAACGCCTGGTAAATGCCATGATTCTTTTTTTGATAAAAGTAGCGTATTCGGGTTGTGCGATTCGGACCTTTTTATGTTATCTTCCCTTAAACAAGCATTATGGTTTTACGAACGGCGGCTGTACTGTTTATGTTATTCATCGCAACAAGTGCAAAAACGCAAACGCGCCCGGTGAAAGAACTGGCGCCTGGAGTATTTTATTATTTTGGCGATGAGTTGCGGCAGATGTCGGCCAATTGCGTGTGGATCATTTTTGAAGATTATGTTTTGGCAATCGATGCCAATTATCCCTGGGGCGCCGAAGAGATCATTGCTGAAATAAAAAAGACTTCCGGCAAACCTGTAAAATTTTTATTTGATACGCATTATCACCATGACCACACGTTTGGTAACGGTGTTTTTGTGGATGCCGGTGCTGTTATTGTTTCGACAATCGAGACAGCCAGGGAAATGCACACCCTCGGCCAGCATGAGTGGGACAATGGATCCGCATACAGCGGCCGCAGTATGAAGGGCTACAGGAGAGAATTTCCATCGCTCACTTTCCGGCAGCAGTTAATTTTTGATGATGGCACCCACCGCGTCGAGTTGCGTAAGATGGGTCCGGCGCACACTGGTGGCGACGCAGTGGCGTACCTGCCGAAAGAAAAGATTTTGGTCACCGGCGATCTTTTCGTCAATGGTAACCCCTGGGGTAATAATGTTGAGGATGCGGATGCCGATTATGACCGGTGGATCGGGGTGCTCGATAGCATGTCGCGATGGGACGTTAAGATAGTTATACCGGGTCATGGCGAGCCGGGCACGGTGGAATCGCTGCGGCGGCAGTCTGCCTATCTTAAAGATATGTTGCGCCAGGTAAGGGAGGGCATTCGCGACGGCAAATCGAAAAAGGAGTTGGTAGAAGAGATTGACTTAAGCGAGTATCCGGTGTATGGCGAGAATAAAGTGTCTACGAGGCGGTCTATAGGTGCGATGTACGACCGGCTTTCGCGGGAGTGATGCAAATCGGGATGGTTAGCAGGGGAAGTTGGTCTGTTCTGGTTTATTTCCCGGAGGGCTTACACGGGAACAGTACAAAAGCTTAATAATCTGTGGGTTAATTCGGGGTCCACCCCCGGCGCTACGCGCCACCCCCGCCAGCGGGGGAAATGTTTTGCCGTTTGCCCATTGCCTATTGCTCATCGTCCACCCCCGGCGCTGCGCGCCACCCCCGCCAGCGGGGGATACTTCTTTGCGCCCCTTGCGC
>CAMPGT010000154.1 GCA_946885665.1 uncultured Chitinophagaceae bacterium | reverse complement strand
CGGGGGATACTTTTGCCGCTCTGCAGGAAGTCCCGCCAGCGGGGGATACTTTTGCGGCGCTGCACCAGGTCCCGCCAGCGGGGGCATCTACCTATCCCACTCTGGAGGGGGTGGTCCCGACGAAGGAGGGACCGGGGGAGGACCTACCCCAGCATCAGCTCAGCCACAGTTTCACCGGCCACAGGCGCGAGGGCAACGCCAATACCACTCATCTTCAACGCGCAAAAAACGTTCGAAGAAAGTTTTTTCACGATCGGCATCTTTTCGCCGCCCATCCCCATGATCCCACTCCACCGGTCGGTTATTTGAAAAGAAACCCCGGGAAGCAAATGCTCGCTGATAAACCTTTCAAGCTCCTCCTGAATTTTGTCGGAAACTTCCATATCAGTAGTGGTTTCTTCTTCGATTGCCAAATTCCTTGCACCGCCCAGCAGCAACCTATCGCCTACGTTCCTGAAGTAATAGAACCCCTCGTCATAATGAAACGTTCCCTTTATTTTTAAATCGGGGATTGGCGATGTCACCACAATTTGTCCGCGCGCCGGCGTCACACCCAAGTCAGGCAGAAGCTGTTCCGCAAAGCCGTTGATGCAAATAAGAAAGCAATCGCATTTCAGTTCGTTGTTTCCTTTCGTATACACCGTAACTCCTTTGTCACCATCTTCGAAATAAATGATTTCGGTGGCAGGCAGAACGGTCACGCCCATTCCCTGTACGGTTCTCAGCAACGCCTGGCAAAGCTTACCGGGATGGAGCGAGCCTTCCAACTCGTTCGAAATAACACGGCCGATGCCTTCAAACCCAAAGCGCCCAACGGCGTCATCGTCGAATCTGAATGTTTTCTTTGTTTTAAGGATGGGTTTTAGCGCCTCGTTGAGCCATTTCACCTGATGCTTCACCTGTTTATAGTCGTCGTTGCCGGCAGGGGGGATCAGCTCATAACCGCCGCACTGTGTGAATCCCGTTTGTTTCTGGCGAAAAGTCTTCCTGATTTTTTTTAATCCTTTGTGGCGCATTTCCACCAGCGAAAGCATCGTGTCTTCACCCATTGTTTCGGCATCTTTTATCAGTTCGGTCACACTGCCAAAACATGCGAAGCCTGCGTTCCGGGTGCTGGCTCCTGTGGGTATCGTACCTCTTTCAACAATGGTGATGCGGAGTTTGGGCTGAATTTTTTTAAGGTAGTAGGCCGACCATAATCCCACGAATCCACTGCCCGCTATAATGATGTCGGCAGGTGCGAAAAAAGATTCTTTTTCCCAGAGAGAAAGATTCATGAGAGCGTTAGAAGTTAAGCGTTAAGAGATAAAGGTTAATGCTGTTAAATGCAAACCCTAAGATACTGAAACGTTCACCAGGAAAGAATACGCATTTATCACCACCCGGCGATCCTCTTTAAATACTGAATGCCTGCGTTTGCAGGCACCCATTTTTAACTTTTAACTTTCAAGTTATAACTCTTTAAAGATGTATTGCCTCACCGTAGGCCACCTCGATCGCATCTTTTATGCTTTCGCTGATCGTGGGGTGGGGATGGATGCTGTTGAGCACTTCTTGGTAGGTTGTTTCGAGCTTGCGTGCGGTAACTGTCTGCACGATGATTTCGGTAACATTATAGCCGATCATGTGCGTGCCGAGCCACTCGCCGTATTTCGCGTCGAATATCACCTTGATAAATCCTTCCATGTGTCCGGCGGCGCTGGCCTTTCCGGAGGCGCTGAGCGGGAACTTGCCCACTTTGATGTCGTAACCGGCATCTTTTGCCTGTTTTTCTGTAAATCCGACCGATGCAATTTCGGGCGAACAATAGGTACAGCCCGGTACATTGTTGTAATCTATCGGCTGGGGCTTGTGATTGTATTTCTTTTCGTTAAAGGCGATGTTCTCCACGCAAACGATACCTTCTTTCGAGGCAACGTGTGCCAGCGCCTGGCCGGGGGCACAGTCGCCGATGGAATAAACGCCATCCACGTTCGTTTTATAAAACTGGTCCACCACGATCTTGCCTTTGTCGGTGCGAACGCCCAATTCTTCAAGTCCTATGCCCTCAATATTTGCTGCAATGCCCACCGCGCTCAGCAGTACATCTGCTTCGAGCGTGGTTTCACCATTTTGTGTTTTCACAGTTGCCTTCACGCCGTTACCCGATGTATCCACTTTCGTCACCTCGCTGCTCGTCATCACCTCGATGCCATTCTTTTTAAAGTTCTTTTCGAGCTCTTTTGAAATATCCTCGTCTTCGACAGGTACGATCCTCGGCATGAATTCAACAACGGTCACCTTGGTTCCCATGCTGCTGTAGAAATAGGCGAATTCGACGCCTATGGCGCCGCTTCCCACAACGATCATTTTCTGCGGCAGGCCGGGAAGAACCAAAGCTTCGCGATAGCCGATGATTTTTTTGCCGTCAATTTTCATGGCGGGCAATTCGCGGCTCCGTGCGCCTGTTGCAATGATGATGTGTTTGCCTTCCACCATTTTTTTGGCGCCATCTGCAGCGGTCACTTCTATCTGTCCCTTAGCCTTCAGTTTTCCGAAGCCCATCACCACATCTATCTTATTTTTCTTCATCAGGAACTGAACACCCTTGCTCATTTTATCGGCAACGCCGCGGCTTCTCCTGATCACAGCCGGAAAATCCACTTTACCTGTTGCCTCGATGCCGTAATCCTTTGCATGCTTTATGTCGTCGTTCACCTGGGCGCTTTTCAAAAGCGCCTTCGTGGGAATGCAACCCCAGTTAAGGCAGATGCCGCCCAGACTTTCTTTTTCAATTATTGCTGTTTTGAATCCCAGTTGCGATGCCCTGATCGCCGCTACATAACCACCAGGTCCGCTGCCGAGAACAATTACGTCGTATGCCATTCTTTGAAGATTTGATTATGGATGTGCGAATTTAGCTTGTTAGCGGGAAAGCGCCATACATTTGCTGCATGAAACTAGACATTCTCGCCATCGGCGTTCATCCCGACGATGTGGAACTCGGGTGCGCCGGTGTACTGATCAATGAAATAAAAAATGGTAAAAAGACAGGCATTATCGATCTTACCCAGGGAGAGCTGGGCACGAGGGGAACGGCTGAAACACGGCACTTCGAAGCTTCTAATGCAGCAAAGATCATCGGCGTTGAAGTGCGCGAAAACCTGAAAATGAGAGACGGCTTTTTCAAAAATGATGAGGAGCATCAGCTCCGGCTCATCGCCGCCATCCGCAAATACCGCCCCGATATCATCTTCGGCAACATTCTCGACGATCGCCATCCCGACCACGGCCGGGCCGGCCATCTTATCGCAGACGCATGCTTCCTTTCGGGGCTTGTTAAAATAAAAACACACGACGAAAAGGGCAACGAACAGGATAAGTGGCGCCCGAAATACATTCTTCATTACCTGCAGGACTGGTACCACGAACCCGACCTGCTGATTGATGTGAGCGACACGTTCGACCAAAAAATGAAATCGGTAGAGGCATATACTACACAATTTCACGTGAACGGGCACAAAACCGAGGGCCTGCAAACCTACATTTCCACACCCGACTTCCTCGAAAGCGTCATTGCACGCGCCAGGATGCTGGGAAAGCGGATTGGCGTGAAATATGCAGAGGGATTTACCAGTGAAAAAAAGATCGGGATACGTAACCTCGATGCCTTGTTGCTCGTTGAAACGTAGGAAGTTAAAAACCTGGCCGAATACGTTAAAAATGTACTCAGTATCAGCATTTAAAGTTACCTTTGCACCCGAATTCGATCATCAGGCCGGGCCGGGTTAAAACAGGCTCTCCGTTAATATTTTTTCAGACCATGGCAACACCTAAATTTTCCAATGTCCCACATTCTTTTCACAGCGAATTGAAGAGGAGGATCAGCGCATATTTCGAAGAGGTAGGTACCTCTACAACCGGCAATTACAGCCTGTTTCTAAAAGCCGTTATCCTGATGGTGGCATTTATCTTCGTTTATGTTCACCTCGTTTTTTTCACCCCTCCGGTCGTTTGGGCCATACTTGAATGTGTGCTGCTCGGATGCGTGGTAGCCGCCATCGGCTTTAATGTCATGCACGACGGCGCCCACGGAAGCTTCAGCAAGTACAAATGGGTGAACCAGCTCGCGGCCTTTTCCCTCAACATACTCGGCGGCAACAGCTTCATGTGGAACGTTAAGCACAACGTCATCCATCATGCCTACACGAACATCGACGGCGTGGATGACGACATCGACATTCAGCCGTTCATGCGCATGAGCAGCACGCAAAAAAAATATGCGCTGCATAAATACCAGCACCTGTACTTCTGGGTACTGTATTCGCTGCTCTATATTTTCTGGATCTTCGTTCTCGACTATCAAAAATATTTCAAGAAACACGTCGGCAGCATGCCTCTCAAAAAGATGGAGGTTTCCGACCATCTCGTTTTCTGGGGCTTCAAGTTGTTTCACATGTTCCTGTTCGTGGGGCTTCCGATTTACCTGCTTGGATTTACCTCATGGCTCGTTGGTTTCATCATCTTCACCTGCGTGGCCGGTTTTGTGCTGAGCCTCGTGTTCCAGTTGGCACACACCGTCGAGCACACAAGCTTTCCCCAGCCCGATGTAATAACCGGTAGGCTGGAAGACGAATGGGCCGTTCATCAGATCAAAACCACCGCCAACTTTGCAACTAAAAATAAGGTGGTATCATGGTTAGTGGGTGGACTGAATTTCCAGATCGAACATCATCTTTTCCCCAAA
The DNA here is from genome assembly GCA_946885665.1 of uncultured Chitinophagaceae bacterium. The sequence continues at coordinate 4,670 of CAMPGT010000154.1, read as the reverse complement.
ATTTCGCATATCCATTACCCGGCCATCAGCAACATTATCAGGAAGGCTTGCGAAGAATACGGATTGATCTATATCGAATACCCGAAGGTGAGGTATGCGGTGGCTTCGCATGTGGCATTTTTGCGGCAGATGGGAAGAAGCTGAGGTTAACTTAAAACTTAAAAGTTTAAAAAGTGAGCCAGGGTTGATGATTGATTGTTTTAATTCAATGAAACAGTTATGATCAAAATGCTTTTTCAGCACAAACTTCACGTCTATAATTTTTTAGGGAGCGCAACACATAGGTTTTTAACTTTTAACTTTTAAGTTTTAACTTTTAATGAGCAAAGTAAAAATAGGGTTGGTTCAAATGTCCTGCACGCAGCAGAAAGAACAGAATGTTCAGAAAGCCGTGCAGAAGATCCATGAAGCCGCAGCAATGGGCGCACAGATCATCTGCCTGCAGGAGCTGTTCACCTCCCTCTATTTTTGCGACGTTGAAGATTACGACAACTTCCTCCTTGCCGAACCGGTTCCCGGTCCAACAACCTCCATTCTCGAAAAAATAGCCAAAGAACTTGGCGTTGTGATCGTTGCTTCGTTGTTCGAAAAACGGGCGCAGGGCATCTACCACAACACTACCGCTGTAATCGATGCGGATGGACGTTATCTCGACAAATACCGGAAGATGCACATCCCCGACGACCCGGCTTATTTCGAGAAATTTTACTTCACTCCCGGCGATCTCGGCTATAAAGTGTTCAACACAAAATTTGCAACGATAGGTGTATTGATCTGCTGGGATCAATGGTATCCCGAAGCGGCGCGCATCACCTCGCTGATGGGAGCCGAAATTCTTTTTTACCCCACGGCCATCGGCTGGGCCACCTCGCAGGATGAAGCTACCAACACCGAACAATACAATGCCTGGCAAACCATCCAGCGCAGCCACGCCATCGCCAATGGCGTACACGTGGTGAGCGTTAACCGCGTTGGCCTCGAACAGGAGGGAAGGATGAAATTTTGGGGAGGCTCATTCATCGCCAACCCATTCGGCAGCCTCATCTGCCAGGCCTCGCACGATGAAGAAGAAGTGATCGTGAAAGAGCTCGAAACCAATACTACTGACAGGTACCGAACGCACTGGCCATTTTTGCGCGACAGGAGGATCGACTCTTACCAACCCATCACCAAACGTTACATCGACCAGGATTAGATGAGTGAACAACTGACTCCCGGCGAACGGGGATATTATTTTCCGCCAGAATTTGCAAAGCACCGCGCCACCTGGCTCAGTTGGCCCCACAAAGAGGCTTCCTGGCCCGGTAAGATCCATTCCATCTATCCTTATTATTCTCAATTTGTAAAGGAACTGGCAGCAAGCGAACGGGTGTGCATCAATGTAAATGACGATGCCATGAAGCTGTCGGCCATTCAGCATCTGGAAAATGCCGACGCCGATCTGTCGCGGGTAACTTTTTACGAGAACCCCACCAACGACGCCTGGTGCCGCGATCACGGTCCGGCGTTTCTTATCAACCCGGCGGCAGAGAAGAAGAAAGTCATTGTGGATTGGAACTACAATGCCTGGGGAGGGAAGTATCCCCCTTTCGACCTCGACGACGTGGTTCCGACGCGAATAGCGGGGCAGTTGGGCCTGCCCGTTTATCATCCCGGCATTATCATGGAAGGCGGCTCGGTCGATTTTAATGGTGAAGGCACGGTGATCACTTCCGAATGTTGCCTGCTGAATGCAAACCGCAACCCCACGCTCAACCGCTCCCAACTCGAGAAATACCTCGCCGGTTATTACGGCGTTCAACAGGTGCTGTGGGTAAAGGATGGCATTGCCGGTGATGATACCGACGGCCATATTGACGACACTATCCGGTTTGTGAACCGCGACACGGTGATAACCGTTGTGGAAGAAAATGCGACCGACGAGAATTACCTGCCTCTTCAACAGAATTTATCGCAACTCCGGAAGATGCGGCTGCTGAATGGCCGGCAACTGAACATTGTGGAGTTGCCGATGCCGGATGCCGTTATATACGATGGGCAGCGTCTTCCTGCTTCTTATGCTAATTTTTACATCTGCAATGCCGCCGTCATCGTTCCTACTTTCCGTTCCAAAAACGACGAGCGGGCCCTGCGCATCATCCAGGAATGTTTTCCGTCGAGAAGGGTGGTGGGCATCGATTCTACCGAAATTATCTGGGGCCTGGGAAGCTTTCACTGCCTCAGCCAGCAGGAGCCGGAGGAGTGAGGAGGAAAGGCAATGGGCAATGGGCAAAAATTTTCCTTCGCCCGTGCAACGAACCATCAAATTTTATGCTCTTAATATAGAGAAGACAAAAACTTTCTATAAATCAGAGCCTTAACCAATTGCCCCGATGTTTCTACACCGGGGCTTATTTTTTGAAGATTCTATTTCAACCTGTAACCAAACAGCACAGAATATCTCATAACCTTTGAACTCACCTCACTGAAGTGAAACATCCCGTCGCTCCTTTCGGCTCTTAATTCGAGAGAACCGCGGTTCTTTCTTGCACCCGCTCCAATAAAGAATCCTATTTCATGTTTTTTCGTATGGTCCTTCGGTTGCTCACGGTCGGATTCATATTCATCGTATTTATGGAACAACCTCGACGAATACTCCGCTTTAAGGGCCAGCCCGTTCGATACGCCTGCGTTGATAAATATCGTGGCGTTCTTCAATAGAAATTTATACCTCGCCATGTTGTTTATCTTCAGATAAGCATAATCAAAGGCGAACCGGTATTCATCATAGCGGGTATCGCTCGAAGATGTTTTCCAGGTACCGCTTGTTTTATAAGAGGTGTACAAAAATTCATTATTGATGCTTAGCCGCGACCGCTGGCGCGGCAGGATGATATCAAAAAATACGCCTCCGGTGAAGTTTTGGGAAGATGGAAAGTCGACCCTTGCGATCACAGCCGCTTCTGTGGTCGTAACATTTAGCGATGTGCTGGTGGCGCCCGCCAACAAACCGATTTCCAGTTTTTCCAGCTCTTTTTTATGGGTATATGCCGGTTCGCTGCCGGCGCACTTGTAATAATTCAGAAACGTCTTTCTCAAACTTAACACATCATATTTGGTGTCCGCCAGCATTTTGCTAATGGACGGACATTCTTTAAGGTACTCTTCCAGTTGAAAAGTGTATATATCAACAATACCCACTACTCTCTCCTCGCTTGCCGTGGCATAGTTCATCCTGCGGGTGAGGTACTTCCTGAACTTTAAAAGCTCAATATTTTTCCCGGATTCAATATAAAAGTGATGAACGTTGTCGTAAAACTGGTACAACGGTTTACTGCCGCCGACAACCAAATTCAGAAAAACAGTATCCGTGTGGGTAACAATTGTCGCATCAGATGAGATGTGTCTAAGATCATCGTAGCGTTTATCTATTTCGACGATTGCGCTCTTGTAAACGTCATTTGCCACTGCAAACGACCGGATCATCGAAGGATAATAAGAAATGGCTTCTGCATTGTCATTTTCCTTAAAGGTGATTGCAGAAGGGTTTCTGTTCCAGTTTTTATAGTCGATTTGCCCTTTTACCGTATCACCCGAAAGGGTTACTACAGAGGCCGGTAAATAATTTTCCTGGGCAAATAGAGGAGAACCCACCAGCACGGTGAGTGCGAAAATCAGGAGGGGCTTCAACATCATTGGATAAGATATTTTTTTCGATTATATGAAAATAATATCTTACCCCAACGATGTGAATGAATATCAATTGTTTATTTGGCAGCTAAGTAAATACCCTTACTCAGGAATGGCCACTACAGGAACATGGCTGTGATAAGCCAGCTTCTTTGTATGGCTGGTTTTATACAGGCCGCTGAGGAATGAATGCTTGCGGGGCACCGTTACAATCAGGTCGATGTGGTGATCGGCTGCGAAATTGCTGATGGCGTCCAGGAAATCAAACATGCGGATGAAATAAAATTCAGGATGGTACTCCTCGAACGTTTTCTCCAGCCATGCTCTTTCTTTCTTATATTCTTCGGTGAGCTCGACATAATGTTCCGCATCCACGTTTACGATGTGGAGGTTGGGTTTGAAGATGTCGAGTATCTTTTTGATCTGCGCAACCGGTGTGGTAGTCTTTACATTTTTAAAGTCGCTGGCCAGCAGCACATTTTTTATTTTTTTGAATTCTGCCTTCGGCGGAACGATAATGATGGGGCAAACACCCTGCCTGGCCATATTGAGTGCATTGCTTCCCATGAATATCTGTTCGAGCCGGGTGGCGCCGGTGATGCCCATGATCACTACGTCTATGCCGTTGTAACGAACATACCTTTCGACCGATTCAACCAGCGAGCTGCCTTCTTCAGTAACATACTGAATGCGGACAGTCGAAATTTCATGCAGCTCTATTTCGAGGTTGGCGAGCGCCTGGTTCAACACTTTTTTCCGGTCTTCGTCGGTTTCGGTGAGCAAGGAGCCGTCGGAGCCGGGTGCGAGCTTTTCGTATAAGTTATAGAGAATTATTGTTGTTTCCGGATCATCCTGTGCCAGTTCAACCGCGTAGCGGGCAGCATTTTTTGAAGTGTCCGAGAAGTCGGTTGGTACTAAGAATTTTTTCATTTGAGATGAGTTAGATTTTTTTTAAAGTTAAAACTTTTATGTTTGAATTTAATAATTAAAGTTAGGTCCAC
>CAMPGT010000153.1 GCA_946885665.1 uncultured Chitinophagaceae bacterium | reverse complement strand
AGCCCACGAGAAATCCACCCCCTACGGTCATGATGATCCCTTTGAGCGTGAATAACGATTGCCAACTGATGACCTCTTTCGGTACCAGTTGCGAGCTATCCGCGATGCCATACTGCCTTAACTCGTTGAGGAGCGCAGGATTGATATGGATGTCGTGACTGGAGAGCCAGTTCCAGGCTATGAAACCGCCAACAAGGATGCCGCCAACAAAGAAGAGGCTCCATGCTTCCTCTCGCCAGTTATATCTAAAAAAAGAAATATTACCGGGGAAGCATGCTGCGCAAATATGCTTGAGGCTTGATGAAACGCCAAAGGGCTTATTGCCGAATATCAGGAGCGCGGGAACCATCAGCCCTATCAGCGGTCCCGAAACCCACCACGGCCACGGTTGTTTTAATACTTCGAGCATCTACAAAGTTAATGAGGATTCTATTCACAATCGTAAGCCAGTACCATGGGAGAATCCGAAAACGCAAGAGGAAGAAGCGCCTCATTAAAACTGGTTGTTCTGCGATCAGCATATTTTGTACTGTTCCTGCTGAAGTTGCGATAATATAATTGGAAGACAGGGTGCAAAAGGTAAGGATCAGGTTTATCGCTGTATTCAATTGGCTTTTTCAGGCCATGACTATGCTGAGGAGGATACTGGCGATTGCCGCGCAGATCATAATAGTAATATTCACTGTATTCCCATTGACGCGCATCGCCAAACACTTCCTCATCATAATCATCGGGAGCGTATGCAAGGCGAACATCTTCCCGTATGATCCGATCGTTTGCATCGTAGGTAAACGATTCTGTATAAATCAGGCCATACCACCGGTAGAGCGTATCTCTCACAGGCAGCCTGCTGTCTCCTTCATAAACATATTTCCTGCTGCCGGGACCCACATAGGTGGATGCAATCTCCTCCAGCAACCTCCCCTGCCCGTCGTAAGTGAATCCTAGAAAATGACCCTCGTCGGGATAAGGAAAGGAAATTGATCGCGGTGTACCATCATCATTGTACTCAAATAACGTCCGTTGATATACGGGATCGGCGGGATCGGTTTCGCTTATTAACCGGCAATGCGAAACAGAAGCCGGCTGATTGATGTTGTAATACTCCATTATTTTCTGGCAGCCGGGCAGAAAAATGGCGATACAGGCAAATAGAAAAAGCCGTTTCATGTTTAGGGGGTCGTAAAAAGTAATTGAAAAACGGGGAACGAATAATATTGGCCGATCAAAGGAAAGAATCTGCAGGGACGGATCGAGGTCTAAATATAGGCAATTGACAAATACATTTAAAAAAAACGAAGCAGGCAACGCGGTGCCTGCTCCAAAAAATCAACCATGAATAAGCCTAATCGATCATTGGTTAATTAATATTCTTTTTACCTCTGTTCCCGAAAGCAGTGTGTACATGCCCCTCGAAAGCCCCGACACAGTCATCGTGTGCATGCCTTTGCCGGCCTGTTCCTTTCTCACAAGCTTTCCATCGGCGCTGAACAGCCTGAGCGAAGAAGGCTCACCCATCTGAACGCGTAGCTGACCGTTCGAAACCGGGTTGTTCATCACCTTTGTATTGCCCGCACCGCCAAAATAAACACTCACGATCTTGCTGTAAGACGCTTTACCATCGTTATCGGTTTGAAGAATGCGGTAGTAATTATTTCCTGCTGCGGGCTGCTCGTCGGTAAAGCTGTAATAGTTGTTCACGCTGCTGTTTCCTGCTGCACTTACGTGCCCGATGCTTTCGAAGTTCTTTCCATCGGCACTGTGTTGAACAGTATAACTGCCGGCGTTTATTTCCTGCGACGTTGCCCATTTCACCAGCACATTGCTTTCCTCAACACCGGCAGAGAAACCGAGCCACTTAACCGGAAGCGTCTGTAAAACAGAAAGTGCCGCCGTAGAAGTTACCTGGGTACAGGTGTTCGCCGATGTAACTACCCGGTAGGTGTAGTTGTTCATGGTAAAAGGTACGTTAGTAAGCGTAAGTGTGGCGGTAGTGGCGCCGCTGTAGATTGCCGAGTTGGCAACATCCTGGAAGCCGCTGCCGTCGTTCACCTGCCACTGGTAGGAAACTGCATTGCTCACTGTTGTAAAGCTTGTTCCCGCTCCCGTTGCAATGACGGCCGCCTGCGGTTGCTGGCTTATTGCAGGAGTATAACCGACGATTGCAGTAAAGGTATAAGCCTGGCTCTCGTACGCACCGTCTTTGGCGCGCACTTTAAAGGGCCGGTTGCCTGGTGTTGGTGTGGCGAGGCTATTTTTGTACGAGATGCCATCCAATAATTTTTCGCCTTCTGCAAGTGTCATGGTTGCGCTCGACGTTTTGGAGAGATAGAGCGATTTTTCGGTGCCGCTGACAACGGCCGTGGCAGTATAGCTTGTGCTGCTGATGTTGATGGTAGAAAGTGTTGCTCCGTTCGTAAAGTTCAGCGCAATGTCCCTGTTCCCCACACGCAGTATTTCGGATGCACCGTCTTTGATGTCGGTTGAGTTAAAGGTAACGCGCAGCCTTTCGAGCGTTGTGCCGCCCGATGCAGTGGTGAGCAGGGGCGCAATGTTGGTGCCGCTGGCAGTAAATTTCATTGAACCAGGTGCGCAGAGGGAAGAGCTGTTATCTGTTCCTGACGCAGAAGGTGTAAGATCAATAGTAGGGGCAGTGGTTATCGTTGTCGGTACGCCGAAATCAACGCCTTTATCGAAGTCGATAAAGAAATAGGCCACGCCCTCTCCGCCCGATCCTACCGATATCCTGAAATTATTCATCTCCTGGTAGCTCACTCTCACACGGGTGTTGGGGTCTGCTGCGTTGACAACGTTCGTATTAATGGTAGAATTGAACCTGGTAAGGTTGGTTGCTGCATTATAGGAAGTGGTCAATGATGTGACCGTTGATACTTCACTGGTATAAAATCCTCCGAATTCACTGAATTGGTTCGAGCCTGCTGCGTCGTTGCCATCAATGTCGTACGAGTTGATCATCATATTTTGCAGCGTAACCGGTGTGCCGGTCTTTGTTGTGTTGTTATATGAGTTGCCAAGTATGAACTCAAATTCAAATAAAGCGGAGCCGCCGCCCGCTGGAAAAAGGAATTGCGGCGAAAACCACGTCGAATTATTATTCGTATATCCAGTGCCGGTACCAGCCTGGTCAAACAGCATGTAGGCGCCGGAGCTGACCGATATCGTCCGGATGATCGCATCGATCTGCTGGCCGTCGATGTTTACTACATTCTGGTACAGCACTACGCTTCCGCTGGTGGTACCGTCGCTAACTTTATTCGTGATGGTTACGCCGGGGCCGCCAAACTTTACACTTTGGAAGGCGGCATTGAACACATACTGGCCGGATACGAACACCGGAGCTAAAAGAACAATTAGAAGGTAAATCTGTTTCATAAATACGGTAATTAGGCTGTGCCAGTCATGGCAAATGCTTAACCACAATATTTTTGACGCTTGCAGCGGCTGGAAAATCAGATCGTTATGGGGCTGACAGGCGTTCTCCCAATTCAGTAAAATTTCTCATACATGGAGTCGATTCCTAAATCTGGACAAATAGGCACTGCTTTTCAATTGACCTGGGTTTCGGGATAGTGACCCTTAATATGCGACTGGAAGTATTTGCCGATCGAGCCACTGATCATTTCACGGTATACATGTTCCGGAACATGATGGTACTGCCACACGTCGCCATTCGACCTGAATTCGATTTCGAGGGTGGATGTTTTGCGATCGTACCCGACGCTTGATGCCATGGATGAATCTACATAGTGCCTATTCATTTACATCGATTTAACCGGCATGTGCAGGAGTATAAATATATGCCAGTCGATTGGTTGTTACATTTGGCGTGCTGGTCTACACAAAAATATGCCGGCTTATCAATGGAGGAATGCGATTGCAAAGACAAAACCTATATTTCATAGCCATCATACCGCCAGGTAAAATTTGTGACGACGTGGAGGTGTTCAAAAAGGATTTTGCCGGCCGCTTCGGGGCGAAGGAGGCATTAAAGAACGTGGCGCACATCCGGGATTGAATCGAAATTCAATCCGCATATCACCGTTGCCTACCGGGATTTGACGCCGGATAAATTTCGTGCCGCGTGGGAGGAGTATCAAACAAAAAAATACTCCTCGTCATTTGAAGTAAATAACTTTCATCTCTTGCAGCACGACACAAAAAAATGGAACATCATTCAGACCTGTCTATTGCCATCGGAGGGTTCTTCAGGCTGAACGGTAACGGGGGCATATCCCTCCGTTTTGTTTTTTGCCGAAGCGCTTTCTTCATTTTTTCTTATCTTAAAAGAACTTTTAAACGATCTGACAAGTATCTGGTAAATGCTTAGCTATTACTAGATACCTTCCAGATACTGTTTAGATCTCAGCAAAAGATAAGTTAAACCTTATCCCCTATGGCGAAAATTAAAGGCAATATTATCATGATGAACCTGAGCGGCATGCTCGGCAAACAGATCATCATTAAGCATCGTAACGGGAAGCCCTATGCCTGCGCCCCGCCCACTATCGACGAAAATCGCCCGCTTACACCCAACAAAAAAGCATGGAGGGAAAAATTCAGGCTCCTTGCTGCATACGCTAAAGCTGCAACGAGAGATCCGCAAAAGAAGGCAGCTTACCTGGCCGCGGCGAAACCAGGGCAAACGGCATACAACGTAGCCTTTATGGATGCTCGTTACGCTCCCGTCGTGACAGCCCTCAGCGTGCAGGGATATGCGGGCAAACGCAATGATAAAATTTTTGTGCAGGCAACGGACGATTTTAAGGTTTGCTCGGTGAAGGTTGCCATTTATTCAACGACTGGTGAATTGATTGAAGAAGGCGACGCCTCACCTGATGACGTTATTTGGATGTACAAAACTACGCGTCTAAATAAAAACGTCAGGGGTACAAAAATCATCGCAAAAGCTTACGACCTTCCCGGCAATGAGGGCGCGATGGAAAAAGTGTTGTAATGGGTTGCCAGCGCAAATGAGTGTTCGTTTTAAAGCCTCAGCTTAATTCCCCCGTTCATTACAAAGCCTTCAACAGGTGCATAAATGTCCTTAAAATGAGGATCATTGATAGTGCCGGTATAAATGGTATCGAATTTACTTTGGCGTGTATCGGTGAAATTTTCAAAATTGAGGAACAGCGAAAATTTCTCCCACATCTTCTCCGTCATAAAACCCATGATCCAATACGGCTTTCCGAAACCGGCATCGTTCAGCCGCTGCCTGCTGTAGTAATATGCCTCAAGGCCAAGCTTCCATGACTCTCCCTTCTCCCACATCAAAACATTATTGAGCCTGTGTCTTGCAGTGAGTGGCAGCCATTCCTTTACATCGGCAAAGTGAGTGTTTGCATCTGTATAGGTATAGCCAATGAACAACTTGAAGTCACCATAAATTAACCTGAGATTCGTCTCCGCCCCCCTGGTATCGAGATGACCCTGCGCATTTCTCAAGGCTATCCGACCGTTGCCTGCAGGCGTGAGAATGAGTGGGTGGTTCAACCTCGTGTAAAAAAACAGTTGGTTCAGGCTCACACCTACGTTGCCGATGCTGGTTTTGTAGTTGACGTCTAAGTTGGAGCCCGCCGAGCGTTCATTGCGCGCCGTGTGGACATCGACAGGTAAAAGATTTCTAAACTGCAGCCTTTCCGTTTCTTCGGTGAAAATGGTAGGCGTTTTATAGCCCAACCCTCCTCCTATTCTCGTGGTGAACTTCGGAGAGATCCTGATCATTGCCGAAACGCGCGGCAGCAGTTCAAATCCGTAATTCTTTACAAAGTCGCCACGAAGGCCACTTTCCAGCACTACCTTCTCAGATATGTTCAATGCATTCTGTACAAACACTCCGTACGTTTTGTAGTGATAATCGCGGCTGGGTTCAACGCTGGCAGATTTTTCATCAAGATCCTCTGTCAGGAAGTTGGTGCCCACCACCCAATCCGCTTTTTCGCCCTTCCTGTTCCAAGTTACTTCGGTAAACGATGATTGCTGTACGGCGTCGAAATCATAAGCGGGTATCGCGATGAGCCTGTCAAACCTGCTGTAGCTGTTTTTCAACTGTATCGTTGCGTGGTCGCTTACCCTGTGAACGACGCCCGCCTGCGTGGTGATGCGATGGGTATTATTCTTTTCAAAAAAACCCGCTTCTCCGTTCCTGATATAATTCATACTGCCACCTACACGGTCTTCGGTGATGTAGCCCACTCCTACATCCACCGTCGTTTTCTTTCCGTACAAGAACAACCGCGGGTTAACGGAGTATCGTTCAAATTTGGGTATGGCGGTCAGACCGATGTCTGCAGGATCGAAAGGCTTATTGCTGTTGCGCGATGCGAACACGGTAATACCTGCTTTGCCGTAACGTTCACTGTAAAAAGCGCTCAGGTCCAAACCTCCTCCCGTTGTGCCGTTCGCTATCATACTCAATTCTCTCTTGTTCGCAGGCGTTTTCGATACCAGGTTTACCAGTCCCGCAATCGCGCCACCGCCGTACAATGTAGACGCCGAACCTTTGATCACTTCTACCTGCTTTAAATCGAGCGGTGCAGTTTGCATGAGCGACAGGCCGCCGGAAAAGCCGGAATAAAGCGGATATCCATCCTTCAGCAGTTGCGTGTACCTGCCGTCCAATCCCTGAATACGAATTCCTGCATTGAACGATGTTGCGGATGTTTGCTGCACCTGTATGCCTGTGCTTTCGCTCAGCAGCATGCGTATCTCTCCCGGTCTCATGTTCGCTTTTTCAGACAGTTCTTCGCCAGAGATCACTTCCACCCGCGTGGGAATGTTTGCGATCGTTCTGCTTAATCTTGTAGCGGTAACCACCACCTCCTGCTCCAGCTCTTCGCTTTCTTCGAGGAGAGCGGTTATCGTTGCGGAAAGGAGCGGCACCGTAACCGTTACCGATTTTTCCTGGTATCCGGTTGATGTTAAGTCGATCCGGTTTGTACCCTGTACCAGGTTGCGCAATTCAATTTTACCGGTGCTGTCGGCAGCATATGATTTTCCGGAAGGATGGACCGTGGCTGTTGCACCTGCCAGGGGTGTATTATCGCGGGACGCCTTAACGATCAGGATCAAAGTATCCTGGGCCGTTGAACAAAAAGAGCAAAGCACGGCTATGCCTGTCAATAGTGACTTTATCATTATGCTTACAAATATTTTTCGTGAACGTTCGATATTTAAACAGCTGTGGAGGAACGTTCGCGGGGAGGTTGAATAAGCGGCGGGAACCAGGCTTCGGGAAGATATGCGGGAATAGTCGAACGAAATGCCTGGATAAATGTTTCGGGGGCGATGATGACGTAAGTGAACCGGTTTTCTGCCAACACGCTAACGCCCGAACAGGCGCACAACGCCGCGCAGTTTCCGCAGTCTTTATCGTTCGGCTGCGACTGCTGTGCAGTTTGCACTTCTTCTGAGCAACTATCCAAAATAGAGCAGGGCAGGAAGCCCGTCAGCACAACCCAGAGGGACAATATCACTAAAAGCACTTTGTTCACGCTGCAAAGTTAATAGATGTTTTGCAGACGTGTTCAGGGTTTACAGTACCATGTTGTTTTCTGAAGAACGTTGTCGCCGTAGGTGTAAGAAACAAGATTTTTCTTAGCATCGTACTTCAGGTTCTTATACACCTGCGACTGGGTTCTTCGATATACACCCAGTTCGTCGCTGGTACTTATGAAGCTAACCGACACTCCCGACCGCGGATTATTACCGACGGGCACCCACTGCATTACCTCCAGCAAGCTGTACTCATAGGTGACGCCATACTGGCTCGGTTGATAATTATACCTTCCACCCGATTTTGTATAATCATACTTGTATCTCACTTCAGTGTCATACGAAGTCCACGGCTTCGAAATGTGTATGGGATTTCCTCGGGAATCAACTTGTACACTAATTGGCAATTCATTCTCCAGCGTTACATCGTACCTATACGTCATGCCTGATAATGTATTCGGGCGGCCGGGATTATTGTAGTTAAGTTTCAGCACCCGAACGGCGTCCTGCGACACCGAAGTACATAAGCCCGCGGCATTGAACGTAAAATTGTACACCAGGTTCAGTTTCTCCACCGACGTCCTGCTTCCATTAGAGTGGTATTCCCATTTCTCTCTTGTGCCTTTAAATTTGGCCGCATAGGGCGAGTAAGTAAACGTGCCTTTCAACTCATATGCCTGAGGGGCGTAAAAATGATCATTGGGAGCAGCCCTGGATAACATGTTTATCGTCTTGACCCTGGTATCCGAATACAATGTTTTGGTAAATCGGAACGGAGGCACCTGGCCCCTCCTGGCAATGTAATTTGTTGAAAAGGCAGTAGAATGACAAGGAAGCGGCGCAAGGGCATTGCTATTGATTGTTTCGCTGGTAATCGTTGAAGACGGCTCTCTGATTTCTTTTCTGCAGGAAGCTAATGCTGCCGATGCTGCCATGGCATAGAGGAAGACTCGCATGTGTGATAAGTTTAAATGTGCGAAGCAACCACAGGGCACGAAGCAGCTAAATCAGGGGTAATGGAGAAGATTACTGAAGATACACTTTTCAATAAAATATGGCCGCGGGTTTAATTGATGTCGTGCCAAAAACGGCCAGTCATTGTATCGTAAGCGAACACATCCGCTTATCGGTTCACTATAACACATGGATAATCAAATATTTATTTACTGGTATGTTTTTAACGTACAAACCTGTTTAAAGTCCAGTGTACGGCTAAACTCTTCTTTTATGTTTAAAACAAACCTCAAAATCGCCTGGCGAAACCTTGTAAAAGACAAGCAATTTACTTTCTTAAATGTACTCGGTTTATCTGCGGGCCTCGGTTGTGCCTTGCTTATTTTGTTTTGGGTGAACGACGAATTGAGTTATGATAAATTCTTCGCCAATGACGACCGGCTGTACGAACTTTTGGAGAACCATTCAAAAGAATCATCAGGCTTACTGAGCGAAGCGGTCAAACAACAAGTACGTGGAGCGGAATATGCCGCAGCAGTTGCACCGCCCCAGTGGTTTCCGGAATACACACTTTCTGTGAGAGATAAAAACATCAAAGCATCAGGGCAATATGCAGAAAAAGACTATTTCAATATATTTTCTTTTAAACTCATCGACGGAAATAAGAATACCGTCCTGGAAAATAAAAACGCCATCGTCATATCCGACGAACTTGCAACGAAACTTTTTGGTACCACCGAAAATATTATCGGGAAGCCTGTGAGGTTTGACCAGGACACGACATTTTATGTTTCCGGCATATTTGAAAAGGTACCCAAACATTCATCGCAGCAGTTCGATTTTGTATTATCCTTTGAATATTTTAAAAGTATCAAGGAATGGGTAACAAAGTGGGGAGATCGGGGACCCTACAATTATGTACTGGCAAGTGAGGATATGGATATTAATACGTTTAAC
>CAMPGT010000152.1 GCA_946885665.1 uncultured Chitinophagaceae bacterium | reverse complement strand
CTCCGAAGAGGACAGATTTACAGTCTGTTGCCGTTGGCCACTTGGCTACTTGCCCTTCACATGAGCCAGAGAAGGGACTCGAACCCCCGACCAGCTGATTACAAATCAGCTGCTCTACCAACTGAGCTACTCTGGCAATTTATCGTGTCGGTAAAAAATTGAACCCCAAATATTTAAAGATCATCCCCAAAAAGGTCCCGTCCACGGTTTTTTTTGGGAAGGCAAAGGTAAATGAATTTGTTAAACCGAAAAATTTTGAAAAAGAAATTTTTACGCGGTCATATTAAAATAAAAAAACCTCCAACAAGGAGGTTTATACGATCGGTCAGGCGGCCTGTTTTTGCTTCTTTCTTTTTATTTGGTTAACCAGGGAGTCCAGCGCATTGTCGAAAGATTCTTCAAACGATTTGGAGGAACATTTTACAAAAAACTTGTACCTCGGAATCTGCACCCTGATCTCTGCGATTTTATCTTTTATATTATGTACTACATTATCGAGTTTCAAGAAGACATCCACCTTAATAATGCGGTCATGAAATGTCTGTATCTTCTCTAACTTTCGGTTTACATACTCTGTAAGTTTAACATCCGGATTGAATCTCACAGTTTGAATGTTTACGTTCATAGCATCGCTTTTTTTAGACGGTGAACAATATTGTAAAGAACTATTCAGGTGTGTCTATGAAGATACATCCCCGGCATTTTTTTTCCAAATATTACCCTATAAAAAATGGTATGCGGGCGCTTCCGGTGTCAGCCCCTGGGATGGGCTCTTTTATGCACGTTCCTGAGCTTCTCAATCGTATTGTGCGTGTACACCTGCGTGGCCGCCAGGCTCGCATGGCCCAACAGGTCCTTTACCGCGTTCAGCTCCGCACCGTTGTTCATTAAATGGGTCGCAAAGCTGTGCCGCAGCACATGAGGGCTCTTCTTTTCGATAGTGGTAACCAGCTCCAGGTAATCGTGTGTCAACCGGTAAATATACTTGGGATACAGCTTCTTTCCCTTTCCCGTTACCAGCAGGTACGTCTTTTCGGGTTGCTCAAACACCTGCCTCTTTTTTCCGGCATAGTCCTTCAGCAGCTTTAGCAGTTCCTTTCCTACCGGAATGATCCTCTCCTTGTTACCCTTGCCCAATATCTTTACCTGCCTGTTGGCATGGTCAACCTGCGCCTCCCTGCAGTTCACCAGCTCCGACAGTCTTATCCCCAACTGGTACAGCATCCGGATCGCCACCTTTGCCGTGTACCCGTTCCAGTCGTCCTCAAATTCCACGTCCCTGAACAAAGTTTTCAACTGCTTCTCTTCCACATACGAGGGCAGCTTCTTCGCCAGTTTCGGCGATACAATACCGGTCATCGGCGATTTCGCCACCACCCCGGAACGCATCATGAACTTGTAAAACGACTTTAACGTTGAAATCTTCCTGGTAATGGTCCTAGCGGTCATCTTGTGCTGCTTCATGGAGGCGAGCCAGCTCCTCACCACTGGCGCGGAGATGTCGCGCAGCTTCATCCCCCCAAACTGCGTTTCGAGATAATCGTTGAACTGCGTAAGGTCGTCATGATACGACCTTACCGTGTGGGCGGAATACCTTTTCTCAAACTTCAGGTGGTCGGAAAACCTGCTGATTTCGGTGGATAACGCGTGCTGCATCTGCGCGTGAAATTAGGACTTATCCCATAGCTGCAAAACAAAAAGGCCGCCACAAGGGCAGCCTGCAATATATTTCAGCTCAAGAAACTATGCTTCTATTTCGCCAGTGGCAATTTTCTGCTTGTAGATGGCTTTCAACACCTCACCACGGCGCTTCACCGACGGCTTGGTGAATGACTGACGCTCCCTCAGTTGCAAAAGGATCTTTGCCTTTTCAAACTTCTTCTTGTACTTTTTCAGCGCCTTGTCAATATTTTCGCAATCTTTTGAATCGATAATCAACATAATGAATATACCTCCTTTGAGTTTTTCAGGAGCGCAAAGATAACCATTTTTCTGAAAATAATCGACATTTTTGCATCCATGTTTACAGGCATCATCGAAAGTACAGGAATCGTCGAATCCACAGCGCCCGAAGGCTCCGGCCGCGTGATCTGGATCTCTTCACCGCTCTCGGCAACCCTTAAAACCGACCAGAGTTTGTCGCACAACGGCGCCTGCCTCACGGTTGAAGAGGTGCGGGGCGGCATGCACCGCGTTACCGCCATCCTGGAAACGCTCAGCAAAACCGACCTCGGCACCTGGAAGGCGGGCGACCGCATCAACCTCGAGCGGTGCATGCAGCTCAATGGCCGCCTCGACGGCCACATCGTGCAGGGACATGTGGACACCACGGCCACCTGCGTATCGGTTACCAGCCGCGAGGGGAGCTGGGAATACCGTTTTTCCTTTCCCCCGCAATTTGCCGACCTCATTATTGAAAAAGGCTCCATCTGCGTAAACGGCATCAGCCTTACGGCCTTCGGCGTTGCCGAAACCGAATTTACCGTGGCCGTCATTCCCTACACGTACGAACACACCAACATCAGCGATATTGCAAAGAATGCTACCGTGAACCTTGAATTCGACATGGTGGGAAAATATATTCAAAGAAACCTGCGGAACACTAATCAACACTAATAAAGATGCCTCAGCCCGGTCTTGTCCCAATAGAACACAGCGTTTAAAGGAACATCGTTCACTTTGATTTCGTTGCCCTCATTTTTTATCGAATTGACGATACCGCTCCTGTGAAATATTGTGGTGGATGGCCAGATGAAAACCTGCCCGTCTTTTTTTTCCGGCACAATGACGCCATCTTTCGAAGTGGCATCAACATAACCCAGGCTGTTGATCACAAAAACGTTTTTACTGTTGACGCCAAAAGCCGACAGCGCCTCATGGAAACAATTTCTGAATATATATCCGCCCCTGTAATCGGCAGGGAGATTGACAATGTACAACGGGCGCTCCTTCGTCCGTTTCACCTCGTTCACGATCTGTTCCGAATATTCAGAGGCCCTTATCCAGTAATTTCTTGTTGTCACCAGGAAATATCCCTGCACCAGCGTCAATACAATCAACAAGGCTGCCCTCGCCGAAGAATTGCTGACCTGCATCAGCAACAACGCGATGATGATGGAAAAAAAGCAGGCCGGAAAATATAACAGCCTGTCTCCCTCTGCTGTTCTTGTGCTCACGCTGAATATCATCGCCACCGCAATGGCGCAAATCAATCCGCCAGTTCCCATAATCAAAACGCGACGCATCGCTGCATTGTAAAAAACGGTTTTTCTGCTCCGCCATCCTATCAGCAATACCATTGCGACGACCGCAGAAGCTGTTCCTGCAAACAGTGCGGGCCGGTTAAACGCAGGAACAAAAACCCTGAAAATGATCTTGACGCCATCAAGCATAAATTGAAGAACTCCCTTCCCGAGCACGGTTCCGCTATACGTTTGCATCATGTCGCCGGTGTACATCTGCCGAAGCACCAGATGTATCGCCAGTGTAACGCCCAAAGCAATGGCCCATTTCCCGAAACGAACCGGATAACGGTTATTCTTCGAGACCAGCCACAAAACAACCGGCAGCAGAAAGATACTTTCATAAGCGGCCAGTCCAATAAAATACAGCACACACACCAGCAGGCATTTCCACAGAAAACGCATTTGACTCAAAAACGCAACAATGGCGGCCAGCGCAAAAAAAACAGCGAGCAATACACCACGGCCAATGGTCCACAAAATGGCCTCGCCATGCGAATGGTAAAAGAAAAAGGTGAGCGATGCCATTAGCGCAAAAACGAATGCATGTTCAGCCTGGGGATATATCTTCCTGCAAACGATGAACAGCAGCCACGCATTCACCGCGTGGATCAGGGCATTAGTAAGGTAAAAATAAAACGGCTGCGCTCCGAACAACTGCCACGTCCATTTTAACGTAAGATCACCGACGGGCCGAAAAAAACCGGGAACAAGAAAATGATTGTCTTTGCATATATATTCTAATGTGCAGAAGTCGTCCGAGCTGAATATCCTGCCGAATGACGGCATGAAAACGACAAGCGATCCTGCAATAAAAATGAACAATACGACGAGTCCATTCTTTAACAATCGTTCAATAGTATTGTTCATTTACACTGCAAGGTATGGTCATGCCGGCAATTTATCGCATCAGGTACATTTTACCGTATCCGTTGTTGAAGAACCTGTCGGTGTTGTCGTTCTTCGCTTTGTATCTCTCCAGGCGATTGCCGTTTAATGACGTGACAAACCGGTACAGGTAAACACCATTTGCCAGCTTCTGTCCAAATTGGTCTGTTCCGTCCCACTTGAATTCCGTTATGTTACGTCCGATGCGGATCGGTCCCAATTCTTCTTTCGTGATCTCGCGCACAATCTTACCCGTTACTGTAAGTATCTGGATCTTCATATTCTGCGGCACCTCGCTTCCTGTGAGCGTAAACACAAATGCCGTTGATGTGCTGAATGGATTCGGATAGTTCAGGAGGTTTGAGATCATTGGCTTTGTGATGACGGTGAACGCTATCCTGTATTCATTATCCCCTGCCTTGTTCCCGCTTCGGTCTTTTCCCTTTACTATCAATTCGTATTCATCGCCTTCTGGATTATACTGGCCGGTAAATGCAGGATAAAAGTCTACAACCGCCGAATTATCGCTGGAAGCCGATGCGGGTGTGAACCTCAGCGTATCATTATCGAAATGATGTGTCCTGATCGTTCCATCCGGATACCTCAACTGAACAGAGCTCAGCGCAGTATCATTCAAAAGCAAAAATTTCGCTTCATCCTTCAGTTTTATCTGGATGTGCGGCCTTGCAGACACGATATCCCTATTGAGTATGTGTATGCCGTCGAAAGTGACGTCCATCACAGGATTTGTCTTGTCGGTCTTGACATAAAAGTTCCTGAACATGAAATTGTTGAAGTGATACTCTTCAGGCTGGTCGTCGTCGGGATTGAACTCCAGGAACAACGTGTTCATGTCGGCAAAATTCTTCGAGTCTATGTTTACACGCAAAGCAATTGTGTCGCCACTTGCCAATGGCTTCTGGCGCATTACCTGGATGGGTTGCGATACGTTGTTCTTATCAACGATATTCAACTTAATCGCCACACTGTCGAACGGATGCGGACTTACGTTCTTGAAAGCCATTTCAAAAACAAGCGGTTCGCCTATTTCGAGCGTGTCCTTGAATTTTGTAAGGATGTTCGGAGCCAGTGCACCTTCGGGTTCCGGCTGGTAAAATATTTTCCAGTCGGTAAGCTGGAATGGCGACAATGTAATCGAATCCGAATTTCGCATGCGCAGCCTCATCGTCGGATAGACCGAAGCATCCACCGAGGAAATATCCAGGTTGTGGGTGTTTCGATCGAGATTGAACAGCACGGTCTCATTGTGCATCTTGTCGATGCCGATCACTTCAACGCTGGCATCGTCGTTCGAAACGGATTCAACGCTTTTGCCGTTCCAAATCACTTCGTTCCAGCTTTTCGCGGGTCCAAATACCGGCGACGTAATGTAACCGATGCTGTCTGGTGTGATACACTCCGCAGACAATGTTATCCTGTCGAATGCATCCTTACTCACCGCCGACTTCGGAACAAAGTCGGAATTCCCTTTTTTATACACGAAAATAAAGGCCCTGGATTTGTAGAACGAATCGATCTGCGTAAAGCCGGCGGCCAGCAGGCGATGGTAGATGGAGTTATAAGAGCCATACAGGGCAGTATCTGATTTCCAGGTGTCCACATATTTGTTGGCACTTTCGGTAGCAGACGGAATGTTACGAACAACGACAAAGCTTCCATCGGGAATGCTGTCCATGAAGTTCATCATGTTCTTCCTGCTTTCCGCATTCATGTAGGTAAACTCGAAATTATAGTTTCGGGTGTGTGCGCAGTTTGCGCTTCCGCTTCCGCTCAGGAACAGGTTGTTTCCATCCTGGTCCACGTTTTTCCATGGCTTGAAAGTGACACTGTCAAACACATTGAAGATCAATGAAAGCCCCACACAGGCGCTCGCTATGGGCATTGTTCCGTTTACATCTATCGAGAAATCATTGTCCTGCGATCCCGCATTGGGGTACACGCCATTACGGATAAACAAGTGATTCGTTCTCGTGCCGTATTCCCAGTTCCCGTCTTCGTTGAATACCATGCGCTGTGTTTTCGACGCTGTATGCTGATAGCGGTGCGACTGATTGAATCCTTCATGAGGGCCGTTAATATATACAAACGACGCCATGTTCCACATATACGTTTCGTTTTGTTGCGGCACGGGAGAAACTCTCCAATAATAAACCCGCTTGTCAACGTAGGTAATGCCCGGATCAAATTCCAGAACGCCTCCCGGAAACGACTGCGTTTTTGTAATCTTGACTGGCGAATTGAACAGCGCGGTTGTGTCCAATTCCATAATATATTGCCTGCTGACGCTGAAAGGATTGGCCGTTGACGCCACCAGTTTCTGCGTAGGATTATTGATGATGGCATAATTATAGGGATACACTGTTCTGGCATCGTCCTCATAAATATAAACATCCTTAACAACCACATTGTTGGCTTCCGAAACTTCATCTACTTCGCCATCGGCGTCAACACCTATTGTAATTTTGCTGATGCCCTTGTCGCGCGTGGCAACGATCGGCATATACAATGTAAGCGAATCTGCGAAGCGAACACCCGGCACCCGCAGCCTGTCCACCACGGCGCTGGAACCATCGGGATATTGGCGCTTCACCTCCACGGTAATAGAATCTTCGTAAGCTTTGCCCACATTATGAATCTTCACTTTCATTTGAAATGACTCCTCTGCAATCGATATGAAGGCCGGATTGACGATCACCTGGGGATCCTCAATCACATAGTCCGGTTTCGGCTGTTCGTTCAGGTATACTGCAGGGTCGCCATGAACAGTTATTTCTTCGGCATGGGCGCGGGCATAGAAATCATTCTGCCCGGTAAGCACCACCATGGATTTCAGGGCGTCGCGTACGATTTCGCCCAGCGATCTGCCATAGTCGGTTTTCGAAATGGTGCCGTATAAGTTGTTCAGGTATATGTTCAGGTAATTGACTATTCCGTAGTGCGTACTTGCAACAAACGCGATCCCTCCGCGCTGCTTCGCCAGCACAAACTTTTCGGACAACGTTTCGTTCGCCATCAACCTGGACGAGTTGAAAGTGAAGAAGTTTCCCGCATTACAGCCGTTCACAAAAAATACGGGGTATTTACCCTCGTTGTTGTAGGCTTGTGGATTATCAAGGTTAAACTCGAGTGTGGTAGTGGACGAGTGCCCAAAGTAAGTGAGGATGCTGATTCCTTCCTCGAACAGGTCCGATATTTTTTCGCTGTTTAAATCGTCGACGGTATTTGTGGACTGCTTGCAAAAAGTGGAAACATTCGCACCAAATATAGTATCCTCGATGATCTGCTTATACACGCCCATGTAGTTGCACAGGACGGTGCCCAGGTAAGGGTCGCTGGAGCCGGTAACATGAATCACATTCTTCATCCATTCCCTGTCGGCCAGCGTATTGGCGGCATTTTTCTGGACGCTTTCGTATTCCTTTATCTTTTCGAGGTAGTTCTCTATTTCTGCGCCGCTAACCACGGATAACCTTCCGATCGGCGTAACGGCATACGGCGTTGACGCATCTTCGGAGCTCAGCATGTTGTCGGATGCCGGTGAGCCATAGGTAGGCACAAGCAAAAGCTGGTTCGCCACACTATTCGATTCGCGGTTGCGAAATTCATCATACGTCATGCCCCTTCCAATGAGAAAAACAAATTTGGGTGGCGTTGAAAAATTATTCCTGGCATAACGCAGAAAATTCTTAATCGACAATGGATCCATCTTGATGCCAAATGCAAACTGGTCTACAAGTTCCTGTATCTCCACCACCTTCGAATTGTAGCCTCCGCCTGCCGCCGAGGCCCTGTAATTCCTGTATTCGGCAACCGGATCGTTTCCATGCGAGCCCGTAAACAAAATCTGGTTGCTGATAATGAGATAGTCGCCCTGGTTCGACGGATTGGAAAAATCCACAAACGTTTTTGGCACGAGCGAATTGACCGCAATGCTGTTGGATGTCTCCGCATTGACTAAAACAAAATCACGCTCTCCTCCTCCTTTTACAACAAATTTGATTGTTCCGGGAGTTGAAATATCACCGGTTATTCTTTCTCCATTGGTTAGGTTGAGCAGGATGGGCGCCACGGACCCATAGTTGAAGTTGGTAATCTCCAAATATTTGTCGCCGCTGGCGGGCAGGCTGAATTTGAAATATTTTTTATTGTCGAAATTGAACGTGCGCGGGTAAGTGAGTTCGTAAAAGGATATCACGAGCCTGTCGGACGCAATGGCCGAAGTGTTCTCGAATTTAATGGGCGTGCTGGCCGTGTTGATTTGCGCGAGCGGCACGTTTACCGTACCCACCACGTCGTTAAAATAATCCAGGACCGACTCCTGCATCATCGTTCCGTTGACATATACCTTCAGCGACCTTGCATTCAGCGCATCGCCCATCGCGCCATACCGGAGGCTGGCATTCGGGCCCGACGCGTAAACACGCAGGTTCGTTTGATTGGACACAAGAGGTGTGGCCGGTTTTATTGCAGTGCTCGACCAAAACTCCCCTTTGTCGTAAGAAGAAGAATAAACATATTCGCCCACCACAGCCGCAAATCCTTTGTTGATGATATTTCTAAAGTAATTGGAAGCCTTGTGCATAAAATAAGGCTCCGGCGCGAGTACGTTCGACCCGACATCGTTTCCGGGATCGGTGTAACGAAAACCCGACTGCGTGGTATTGACGCTTAAAAAGTAAATGGCAGTATCGGTGAACAGGCTATGGTCACTGCTGTGCTGGTAAGCGGGATTGCGGTAAAGCGGCATATCGGCCTTACCATCATTTCCTTCTCCCCAAAATTCGATATATCCACCCGCGCCGAGTGGCCCGGAGGCATTAATTGTGTGAAAGGGAACCCGCTGGCCATTCTTCCACAATTCGAAAAATTCAACAGGCGTATTACCGATGCCCGCTGCATCGAGTGCGGATTTTGAAATCCTGTAAAGGCCCTTGTTAACTATCTTCAGTTTATAATAAGTCTGTGAATATTTTATCCACTCATTATTATATTGTCCGGCGGCGGTCAGACTGATCAGCAACAATAAAAACGGTATAATTCGTTTCATTGTAAAAGGTTTCGGGGTTATCATGGGTTCGGCACGCGTTACTTCGCCTTTTTCTTCAAGTCGGCTTTTAATGAAAATACATGGGTATATAATGGGTTCGATTGATTAGCCAGGTTCGTAAACGCATAATCGATCTGAACATTTGCTATTCTAAATCCTGCACCTACACTGGGTTGGTATATCCAGACTTTTTTAACGTTCGACGAGTCGTTGTCGTCGAGCGCCTGCTGGAAGTTATTGATACCACCCCGCACGAAGAACACATTCTTCCAGGAAGCTTCGAGGCCCACTTTCGGGTCGAGGCTCACCACGTCG
>CAMPGT010000151.1 GCA_946885665.1 uncultured Chitinophagaceae bacterium | reverse complement strand
ACTTCCTCCCGTGAGGCACGAGGTAATTCAGACTGCGTTTCGCGATCGGGAGGATCGAGCACCAGCGGCACACCGCCATAATAATTCTCCAGCATGAAGTAGTACAGCGCGCGAAGAAAATGCGCTTCACCTTTCCACTTTGCCTTCGTTTCATCCGACATTTCCACTTCATCCACTTTTGCCAGGAAGGTGTTGCAACGGCCAATGCCCGAGTAGCAATCGTGCCACCTCGACTGGATAATACCTTCACTGCTCGGCATCTGCTTGCCCAGGGCAATAAAGTTAAAGCCGATAGAATTGCTGTAATTGTACGCATTTGGCGATGCCGTTTCTTCCCATAACGGTGTGGCATCGCCGCCAAATAAACCGGTGTACGTCAGCGGGGCGTACGACCCTGTGAGTG
The DNA here is from genome assembly GCA_946885665.1 of uncultured Chitinophagaceae bacterium. Next base: position 9,139 of record CAMPGT010000151.1, on the reverse strand, counting down.
CCGCTTCCGCTGCGGCCTCGGATGTCCAGAAATTGCTCTCCACGTATTTGTTATCGGGAGAAGTATCCAACAAGCTCTTGTTGCAACCTGCGATTACCAGTCCGGCACAGGCGCTTATCAGAACAATTAATTTATTTTTCATTTTGGTCATTTTATCTATTAACAATGGTTCTCGTTTAGAAGGACACCCTCACTCCGCCACTGAATGTTTTCAGCATGGGATAGTGATAAAGCGTGCTCGCGTTCAGAAGTGATTCCGGATCGAAGTCGTCGTACTTCGAGAACGTCAGCGCATTTTCTGCGTTCACAAATACAGTCACCTTGCTGATCTTCGCTGCAGTGGTCCACCTGTCGGGAAGGGAATAAGCGAGCTGAATATTCTTCAAACGCAGGTACGAACCATCCCTCAGCCAGAAGGTAGATGGCTGGAAATTATCCTGGCTGCCCGTACTCTCTGTAATGATCGGCAAACGTGCATCTTTGTTGTCGGGCGTCCATGCATCTGTTGTCCACTCCCATGTCGCATTTGCGCCATTGTTGAAAGGATACGCAAGGTTTGCTGTCGGATATATTTTCAACCCGGCAACACCCTGGAAAAATGCATTCAGTGAAAGTCCTTTGTAATCCACGTTAAAACCAAATCCGTAGGTGTACTTCGGAATGTTGGTGGACGTATTGACGATCACGCGGTCGTCGCCATTGATGATATTATCCTTATTGATGTCGCGGAACCTGATGTAACCCGCTTTAGTGGCATTGCTTTGAAAGGCACTGTTGGCCACTTCTTCATCGCTCTGGAAAATTCCTTCCGCCTGCAGCAGGTAATAGGAATTGATGGGATAACCGGCCTGCGTAATGGTAGAAAGGTTTGTGTTGTAGTCATAGAGGATCTGTCCATCTATATCCACCACCTCGTTCCTGTTGTACGACACGCTGCCATTGATGTCGTAGTTGAACGCGCCAATGCTGTTGCGGTAACGCAGTGCAATTTCGTAGCCAATATTTTCCATCGTTCCGATATTTTCCTGCGGACCTGATAACCCGCCGATCTGTGCCGGGATGTTCACTTCACGAAGAATTCCGGTAGTGCGTTTTTTATAAACGTCGGCGGTAATACTGATCCTGTTGCGCAGCAGTTCCGCGTCTATACCAAGATCGTAGGTAGTGGTGGTTTCCCATGAAATGTTGCGATCGGAGTACGCAATTGCCGCTGCACCCGAGGCAAGTGTTCCACCAAAGGCATAGTTGCGTCCCAGCACGATAGCATTTTCATAGCTGTATAAAGGAACCTGCTGGTTACCCATCTGACCCACCGAGCCCCTCAGCTTGAGGAGGCTGAACAGGTTGCCCGCTCCTCCAAAGAACGACTCCCTGTCGATGCGCCATCCGGCAGACACTGCAGGAAAGAAACCCCAGCGGTTGCCCGGTGCAAAGCGCGATGATCCATCGTAACGGAAAGTCGCTTCCAACAGGTATTTGCCATCATAATCATAATTGAGACGTCCAAAGTAAGATTCCAGCACATCCTCTGTGGTGTGCCCACCCACATCATATCGTTCAGTGCCCGCGTCCAACGCCGTTAACGTTGCATCGAGATAGCCCGTCATAGCACCGACAAAGCTGCCGGATCCGAACCTGTCGTAACTCGATCCTGCCATAACACTGAGGTTATGAACGCCATTGAACTGGTGTTGCCAATCCAACGTGTTGTAAAAATGTATATTAAGGTCGCTGTAATCGGTATTCTTCGCGCGCGGCGCAGTGGAAGGACTGTTCCAGTTAATAGACGAACCCGTTTTTGGATTGTACGTCTTCACCTGAGGGGTAAACTCACTCAGCAGTCCATCGTACTTATCGATACCGAATTTGATTTTGTAATTGATACCGAACGGCAACTGGTAATCGGCAAATGCACTCGCCAGAAAACGCTGCACTGTTTTTTTGCCATACCCGGTGTACGCAATCATTCTCGGGTTTTCCCAGTTATTGCGGCCCGGCGTTCTGAGCCATGAATTACCGTAACGGCCGTCGGCCAATGTATCGGTAAGGATCGGCAACGTTCTCATCAGGTACGTCCAGAAGCTGGTGTAGAACGGTTGTGTATATTGGCGATAGTAACCATCGAGGGTCAACCCCACTTTCAACTTTTTGGTGACATTGATCGAACTGTTCAGCCCGATAGAATATTTCTTTTCACGGTTATTCGGGCCGATGATCACACCATCACGGTCGAGATAGCCGAGCGAAAAACGGTATTGGTACTTATCGCTGCTTCCCGAAACACTCACGTCATGCTTTTGGATGATGCCGTTTTCGAGCGCAATGTCGAACCAGTTGCTCGAAGGATAAGTGAATGGATCGGTTTTCAATCCGTTTTGATATTCTGCGATCTCCTCATCAGAATAATCCACCGCCTGCTTGCCGCCGTTTATTTCGGCCTGGTTCTTCAACTTCATATAAACGATCGGGTCCCAGATCGCGTCGGGCATTGTAGTGGGCTGCTGTATACCGTAGTAATAATTATAATTTACTTTGGAAGCGCCCTTACCGGTTTTGGTGGTAACCAGTATCACGCCGTTGGCTGCACGTGAACCGTAGATCGCGGCAGATGCATCCTTCAGTACCGAAATGCTGGCAATGTCGTTGGGGTTGAGTTCATCCATCGAATATTCAACACCATCAACCAACACGAGCGGATCATTCTCATTGAGTGTTCCGATACCTCTTATGCGAATGGATGAACGGTCAACGCCAGGCTGGCTGTTGCCCAGGTTGACGAAGAGACCCGGTGTGCCGTGCAGTGCATTACTCACATTCGTGATGGGCTGACCTTCTTTTCCGGTCATGTCAACCGTCACTACCGATCCCGTGAGATTTACTTTTTTCTGTGTTCCGTATCCCACCACAACAACCGAGTTCAATGACTTGACATCTTCTTCCAGCGTAACGACACCAACAACGGCATCATTCACTTTGATTTGCTTGGAAAGATATCCGATCGTTGAAAACGAAAGTGAGGCGCCGGAAGCCGCCCTGATGGAAAAGCTTCCGTCGGCGCCTGTGGTGACCGCGGTTTCGGCTCCCGATACCTCGACGGTTACGCCCGGCAACGGTGTGTTATCTTCTGCGGACAGCACTTTGCCCGTTACTGTTTGCTGCGCCTGCAGCGAGTAATTGGCAAAGGTGAATAAGGCAAGGCAGGCCAGCAATCGCAGCGCAGCCAGCATTGGTTTGGTAATTGAATCCATAAATTGTGATTTAAAAAAGAAGTGTGGAGATATGGGTTGAAACATAATTGTTGTTTTTTTAGGCAGTAACGGCCCAGGATAACCGCTTTTCAGCGATTAGTCAGGTGCATTTTGCCCTATGATTTTTAGATCAGAGCTGCCGGAAAAGGTTGGGGTAATCCGTAATGATACCGTCCACGTCCATTGCTTTCATTTTCTTCATCTCTTCTATGGTATTTACGGTCCAGGGCTCTATCAGCATGTTGCCGGAGTGGCACTTTTCTACCAGTTCTTCCGTAACAAGCTTATAATGGGGGTTATAAAGAGTGGGGTTAAAACCGAGTTTTTTGATATTTTCTTCGAAAGATGCAGTGATGTCGCCGGTGAGAAAACCAAGCTGCAGGCCGGGATGCGTTTTGTGCAGCACCTGCAGCGGCCTCATGTCGAATGACTGTACATAAAGCCGCTTCCCAAGGTTCATTGGCTCCAAAACATCCATGAGCAATTTCATGAACGCTTCGGGTGCTGGCTGTTCGACGCCGTCAGATTTTTCGCCTGACTTTATTTCAACAAGGTAATAGGCATCGGGAAGCGATTTTTCTTTTGTATATGCTTCGACTGAATCGATCAGTTCGGATAGCAACGGCGCGTAGCTCGCCATTCGCTGCTGCTGCGGAAAGTCGGGATATTCTTTCATGCCTATCACGAACTTGCGCAGGTCATCATAATTATTCTGGTAAAAAATGTAGTCTTTTCTTTTCTCTTTCGGAATTTCACTGCCGTCGGGCATTGTAGTGTAGGCAGGATTAAAAGATGCATCGTGGTAAACGATCACTTTTTTGTCTTTCGTTACATGCACATCCACTTCGATCGTGTTGGCGCCTTCAGAGAGTGCGCGCTTCATAGCGGGAATAGTGTTTTCGGGCATCAATCCCCTTGTACCACGATGACCTATTTTGAAAAATTCACTCATATCCTTTTTTCCTGTATCGCTTTTCGCCGGTTCGCAGGCCGTCAGCGCAAAACCGATAACCGCCAGCAAAATCGCGGCGCTCCTCACCATTAAAAGATTTTTCATAAAGCACTGGTTCATTTAAGTGTGTCTGTTAGGTTGTATCGTTAATTATTAAGTGACAGGTATAGCACCGCAGCAATGGCCGCACCTACGAACGGTCCTATAATCGGCACCCACGCGTATTTCCAGTTGCTGCTTCCTTTGTGTTTCAGGGGTAAAAAAGCATGCACGATGCGCGGTCCAAAATCTCTCGCAGGGTTAATGGCGTATCCCGTTGTTCCTCCCAATGAAAGGCCGATGGCCCATACGAGGAACGCCACCGGGATGGCTCCCAGCGAGCCGAGCCCTATCGGTGTTTTATCCGGACCCATTTCAGCAGTCGTGAAATAGAATACGACAAATACCAGCACGAATGTTCCGACCACTTCACTCAAAAAATTGAACACGATATTTTTAATCGCGGGCGACGTGCTGAACACTGCCAGTTGCGTGTCGGCATCTTCCGTTGCGGTGAAATGATCCTTGTACACGATCCACACGATGAAAGATCCAATCATTGCGCCCACCATCTGGGCAAGGATAAACATGCCGACTTTTGCCCAGGCAAATTTTCCGGCTATGGCAAGTCCGATCGTAACCGCGGGATTGAGATGCGCTCCGCTGTAAGGTGCGGCGAATACAACGCCTACGTACACTGCGAGGGCCCATCCGGTTGTGATCACTATCCATCCCCCGTTATTTCCTTTCGTTCCTTTGAGGATGACGTTGGCAACCACCCCGTTGCCGAGCAGTATCAGCAACATCGTTCCAATTAATTCGGCGGCAAATTCTGACATAATCGTTAGGTTCTGTTTAGGTATGTGTTAAGTAAACATAAATTAATTGTTAACCGGCCCATGCCTTTGTTGCCTTCACCGCCCTGTGCCATCCTTCGATCAGTGGCGCCATCGAATTGTTTTCATTGGGATCGAAATACCTGTCTGCCTTCCACTGCTTCTGAATATCATTCAGATCTTTCCAGTATCCAACTGCCAGTCCTGCCAGGTAAGCGGCCCCCATCGCCGTCGTCTCAGTGATCTGCGGCCGCACCACGATGGTGTTCAGCACATCGGCCTGGAACTGGAGCAGGAGATCATCAACGGTCGCACCGCCGTCCACCCGGAGTTCTTTAATGCTTGTGCCTGCATCAGCCTCCATTGCCTTCAATACTTCCATCGTCTGAAAAGCTATGCTCTCCAATGCTGCGCGTGCGATGTGACCCGCGGTTGTGCCGCGCGTAAGTCCCACAATGGTGCCGCGCGCATGTTGGTTCCAGTGAGGCGCGCCCAATCCTGCAAATGCCGGCACCATATACACGCCGCCGTTATCCGGTACCTGTTGCGCAAGATTCTCCACTTCAGCAGATGTTGAGATAATTCCGAGTCCGTCGCGCAGCCACTGCACCACGGCGCCACCGATAAAAATACTTCCTTCGAGAGCGTACTGAACCTGGTTGCCGATTTTCCAGGCGATGGTGGTAACCAGTTTATTTTTTGAGAGGATAGGTTTGTCGCCAATATTCATCAGCATAAAGCAGCCGGTGCCATAGGTGTTCTTCACCATTCCTTTTTGCGTGCACATCTGTCCGAACAACGCCGCATGCTGGTCGCCGGCGATACCGGCTATCGGAATTTGCGCGGCCAGAATCTTACCCGACGTGTGGCCATACACCTCGCTGGATGATTTCACCTCGGGCAGCATACTTTCAGGAACGCCGAACAGTTGCAGCAATTCATCATCCCATTGTTGGGTGTGGATGTTGAACAGCATGGTTCGCGATGCATTGGTAATGTCGGTAACATGCAAACCGTTGCCGGCAAGGTTCCACATCAGCCAAGAATCAACTGTGCCGAAGGCGAGCTTGCCCTGCGCTGCTTTTTCCTGTGCGCCTTCCACATTCTCGAGCATCCACTTGATCTTGGTAGCCGAAAAATAGGCGTCCACGATCAACCCGGTTTTCTCCTGGATCATTTTATCAAGGCCCTTCTGTTTCAGATCGTCGCACATGCCGGCGGTACGCCTGTCCTGCCAAACGATAGCCGGGCAGATGGGTTTGCCGGTTTCTCTTTCCCACACCACTGTTGTTTCGCGCTGGTTGGTGATGCCTATTGCCGCAATATCTTTGGCAGATACGCCGGCCTTCACCAGCACTTCGGCGAGTACAGATGCCTGTGAGGACCATATTTCCATGGCATCATGCTCGACCCAGCCGGGTTGCGGATAAAATTGCCTGAACTCCTTCTGTGCCATCGATACGATGGCTCCTTCCTTGTTAAATACAATTGCACGCGAACTGGTTGTGCCCTGGTCAAGAGACAGAATATAGCTTGTCATTCGTTGGCTGATTGTTTTTGTTGAAGATATCTTCTTTCAGTAAATACTGGCTCGACAATTGAACAAAATCTATTAGCTGCTTTTTCTTCCACTCTTCATCACGGTGCAGTTCCTGCGCAAGCAGTTCTGCCACTCTCGGAGCGCATGCAGCAGCGGCTTTCGCATCAAGGAACAAAAGACGCAATCTTCTTGCGAGCACATCCTCCACCGTTCTTGCCATTTCCTGGCGAACGGCCCATATTACCTGTGCTTCGGTGTATGGAAAATTTTCATGCAGTTTCCTGGCCAGCGAAGGCTGATTGCTGATCAGCGCTTTAATATTATTTTCGTCGGTGCCATATATAGCAAGGAACGTTTTCGAAGAGGTGTTGCCGCTTCCGTGTATTTTCAAATCGCGCGTACTGCTTTTTCTTTTCGGTAATGCGCCTGCTTCTATTGCTTTGTTCACCGTTTCCTCCGCCATTTTACGGTAGGTGGTCCATTTACCGCCGGTGATGGTCACCAATCCCGAGGCACTCACCATCAGTTTGTGGTCGCGTGAAATTTCTTTCGTACTGTCGGCGTCTTTGTCGGGCGCCGCCAGCGGGCGCAACCCGGCGAACACACTCAGCACATCTTCGCGGCGCGGCGCTCTCGAAAAATACTGCCCGACGGTATCGAGTATAAATTGTATTTCGGCTTCGAGTGCACGCGGTTCAAGGGAGTGTTTGTCGAGCGGCGTGTCGGTGGTGCCCACCAGCACGTGGTCCTGCCAGGGTACGGCAAACAGTACGCGTCCATCTGCGGTTTTGGGGATCATCACGGCACTGGTGCTGTTCAAAAATGATTTTTCAAACACCAGGTGAACACCCTGGCTGGGGCGCACGAGGGGTTTCGTTTCTTTCACGTCCATCTGCAGCACATCGTCCACGAAAACACCCGTGGCATTGATCACCACTTTTCCCGTAAGGGTGTAATCTTTATTGGCTTCGAGGTCGGTGGCAATAACGCCGTTCACCCTGCCATTTACCTTCAGTAACTGCTTTACCGGGAAATAGTTCAGCAAAACGCCACCGGCCGCTGCACTGGTTTGGGCCAGGTTTACCGCCAGCCTGGCATCGTCGAACTGGCCGTCGAAGTATTCAATACCACCTTTCAACTTCTTTTCCTTTAGGTTCGGAAGATATTGAATTATTTCCTTTTGTTTCAGATACCGCGACGAACCGAAACTAAAGCGACCGGCCAGCCAGTCATACAACTTGAGCCCGATGCCATATTTTAATGTGTCCCACAGGCCGAAGCAGGGGATCACAAACGACTGGCGACTCACCACATGCCCCGCATTTTTCAGCAGCAGGCCCCGTTCGCGCAGCGCATCATATACGAGTCCGATGTCGCCCTGCGCGAGGTAGCGCACCCCGCCGTGAACAAGCTTTGTACTGCGGCTGGACGTGCCTTTCGCGAAATCCGACTGCTCCAGGAGAAGGGTTTTCAAACCACGGCTTGCACCGTCCACCGCTATCCCGAGGCCCGTGGCGCCTCCCCCAATGATGATCAGATCCCAACCCGATCCATTTTCTTCAAGATGCCTGATGTTGTTGCTCCTGTGCAGCAGTTTTTTTTCCTCCATCAACTTTGCAGTACTTTCGTTTCTCGATTTTTAACTTCGGTTTCGAAGATATATAAAATCTTTAGAAACAAAACGAAACTTTAAAATTAATTTTTTAACCTTTATCCATAAGGAGGGTTTTGCCTAAAAAGCTGATACTTAATACTTAATTTTGTTCATCCCTTACCTACTTTTTAATATATGATCAATATAGCCGAAAGACATCAGTATATTTTGCGAAAGCTGCAAAGCGAGGGAAACGTGAATGTGGTGGATCTCTACAAGGCGCTGAAGGTGTCGACGGTAACCATCCGGAAGGACCTCAAACTGCTGGAAGAGAAAAACCTTCTCTACCGCACGCACGGGGGCGCCACAATGAACAATCCGTATACCGTGGACAGGCCTGTAAACGAAAAGGAAAAGCTGCAGATAGCTGAAAAAATGAAGATCGGCGCGGTGGCAGCGGAAGGCATTGAGGCCAACGACTGCGTGATCATCGCCTCCGGCACGTCGGTGCTCGCACTTGCAAAAAATATTCAACCGAAAGAGAGCCTTACGGTTATCACGTCGGCACTGAATGTGGCGCTCGAACTGATGAAACATCCCGAGGTAGAGATCGTGCAGTTGGGCGGCATGCTTCGGAAAAGCTCCTCCTCTGTTACGGGCCCTTATGCAGAAAATATTCTCTCCGATTTTTCCAGCACAAAATTGTTTCTCGGAGTGGATGGCATTGACCTTGAATTCGGGTTGACGACAACCAGCGTGATGGAGGCGCATCTTAACCGGCAAATGATCTCCATTTCACAAAAGGTGATCGTGTTGTCGGATTCAACGAAGTTTGGGAAAAGAGGCTTGGGAAGAATTTGCGGTATAGAAAACGTTGACCGCATTATTACTGATGCAGGTATTCCCAGGCATTTTGTAACACACCTGGAG
>CAMPGT010000150.1 GCA_946885665.1 uncultured Chitinophagaceae bacterium | reverse complement strand
GACCTTTAACAAATCGATGACGATTGATATTTCCCCCCAAATCTATTCCGCAATAACCACCTTAACACCAGACTTTTCAATTTTGTTCACTATTTCGCTGTTTACGTCGCTGTCAGTGATGATGTAATCGATCTGGTCGAGGTTGCATATTTTTCCTAACCCGCGCCGGTCGAATTTTGAGCTGTCGGCGAGCACCACAACCGTCTGCGCCAGCTTGATCATTTTCTGGTTAAGGCCCGCCTCCACAATATTCGTAATGGTCAACCCATGCTCCAGGTCAATACCATCAACCCCCAAAAAAAGAACGCCGCACGACAGTTCATCCAGTATTTTCTCGGCAAACGAACCCGCAGTGGAAGATGAACTTTGATGCACCAGCCCTCCCAACTGAAGCACTTCCACATGGGGACGGTTACTTAGCTCCAATGCCACTTTCAGCGCAGGCGTAATAACAATGATCCTTTTATCAGGATGCAGCTGACGCGCCAGCTCAAACACCGTGGTGCCCGAACCGATAATGATAGAGTCATTATGACCAATAAGGCCAAGAGCAGCCTTCGCGATCTTCTTTTTCTCGTCCGACTTAATAAACTCTTTCTCATCAATGGGCCGCTCTATGGCATAAGGATTATTAATGGAGCCGCCGCCGCGGGTACGGAAAAGGAGCTTCTTTTCTTCAAGCAGTTTCAGGTCTTTCCTGATGGTCACCCCGCTTACCTGCATTTCATCAATAAGCTGGGGGATGCTTACCTTGCCCTTCTCACTGAGCCTTTTAAGAATGAACTGATGCCTGTCTGTAATCGTCTTCATAAATAAGTTTTATTTCACAAAGTCGTCATTTTCTAATAATATTTCAAAGACTTACAAAGTCTTCCCCAATTCTTCCCAACAATAAAGCTGCCCGCCCCCAAGATTACTTAAATAAACTTTCTTTTTGTTTAATTTTGTTTAATTGAATTTAGTTTTGTTACATTTGGTTTCAATACCGATGACTTCGGGAGCAGATTACCCGCTTCTGGGAGCACCTATCGGTAACGATTGCTCTTTATATGCCATCTTTCCATAACATTTTGTTCATAGGCAGGAAACATTCTCTTTAAATACAGGGAATTTCTTTGCCAAAGTCAGACTTATTTAACCTGATTTGAAACAAAATAAAATGAACTGATGGCTAAAAGAAAATTTGTAAATATTCAAAAACCAAGCTGTATGAGAAAAAATCACTGCTTTGCCATCCTTCGCCAGCAAAGCAATGCGCGAAAGCTAATGCATAGTTCGCTGCTCTGCCTGTTATGGGTGCTCATCTTCGCCGCGCCCGCTGCGGCACAATCCAAAAAAATCACTGGTAAAGTAACCGACGAGAACAACAGTCCCCTCGAAGGCGCAAGCGTAAGGCTCGAGTCGGCCACAACAGGCACGGCCAGCAATGCAAACGGAAATTACTCGATCAACGTACCTGAATCGGCCGACAGCCTGGTTTTTTCGATGGTAGGGTACACTGAAAAAAAACTGGCAATACCAGGTGGTACAATTTTGAACGTGGTACTGCAAAATGAAGCGGCCGGCCTCAATGAAGTGGTGGTAGTTGGTTACGGCACACAGAAGAAAGCGAATTTAACAGGTTCGGTGGCCACCATCAGCAGCGACCAAATTGAGCACCGCCCCAATATTTCCACTTCCAACGCCTTGCAGGGGCTCGCAGCAGGCGTTACCGTTACCTCGCAAACAGGCTCGCCGGGTGGAGACGCGGGCCAAATCCGGATAAGGGGTATCAACTCTTTTGGCGGTTCCAACAGCAACCCGTTGGTGGTCATCGATGGGGTGGCCGGCTCGCTCGATGATGTGGATCCCAACCTGATTGCGTCGGTATCCATATTAAAAGATGCCGCCTCGGCCGCTATTTATGGTTCCAGGGCCGCCAACGGTGTAATACTCGTTACCACCAAACGCGCAAAAGATAAGATGTCGGTGAACTACCGCGGATATGTTGGAAAGCAAACACCAACGGCGATCCCGAAAGTTACAGACGGCCTCACTTACATGAAGGTGTTCAACGATGCCAGCATGAACGATAACGGTATAAATATTTATAGCGACGAGGATATCGAGAACTTCAGGCAGAGTTATGCCGGGAACCCTGGCAATTACGACTGGCAGGATCAAATACTGCAGGGAAGCGGTTTGATGCACAGCCATTTTATTTCGGTGATGGTGAACAGCGGCATCGTTCGCGCGGCTCCGTCGCTGAGTTTCGTGGACCAGGAAGGCATCATCAAGAATACCAACTTCAAGCGTTTTATATTCCGCAACAACCTGGATATTACACCCAGCGACAAGTTCAGCATCAAGTTTGACGTTGCGGTTACCAATAAGAACAGGACGCAAATTGCAGATGAAGGAACCATATGGAACTACCTGGGAAGAATGCCTACGAATATACCTATCCGTTATGGAGACTTATGGTCGGACGGCTGGGTGAAAATTAACCCGGTGGGTTATATTGAAGACGGAGGAAACCGAAAAACCAACAACCTTGAATTTTGGGGCAACCTTAGCCTCAACTATGAGCCCACAAAGTGGTTGTCGCTAACCGGTATGGTCGCCCCCCGCTATCTGACGCGAAACGTACACGCATTCACGAAAAGTTTGATGACGTATTATGAAGACGGCTCGGAAGCGGGTGCAGCAAATACGTTCACTGATCTGACGGAAGCGGCATACAGGTATTTCTACGGCACATATCAATTTCAGGCCACCGCACAAAAAGATTTCGGCGATCATCATTTCAAGCTGATGGCCGGAACGTCGAGGGAAACGTACGACGAGAAGTATTTGTCGGGTTACAGAAGAGACTTCACCTATGATAACTATGAAGTGCTTGCCGCGGGCGCCGATAACGAAACGAAGGATAACAACAGCTTGCGCAACCAGTGGATATTGGTATCGGGTTTTGGAAGGTTCAATTATGATTTCCTCGGAAAATACCTGTTTGAAGCCAACTTCAGGTATGATGGCACATCGCGTTTTATCAATGATAACCGATGGGCCGGATTTCCTTCTTTCTCGGCCGGATGGCTCATTTCCAAAGAATCTTTTATGGATGGCATCAGCCCTGTGGTGAAGATGTTGAAGATAAGGGGTTCATGGGGTAAGCTGGGGAATCAGAATATCGGCAATTCTTATTATCCTTTTGCAGAAGCCTTGTCGTTGGGAAGTGTTTCGATGGGAGGCAATATCTACCAGATGGTGGCACAAACAACACTCTCGAATCCCGACCTGCGTTGGGAGGAAACTGTGATGAAAGGAATTGGCCTCGATGCGAATTTGTTTAACAAGCTGTCCATAACATTCGACTTGTATGATAAACTTACCGATGGCATCCTGCTGAAACTAAATACTTCCGAGTTGACAGGTTTAGCATCTCCCTACCAGAACGCGGCGGTGGTAAGCAATAAGGGTTGGGAATTTTCTGCACGGTACGACGACCGATGGGGCGATTTCAACCTCGGCGTTGGCATCAACGTGTCGGATGTGAAGAACAAAATTATCGACATGAACGGCCAAACATCGGGAGAATTATTGCGCCAGCAGGAAGGATATGCCATTAATTCGATCTACGGTTACAGGGCAAATGGTTTTTACCAAACACAGGAAGAAATTGACAACGGCCCCGAACAAATCGGAACCCTCAAACCTGGCGACGTACGTTACGTGGATGTTGCCGGGGCATATGATGCCGACGGTAAAGCTGTTCCGGATGGTAAAATTACCGACAATGACAAGGTGATCATCGGCAGCACGATTCCCCGTTACACTTATGGAGGTAATATAGATTTGGGATGGAAAGGTTTTCGGTTAAACGCATTCTTCCAGGGCGTGGGCAAGGTGGATGGCTATCTGAATGCACACTACGTTATCCCCGCTGCCAACTCCAGCGCCATCAAGCCATGGCAACTGGATTACTGGAGCGAAGACAATAAAGATGCTGCGCTGCCACGCGTATCCATCACGTCTACCAACAACACACAGAACTCTACTTTATGGATGAGAAGCGCGTCGTATTTCCGTTTGAAGAACATTCAGCTCGGTTATGAAATACCCACAGGGTTTTTAAATAAATATGGATTGCAAAGCGCATTTATCTATGTAAACGGACAAAACGTATTCACCCAAACCAAATTTTATGAAGGATACGATCCTGAAATTAACTACGATGCCGGCGCGTCGGATGGCGTAGCACTGGGCGCAGGTAATTTCTATCCACAGGTTAAGGTATTCACATTTGGTATTGACTTAAAATTCTAGAAGACAATGAAAACGTTCAATAACATAAATATAATTGCAGCTATAGCATTGGGATCGATGCTAACGCTGTCTGCCTGCAGCAAAATTGATCGCTTCTCGCTGAATGGTCCGTCAACAGGTAAATTCCCTGCAACGCCGCAAGAGGCAGAAATGGGATTGTTTGGCGCTTATCAGTCTTTAAGCGAACTCGACGCTTCCAGCACGCCCATCTGGCACGTGATGGATAACATTACCGACATCGGTTATGCGCGACCCGGTAACAATTACACGTCGCCGATTACGAGCGCCGTTACTACGGACAATGCTTTAGCCACCAAGCCATGGGAGTATTACTACCGCAGCATCGCGCGCTGCCATACTGTTCTTGATAACATGGAGCAGATAAAAGGCCTGATGTCTGCGGAAGAATATGATGAACTGGATGCGGAATTGCGTTTTATCAGGGCCTATTCTTATTCGCAATTGATAGAGCTGTACGGCGATGTTCCTTTGCTCACAGCTTCGGTTGATTTGGAAAATTCAAGTGTTGCCAGAACGCCGAAGAGCGAGATCCAAACATTTTTGCTTGACGAACTAACGGCTATTGCCGACAAGCTTCCGGCGTCACAGGCGCAGTTTGGAAATGTGAGAGCGTCGAGCGTGGCCGCGTATATGCTGAAGGCAAGGATCGCGCTATACGCCAACCAATACAAAGTTGCAGCCGAGGCATCGAAAATGGCCATTGACCTGTCTGCAGGCATACATGAACTAACGCCTTTCAATACTTCGATCGATTTTGTTGGCAAGGATCATAGCGCAGGCGAACCTGATGTATCGAATATCTTTGGACATGAAGGTTTCAAGACGAGCAAGGAATGGATCTGGGTAGCTGAATATAATTTGTCGGTTCCCGGCAATACGCATAACCAGCAATATTATGCTGCGTCGCGCCTGGGCAAAGGCGTTTCTTACTGGGGCCCCACACAGGACCTGATCAGCACTTTCCAGGCGATTGACGGATTACCTATTACGGAATCTCCGCTGTACGATGCCTCGAAGCCATTTGAAAACCGCGATCCCAGGCTGGACATGTATTGTGTGCGCCCGCACTCTCGCTATATGGGCTACCAGTTTGAGCCGAATACCAGTTTTTCAACTGTGTTCAACTACTGGCCGGTGATCAATGGAGAAAGCAGCACGCCGAGCACGGTAAAGAATAACGATGCAACAAATGCTTACCGGTCGTTCAGCGGCTATTTGTGGCGCAAGCCGGTGGATATCGCTGATTTTTCTTCCACATCGGTGAGCGGCAAATCGGATTTGAACGTCGGCATTTTCCGTTACGCCGAACTGCTGTTGATCTATGCAGAGGCTAAGATCGAGGCCAACGAAATTGACAATACCGTTTACGACGCCATCAATGAGATTCGCCGCCGTGCACACATGCCCGATTTACCCGATGGTTTGTCGCAGGCTGACTTAAGGAAAGCCCTGCGCTACGAGCGCAAAGTGGAACTGGCGAATGACGGCTTGAGGTGGTATGACCTGCGCCGTTGGGGAATTGCCAATGATGTTATGAATGGATATTTATACCTTAACCGTGATGCGAAGGAATGGACCGGCGATGTGCTGGTAGGTTTTGATGAAAGCTATACGCCGATTTACAATCATGCTGAGGCCAGTAAATATTTCACCACGCAGGAAGTTGTGTATCGCGAAAACAAGGATGAACTGTGGCCGATTCCTAAATCGGAAATGGATGTAAATAACAACCTGGTGCAGAACCCGGGCTATTAGGTGTTTTTAAAAGAATATGAATTGCATGGGATGAAAGGATTGCTAAGCCCTGAAAGGAGACGCTGGTTTATCGTGGCCATTATTTTTCTGGCTATCGTGTTCAATTATATAGACAGGCAAATTTTGTCAGTATTGAAGCCTGTGCTAAAAGATGAGTTCAGCATGGATGACGGCGGCTATGCGATGATCCTGAATGTATTCACTATATGTTATGCCATCATGTATCCTATTACCGGCTGGATGGTGGACAGGCTGGGCGCCAGGATGGTAATGTTTTTCGGGGTAATTGCGTGGTCGCTGGCCTGCATTGGCGGCGGCATCTCGAGAACCATTGGTCAGTTCGGTTTTTTCCGCGGACTGCTGGGCGCAGCGGAGCCCACTAATTTCCCGGCGCAGTTGCAGGTGGTGACAGTGTGGTTCCCGGGTAAGTTGCGTGCAACTGCCAACAGTCTTTGCGTGGCGGGCAGCTCTATCGGCGCCATCATTGCGCCGCCGGTCATCGCATGGCTGGCGCTGACATACAACTGGCAAACGGCTTTTATCGCAATGGGCGTCATCGGCCTCGTGATCGCTGTATTGTGGAAGGTCATTTATAGGGAACCACCGCCGCACATCCTCCAGGCGGCAACTGATTCAACAACCGGCGGCTTATCGGCGTCCTTCCGGTGGAAGCAGCTTTGGGGCACGCGCAGCTTATGGGGCGTCATACTGATACGCTTTGTCAGCGATCCGGTTTGGTACTTCTGCCTTTTTTGGTTGCCGGGATATTTGCAGGAGGAGTCGGGACTCACCCTTGCACAGGTGGGCATGTTCGGATGGATACCGTTTTTGTTCGCTGATGTAGGCGCCATCGCCACTTCGGCATGGTCGGATAAGCTGGTGAGAAAGGGTCACGCGCCTCTAAGAGCAAGAAAGCTGATGCTGACGGCAGTTGCGGTGCTTAGTCCTTTGTGCATACTCACGCCCTACCTGAGCAGTGCGTGGGCCACTTTGGCGGTGTTCAGCATCGTGGCCATTGCCTGCCTCAGTTGGTTGTTTACCATCAGCGTGGTGGTGGCAGAAGCTTTCCCGGTAAAAAATGTGGCGAGCGTGCTCGGTATTGCAGGAGGCTTTGGTGCATTGGGTGCTGTGCTGTTCAATTATTTTGTAGGAGAATTTATCGGCACGCTGGGCGCCGGGAAAATATTTATCGCCATGGGTTTTCTGCACCCCATTGCCGTACTGCTTTTATGGACGATGGTGCGGCGTGAAAAACCTCTAAACGCATCTTCCGAAAAAAATGATGCCGCTTCTAATGTAAATACAGTCTGATGAAAAATAGTATAACAAAAAAAATTACAGAGCCCGCAAGGGAAATTAATGTTAGAAAAGAAACAGATGTTCTCGTCATCGGTGGCGGGCCGTCGGGAATTATGGCCGCGTTGGCAGCTGCCGAGGATGGTCTAAATGTGATGCTGATCGAGAGCCGGAGCTTCGTGGGCGGCAACATGACGATCGGCCTGCCCATACTCGGGTTTCTCGGGCAAAAAGGCAACCAGATCATAAAGGGACTTCCACAAAATCTAATTGATCGCCTGAAGGCCGTGCAGGCGTCGAGCGAGCACCGTCCGTGCCCATTGCACATGAGCCTGACGCTGGTTGAGCCCGAGGCGGTAAAAACAGTGGCGCTGGAAATGCTGGTGGAAAGCAAGGTGGACGTAATGTTCTATGCATTTTGCGCCGGCGTGGTAATAGAAAAAGATGAACTGAAAGGTGTGATCATTGAAAGCAAGGCAGGGCGCGAGGCAATACTGGCCAAAACGATCGTTGATTGCAGCGGTGATGCCGATGTGGCCTACCGTGCAGGTGTGCCTTGTGAGTATGGCAACGAGCACGGGGGCGTGCAGCCGCCAACGCTGATGTTTTGCCTGGGAGGCGTGGACACGGAAAAGCTGCGTACCAGCGTGGCCACCGAACCGAGAACTTATCTCACCGATTTTATTCCTGCCGAGTATTTTGGTCAGAATAACCAATTCGTATTGGTAGGAATGCGCAACCTGGTGAAAAAAGCACAGGAGGATGGGTTGACATTAACAACGGAGCGTACCATTCTCATCACCGGTTTACGCAAAGGAGAAGTGTGGGTGAACATGACGAGGGTGAACGGCGTAAACGGAACCGACCCCGGCAGCCTTACTTATGGAGAAATAGAAGGCAGGAAACAAATACACGACATTCAGAAATACCTTATTGATTACGTACCCGGTTTTGAGAATGCTTACTTCTTAAAGACCGCGCCTTTCCTCGGCATCAGGGAAACAAGACGTATAGACGGTCACTACACCATGACGCGCGAAGATGTGTTGGGCTGCCGTCATTTTGATGATGCGATCGCTGTGGCCAGTTACCCTTTGGATATACATCATCCGCAGGGAGGCGGCTGTACACTGGAATGGTGCGGCGATTGTTACGACATTCCCTATCGTTCACTGATTCCTCAAAAAGTGAAGAACCTGATCGTAGCGGGACGATGCATTTCGGCGACTCACGAAGCGATGTCTGCCATTCGTGTAATGGCGCCGTGCATGGCCATGGGCGAAGCAGCCGGACGTGCAGCGAAGATGGCCGTACGGCAGGGGATACAGCCCGCCGACATCAACGTAAAACAATTGCAAAGGGAACTGCTCGACAAAGGAGCTTACCTGCGTATTGCTAAAGAAGAACTGGTGCCTTAAATTTTTATTTCTAAACGATTCAATAACATGTCTGCCAGCAGAAGAAATTTTTTAAAAGGACTGGGTGCAACTGCACTGTTACCGGTAATGCCCGCTTTCGGCAGGGAAACAGCAATGTTGCTCAATAAAAATGACCATCATCATCGCATCATGAGCTGCAATATTCGCGTGGCACTCGATGTGGATGAAGCAAAAGGCGTTGGCTGGTCTGCAAGAAGAGATATATGCCTGAAGATTATTGAAAACAAAAAGCCAGACATCATCTCGTTGCAGGAAGTGCTGAAAGTGCAGGCCGATGATTTCAGAAAATATTTCCCTTCCTATCAATTATTCGGGTTCGACGGTCCCGAAATGGATCCGCATCCCACGGGTTATTACGGCATCGCTAAAAACCCGATACTTTTTTCCAAAGACAGGTATGAGCTGCTCACAGGAGGCACTTACTGGCTCTCAGAAACACCACTGGTGGCAGGAAGCAAATCATGGGACACCGCGAGAGCAAGGCACGCAAACTGGGTTCGCCTACAAGACAAAAAGAGCGGAAAAGAATTGAGGGTGGTGAACCTGCATCTCGATCATGTTTCGGGTGAGGCGAAAATCAACCAGGCAAAAATGGTGGTGGAAGAGAGTGCCCAATACCAACCCGGCTTTGTGCAGTTGCTTACCGGCGATTTCAATACGAGGTACGACAGCAAGGTATTTACTTCCGTGAGATCGGGAGGGTGGAAGGAAAGTTATGAAACAATTCACGGCGAAGGTGAAGCAGGGTTTACCGGCCATGCGTTCCAGGG
>CAMPGT010000149.1 GCA_946885665.1 uncultured Chitinophagaceae bacterium | reverse complement strand
GTAATGTTCCCTCCCATCTCGTCGGCATAATAACGGAAACTGTTTAGATAATCGCGATACGCTTCATCCAACAGGTTTCTTATGCCCAGGCCTATCGTCACGTTTGTTCCAAACATTTTCACCGCTGTTGCCACATCAATATTTACAAGCGTATAGGGGCCCGGAGGCGCCTTGTAATCCTGTTTTGCCATATAATCTGCCGGCACGCGCGGTGCATAGGTAGAAGTAACTTCGGCAGAAACATAACTGTTGCTGAATTTACCGTGCGGCTTAAAATGGTAGGAAAGCGTGTTTCTCCATTTGTCGGCGGGCATTAATATCAGCCAGTCGTTCGTTTCGCGGTTCCGCGCCCGCAGCATCGAAAATTTCGATGTCAGTTGGAGCGGTTCAATGAGCTTATAACTCGCCGACACGTCGAACCCTTGCAGCAGGGCATCCGTTTGCTGGTATTGTATCTTCGGAAAGGCGCCAACAATCGTCAGCACGGGCTCCTCAGGTTTCGGTTGCTGGTAAATGAAATCCCTGATGGGATTATGATAGACATATACTTCGGAAGAAAACCTTTTGTTCTCACTGGTGTAGTTGAATCCCCCCGACAGGTTAAAAGACTTTTCCGCCTTCAGCGTGATGTCTCCCTGCTCATACGTGCCTGCGCCGTCGTGAATACCATCAACCAGCAGTTCATTGACGTACGGCGCACGGCTCGTGAGGTTGACGTTGATGTTCGCACGAAACTTTCCCGAAAAATGATGGCCCACATTCAGTGATGTACCCATCGTTGAAAAAGTGAAATCATGATCCACCCTCGTGCCGTTGAATTTGAGCCGCTTCGTGTGAATGTTCTTATTATCGTACCGCAACCCTCCTTCTATGTCCCAATCGTTGCGGCTCCATTTCTCGATCCAGTAGGCTCCATAATTTTCAGACACGTAATTGGGGATCAGGTATCTCCCTGAATACGAGTTATCCTGTTGCATCAACGAAATACCGATGGTGCCGTTGATATGATGAAATTCGGGATGCTCATAGGAAAGCTCTTCGTTGAACGTCATGAGAGCAAGGCTAACCTGCGGTCTCGTATTCGAGCTGCTCCTTACAATGTCAAACTCGTCGCGGTGGTTATATTGCCCGGCAAACATCAAATTGAACTTGTGCCCGTGGCTGTCGAACGACGATTTCAACTTAAACAGCCGGTGCAGGACCTCCTGGCGGGGACGTTCGATGGCATAAGTTTTTTCACCGAGAAAAACTTCGTTTGGCCTGGGCTGCGGTATAATGTTGAGCAGGTCTGTAAGGTTACCGATATGTGAACCGGGAAAAATGCCGATGGTGGTTTTGAACTGGCTATAATATGCCTGCAACTGGTAATGCTCCTTTCTCCAATTGGCCGACAGCGAATAATTTTCCTCTTTCATCCCCGTATTGTCGAGGCGGTAGTCGGGTGTATTCACATTGCCGGCTCTTTTCAATGTACCCTGCAAACGATAGCTGAAAGACTGCAATTTTTTGGGCTGATGCTCAAAAATACCGGAGAAGACATATTCTCCGTTATTGGTGGAATAGGCTGTATTGAATTCTGCATTGTAACCGGGAAGCGGCCGCACCGGCTTCGGATCGATGAGTACCACCCCACCGATCGCATCCGACCCATATTTCAGCGCTTCAACACCCGTGATGATGGACACCCTGTCGGCAATGTACGTGTCGATCTCCGGAGCATGTTCACTACCCCATTGCTGGCCCTCCTGCCTTACACCGTTGTTGATAGTAAGCACCCTGGTGCTGTGTAATCCATGAATCACCGGCTTCGAAATGGTAGACCCGGTTTGCAGCAGTTGCACGCCGTTTACCTGCGACAACGCATCGGCAATGGAGAAATTCTTTGACGATTCCAACGCCTGCCTATCCACCTGTTGCCTGAAACCATTGTTCGGCACCGCTCGTTGCCCCTCTACGACCACCTCCTGCAGGTTGTGCCGCAAGTGAGGCATCAACACGTCGAGGTGATAATTTTTGACGACCGTAATTACTTTTCGAATCGTCTCACATCCCGCATGACTCACCACCAAATGATAAACGCCGGGGCAGATATTCGGATAACGAAAATCACCATTCTCATCAGTGACGAAGTTTACCTGCAATTCTACTATCGAAACAGTGGCCGATGACAGCTTTTCTTTCGTGTCGGCATCTTCGATGTGACCGGTTAGTACGAGCCTGCAGTTTTGGGCCCGGGCAAAAAATCCCAATAATGTCACAACGCCGACTAGTAAAAATTGCCTCATCGTTGCAAAGATGAGAAAAAAGTTTGAAACAATGTTGCAGATTTTAATTCCCGTGTAAATATATTAGAAATGATACCCGACACCCAACCTGAAGTTGATGCCCGGTTCCACCTGGTAATAGTATTCAGTTGTTGTTGCGTTGGTATCAAATTCGTACGGCGCGCCGGAATAAAGATACTTGTCGAAAATATTCGAGGCATTCAATGTTATTCTTAGCTGGCCCGACTGCCAAAACAAGCTTCCATCCATCCTTGCATAGTCACTCATGTCGTACTGCCTCCCGGTGATGAACTGATAACCGAGGGCCGCGCCGAACCCGGTTAATTTTCCTTCGGCCACGCGGTAAGAGAGCCAGGCATTGGCAATATGTTTCGGAAACCCGGGACCCGGTATCGGCCCTCCGATGAGCGCTTTGTCTTCATCCTTCGTAACCTTCGCTTTCGTATACGCATAGTTGGCAATAATGCTGAAGCTTCTGCTGATTGCGCCCTTCACGTCGAGTTCCACTCCGCTCGTTCTCGTTTGGCCCGTTTGAACCGCCTTAAATTCAGGGCCCGGAATATAAGTCACAATATTATTGCGTGTAACGCGGTACACCGACAAGGTAGTGCTCCATCTTCCCCCCGACCACAATTTTTTGACACCCGCCTCGAGGTTGGTGCCCGTTACAGGAACAAACGGCTGTTGTGCACTGTCGGCGCCCTGCTGTGCAAGAAACATTTTATCGAACAGGGCATATACCGATGTGGATTTATCTATGGAGTAACTGATGCCGGCGCGTGGTGTGAATTTATTGTCGTCCGAATAAACGAGGTAGCTGTGCTGCTTAAGCCTGGTGTGCCTGCCCGCGATCGTTACACGAAGCCTGTCGCCCAAAAAACCGATCATATCCTGCACATACAGACTTGTGGAACTTTCACCCTGCTTGCCGCCGGCCCTGTTTACGAGCGGCAGTGAGCGATCGAACTTCGGCAGATCATCTGGCGGCACCAATCCATGTACAGGATGGTAGATGTTAAAAGTTACCGGGTTGCCGTAGATGTCGTGCCCGCCGAGTGGAAAAGTCTGGTAGAAGTCGGCGGAATAATCCTTAAAAGTAACATCCACGCCGCCGAGCAGGGTGTGACTGACCTTTCCGGTCGTTGCTTTTCCATTGAGAAATACCTGCCCGAGCCGTCCCTGGCTCGCGGCGTCCCAATTAGCAATGCTCCTGGTAAGGTCACCATTCGATTTTAATCCTGAGGGATAGGCGGCCCATACGGATGCTCCGGTCTGCGAATAATTAAGATAGGCAAGTTGCGTGGTCAGCTTCCAGTCATGGTTCAACTGGTGAGTAAAATTGAGAAACAAACTGTGATCGCTGATCAAAGACGGTTCGAGGTTAGCCTCCAGCATGGTAAAATCTCTCGGCAGTTCTCCCATTTTGTAGGAAAACAGATAAGACGATCCGAGCATCGCCATCTTCATGTGCTGAAAAGTATATTCAGCCGTCAACGATGTTTTGTCATTGAATTTATAGGTGATGACCGGCGCAATGGAATAGCGGTTGTTGAAATCAAATTCCCGGTGCGAATTTTTCATTTGTCCCATCATGTTGAACCGGTATAGCAGATGGCCGTCGTCGGATAATTTGCCGTCCAGGTCAAGCGTGGCGCGATAAGCTTCAAAGCTGCCGATACTTAACGTGGCCTCGCCTTTATTAATGCCGGTAGGTTTTTTCGTAACGATGTTGTAGAAGCCGGTTGGATTACCTGAGGCCAGCATGAATCCCGCGGGACCTTTTACAAATTCGATCCTTTCCACCATGCTCATGTCTTCGAGCAATGGCCCCCAGGGCATTTTCACATTCATCCCGTTACGAAAAGCGGTGATGGCGCCGCCACGCATCGCGAGATGGGCATAATTGCCCCAGCTTTCGTTGGCGAGACTGGTGGCGCCGCTTACATTACGCGTAACCGCTTCAGACATGTCATAGATCTGCTGTTCCGAAAGCATGTTTGCCGTTACCACCTGTATGTTTTGCGGAACGTTCAGCAATGGCTCCTGCAGCCGCAGCGATGGTGATGGGTCAGCTACAAGATAGCGGTTTGTGGCCGACCTGATAATCACTTCATTCAATTCGGACGCGGACAGCGACAGCCGGATATCCAACTTTGACCCGGCACTTGCACTGATGTTGACGTTGCGGCTAACCGGCGCATAACCTACAAGTGTAATTTCAGCGACGTAGTGGCCGGCAGGAATTTTTTTTATGAGATATGTTCCATCGTCAGCAGTTATCGCTCCTCTTGAAGTATTGCGAAGAGTGATGGATACGTTGGCAGCAGGTTTTCCATCGGTAGTGGAAATGACGCCGGAAAGGGATCCGGCTTTCGCCTGACTCAATGCATGCACTGTACAGCTCAAAAGAATTACCAGGGTTAACAGACCTTTACTCATACTGTTAGTTGCTTGAGAAACCCCGCGAAACTACCTCAAAATGCTTAATAATCGTGCCGTTCCCTGCAGCTAAGTCTGAATTTCCTTTAAGAGTTCTTCCAAATCCAGCGGGTCCGTCACCATCATAAGGTTGCCCGCTGCATCGTGCGGCCATTCACTTTTTGGCCTGTCCCAGTAAAGCTCCACACCGTTGCCATCGGGATCGTTCATGTAGAGAGCTTCGGACACACCATGATCGGCGGCGCCCGTCAGCGGATATTTTGCAGTGATCAACTGTTGCAATACCAGCGCCAGTTCATTTCTCGCGCGATATAAAATAGCCATGTGATACAATCCACAGGTATTGACGGGTGCAGGCCTTGCGTTTTTGCTGTGCCAGGTGTTCAGGCCTATGTGATGATGATAGCCACCCGCCGAAAGAAATACGGCCGACGTCCCGAAATACTGTGTAACCTGGAAGCCCAATATGTCGCGATAAAACGCCAGCGATTTTTCGAGGTCAGACACTTTCAGGTGCGTGTGGCCGATACATGCAGTTTCGGGAACAGTATATTTCATGATCAATTATTTGCCTTTAAATATACCTCACCTTTATAAGGATGTATGGTGGAATGAAAGTCATAGCCCGCGATATGCAAAAGGTAGTACGACATGATGTCGCACCAACAATGTTCCTCCTTAAACTTTTCAAGCTTTGGCAGGGTACCGCGCTGGCAACTGTTGTCTTTGTCGTAGTCATAGTCGCCGCCGTTTTCCTGGCACCACTTCTCAAAGCTGAGCAACTCGTCCGGATCAGAAAAAACGATCTTAAAGTAAGTTTCTTCTTTTACTGATTTCAGGTCATCATTGATGTAATGATGGATCTTGTGCCGGTGTCGGATAATTTTTGCAGTATGCATAAAGAAAAAATGACATGGAAAGATTTAATTGTTAAACATTAAAAATCGTTCCATGTCATTTCCTCCTCGCGGTGCGCTGGTTAATAATCCTGCGCCAGCGCCTGGGCGTGTTGCAGGTGTTGCTGCAGCGTAGGCAATGTTGAAGTGATGTAAGTGCCCAGTTCCCGGTTATTTCCCAGGTCGTACGCGGTTTGAAAAAGCGTTACCGCTTCATAATGATCTGCTACCTGGCTGTGTATGTACAGCGAATCGAATTCGCGACCTTTCAGCGTAAGCAGTTTCTGCAGGAGCGCAATGTGTTCCTGGTCGGGTGTATCATGCGGCGTTACCCCATATTGTGAAGCAAGTGCAACTAAACCACCCTGAGCGTTCGCAT
Organism: uncultured Chitinophagaceae bacterium; assembly: GCA_946885665.1. The sequence goes on along the minus strand of CAMPGT010000149.1, from coordinate 3,590 downwards.
GGTCATTCACCATCATCTGTCCAAATTCCTTGATTGCGGGGGTCTGTGAACTGTCGGCAGCAAGCTGGCCGAGTGCCATTTCAGCAACGTTGTTTAAAGAAGCCATAATAATGAGGCTCCGGTCTTGCGGATTAATGATGGCCGCGTTATCATCATCCTTTGAACAACCATAAAAACCGATAGCAGCAGCGGCTCCAAAGAGCAAAAACAAGTTTTTCATAATCATTGTTTATAATTTCCAATCAATTACGCCTGCAATATCGTTAATGCCTACCTTTTTACAATAAGCAAAATTTTCTACAATCATTCAAATAAACCGCCGGCGATTCCTGACAACGAGATAGCTGGCAATGGCGGCGGCCGCCATTCCTGCAGCGGCGAAAATAAGGCGGCCATTTTTTGGCGGCGGTGAATATTGAACGCCCTGATTGTTCACTAATGCGGGTTCATTAAGATACCGGCCATAGGTTGGCATCGCCAGCTTTTGAAAATTTTTAGCAAGTTCATGTAAACCCGCGCGCATGGTCGCGCCGGCCATCGGTTTGCCATGACCGGTTGCCACAATTTCGGGTTCAAGGCTGGCGAGCACCTTAACGGACGATTCTGCCGATCTCCAGTTGTAGGTGAAGTATTTCGGAGGGCCGTGCAGCTCTTTCTTTTGCAGCATCACCGAAAATGCGGATTCCTGGCAGGTGGTCACGAACGCGTCGCCGGCAAGCAGCAGCCGGTCGGCCTCCCGGTACAGGCTGATATGACCCGGTGCGTGGCCGGGAGTGTGAAAATATTTCCAGTCGGGGAGAACGGGGATGGTGCCATCCAGCGGCAACGTCAGCAGGCGGTCGGCCACGTCGATCGGGCCCCGCGGATAGGTGAACGATAAAAGGGTCATGAGGCCGCCGCCTACCGATGGGTCGGGAGGAGGATAGGCAGAAACGCCTGTTAGATAGGGCTTTTCCAGGGCATGGGCATAGATGGGCACATCCCATTCCCCGGCCAGCTTTCTAAGTGAACCGACATGGTCGAAATGAGCATGTGTTAAAATAATGGCCGCCGGGGCGGTGTCGGGCCAGAAAAGATGGTCGGCGACTTTTTTGATTTTGGAGGCCGTCGTTTTCAAACCCGCATCGAGCAGCACCCAATTATTGGCAGAGGGATTGTGGATCAGGTAAACGTTTACGAACAGGTCCCTGATCCTCCACACGCCGGGGGCGACTGAATACCAGTCGATATACATTTGCTTACTGATTTTTTCCTTCTTCATGTTAAAAAATATTGGATGAGCAATCTGTACATGAGTACAAAATCATGCCATGGTACAAAAATTGAACAGTTGCCGGCATGAAACTATTGACAACATCCCTGCTGGTGGGAACGATGATTGTCGCCGGACAAGTTAACCTCCGCGCCCAGGATAAAAAAAACGATAAAGAAGACAGGATCAAAACCGCCATTACCGACAAACGATACGTATTTAAAGCAACATCGGCACTGCCTTTGAGGGGCCGCACCATCCAGCTTACCTCCGATTACACGCTCACTGTTCGGGGCGATACTGTAATCGCTTTTCTGCCCTATTTCGGCCGCGCCTATACGGCGCCGTTAGATCCGGCTAAAGGAGGGATCGATTTTACTTCAACCAACTTTGACTACAAAGCCAAACAAAGGAAAAAAGGAAATTGGGAAATAAATATTAAACCGAAAGATGCCGACGATGTAAGGCAATTGTATCTCAGCTTTTCGGCGAGCGGCTTTGGTAATCTGCAGGTGACGAGTCTTAACCGGCAAACGATATCGTTCAATGGTCATGTGAACCCGACAGAAGAAAAATAACAGTACCTATTGTTTGGAATCGTACCCGATTCGGGCGATCCTGCCGTCGGCCACCACATCTACGGTGATCCTGCCATCCTGGTGATCTTTCAGCACGATGCTTTCAACAATCCGGCTTTCGTCGTTCGGAACCGCCGATTTGAGTGAGCTGATAAAGTAAATATAATTTTCATTTGCCCAATTGCCGCCCGAGCAAAGTTGCAGCGCCCGCAGCACATCCGTGCGATGCGGATACTGCGCATGAACCAAACGGATAAGATGATCGGGTTCAAATGGCTGTTGGGAATTGTTCATACTGTGGAATTGGAAGATACTTCAAAAATTGATACTTTGAGGGATTGTGGAAAACAAGAGTTTTAAATGGTGGACGCCACTTTTACTTCTGATATCCCTTCATGCTTTCGGCCAGGAATTTGGCGGCAACCCGCCGTCGCTGGAATGGAGACAACTCAATACAGACACTGCCCGGGTGATCTTTCCCGCAGGGCTTGAACAGCAGGCCCGCGAAGTGAGCGGCATCATCCACCGCCTCGCCGCCATTGAAGGAAAAAGAACCGGCTATCACTTGAAAAAAATACCCATTGTACTGCAAAACCAGACTACCTTTTCGAATGGGTACGTTTCGCTCGGCCCCTACCGGTCAGAATTTTTTATGACTCCCAGGCAAAACAGTTTTGAACTGGGCAGCCTGCCGTGGCACAAATCGCTCGCGCTGCACGAATACAGACATGCGCAGCAATATGCCAATTTCAGGAAAGGGCTGTCGAAGCTGTTTTACTTCGTGTTTGGGCAAGAGGGCCAGGCGCTGGCCAACAACCTCGCCGTTCCCAACTGGTTTTTTGAAGGCGACGCGGTTTACCAGGAAACCCATTACAGCGCACAGGGGCGCGGCCGGTTACCCTATTTTTACAATGGTTACAAATCGCTTTGGGCAGCAGGGAAGGATTACTCGTGGATGAAACTCCGGAACGGCTCGTACCGCGATTACGTACCCGACCACTACCAGTTGGGGTACCTGCTCGTGGATTATGGCTATCACAAATTCGGAACGGACGCATGGCACCGGATCACTGCCGACGCCGCCAGCTTCAAAAGCCTGTTCTACCCCTTCCAGCGTTCATTCAGAAAAAATACGGGACAACCTTTTCGAAGCTTCGTCGCTGAGGCGATGAATTATTTCAGTAAAGCCGACTCCGGCAACATAAAAAACGACGTGCCCTCGCAGTTTGCACGATCGGGGACACATTTTGCTGCCGACGAACAATATCCGCAGTGGGCAGACTCCAATCATCTTCTTTACCTGAAAGCCAGCTACAGCAAAATTCCCGCGTTCTACATGCGGAACATTCTTACGGGCAAAGAAAAAAAGATAAGCACCCGGTCGCTATCCAGCGATAGTTACTTTTCAAGTAACGGAAGGCTCATCGTGTACGCTGCCTATCGTCCCGACGCACGCTGGGGATGGAAGAATTACGAGGAGCTGGCAGTTGTGGACATCCAAACAGGAAAAGAAAGGAAGGTTACCAGGAACACCAAATACCAGTCGCCGGACATTTCGCCCGATGGCACCAAAATCGTTGCCGTTCACGCCGATCCGGCAGCAAAATATGCCTTGCACATTGTCAATGTAAGCAACGGCGATGTCATCGCTAAAGTGCCGAATACCCATCATTACGTTTATACCTACCCGAAATTTTATAATGACGATACAATCGTATCCGCTGTAAGAAATGAAGCCGGAGAAATGGCACTCGGAAAAT
>CAMPGT010000148.1 GCA_946885665.1 uncultured Chitinophagaceae bacterium | reverse complement strand
ATCGGGGACCTTTGAAGCAGATGAAGTGGTTGTGTCGGCCGAAGTGCCCGGCCGCATCTTAACGTTCGTTGTGGAAGAAGGCGCAATCTTTCCGAAAGATTCTGTGGTCGGCACCATCGACTCCACCACCATCGCACTGCAAAAGGCGCAGGTGCAAGCGAGCATCGCGGCACTTTCGGAACGTACCGCCGATGTTGCACCGCAGGTAAAGCTGCTGCAGGACCAACTGCTGGTGCAGCAATCACAACTTGAAACGATGCAGCATGAGAAAACGAGAACTGAAAATTTGCTGAAGCAGGATGCGGCAACCGGCAAGCAACTCGATGATATCAATGCGCAAATAGACGTGCTCACGAAACAAATCGCTGTAACGCGCCAGCAGATCAACGTGCAGCGCAGCAACGTTTCCACGCAAAACCGTGGCATACTCAGCGAGTCGGAGCCGTTGCGCAAGAGAGTGGCGCAATTGCAGGATCAGCTTAGCCGCACCAATATCGTGAACCCGGTGGCAGGAACGGTTATCGCCAAGTATGCCGAAGCAGGCGAGGTAGTTTCTGCCGGCAAGGCACTATACAAAATCGCCGACCTTTCTTACCTCGACCTTCGCGCTTACCTCACCGGCGATTTGCTGCCATTGATAAAAATCGGGCAGAAGGTTACTGTCCTTATAGACGATCCAAAAGAAGAATACCGCAAATATGAAGGGACCATCACCTGGATATCCGACAAGGCGGAGTTTACGCCGAAAACTATTCAAACAAAAGATGAAAGGGCCAACCTGGTTTACGCAATAAAAGTGAAAGTGAAGAATGACGGATTTCTCAAGATAGGCATGTACGCCGAAGTTCAATTGAACGAACAATGAAACCTGTAACCGTTGCAAATATCGTCAAGACCTACGGCACGAAAAAAGAGCAGGTGACCGCGTTGAACGATGTTTCGTTCGAAGTGGAAAAGGCTGAATTGTTTGGCATCATCGGTCCGGATGGCGCCGGCAAGACGAGTCTTTTCCGCATCATTGCAACATTATTGATCCAGGATAGCGGCGCGGCCACCCTGGACGGATTCGACACGGTTAAAGACTACAAGGCCATCCGGCAGAGGCTGGGTTACATGCCCGGAAGATTTTCGCTTTACCAGGATCTAACGGTGGAAGAGAACATTAATTTTTTCGCCACCATATTCAACACCACAATCGAAGAAAATTACGATTTGGTGAAAGACATCTATTCGCAGATCGAACCCTTCAAAAACAGGAAGGCCGGCAAATTATCCGGTGGCATGAAACAGAAGCTCGCACTAAGCTGCGCACTCATTCACCGCCCTTCGGTGTTGCTGCTGGATGAACCAACGACCGGTGTGGATGCTGTATCGAGGAAGGAATTTTGGGAGATGCTGAAAAGACTCAAACAGCAGGGCATCACCATTCTCGTGTCAACACCCTACATGGATGAGGCCGGCCTGTGCGACCGCATAGCCCTGATCCAGGAAGGCAGGATATTGTCGTTGAACACACCGGCCGGCATCGTCAGGGAATTTGGGAAGCCGATGCTGGCGGCCAAATCATCCAACATGCTTGAATTATTGAACAGCCTGAAAGCCGCACCCGGCGTGGAAGACGCCTACCCATTCGGCGAATACCATCATGTGGTGATGAAACACGCGGCAGATGAAAATGCATTGAAAGAAATAATTAGCCGTCAGCAGCCGGGGGTAGAGATCATCCCCGTTGAACCGGATATCGAGGATTGTTTTATGGCGCTAATGAAGAATTAATATGTCAAACGAAAACGTAATAACGGCAGATAAACTCACCAAGCGCTTTGGCAGCTTCACGGCGGTGGACCATATTTCATTCGAGGTGAAGAAGGGCGAGATATTTGGCTTTCTCGGTGCAAATGGTGCAGGCAAAACAACGGCGATGAGAATGTTGTGCGGCCTTTCATTGCCAACCGATGGAAAGGCGACGGTGGCAGGTTTCGACGTGTACACGCAAAACGAGCAGATCAAAAAGAACATCGGCTACATGAGCCAGAAATTTTCCCTGTATGAAGATTTAACGATCAGGGAAAACATTCGCTTTTATGCGGGCATCTATGGAAAAAGCGACAGGTTTATTAAAGAAAAGACGGCGCAGGTATTGAAGGACCTTCACCTGGTTAATGAAGCAGATAAACTTGTGGCCTCATTACCGCTGGGGTGGAAGCAAAAACTTGCGTTCTCGGTTGCAATTTTTCATGAGCCGGGTATCGTGTTTCTCGACGAGCCCACGGGGGGTGTTGATCCGGTAACACGCAGGGAATTTTGGAACATGATCTACAATGCCGCCGCTGCGGGCATCACGATATTCGTTACCACGCACTATATGGATGAAGCGGAATATTGCCACAGGGTTTCCATCATGGTAGATGGTAAAATTGAAGCGCTGGATTCGCCGGGCCGACTGAAAGAGCAATTTGGCGCCGCGTCAATGGATGATGTGTTCCTGCAACTGGCCAGGGGCGCCGGCAGAACAGAATAAATGAACGACAATGCACCAGTTTTTTTCACTCGTACGCAAAGAATTTTATCACATCCTTCGTGATAAAAGAACCATGTTCATCCTTTTGGGGATGCCCATCGCGCAAATCATCCTGTTCGGCTTCGCGTTGACGAATGAAGTGAAGAACGCACGCATAGCCATCTTCGATCAGTCAAAAGATAATTCTACTGCGGCCCTCAGCACCGAGATCAACTCTAGCAGGTATTTCGACATTGCAGCCAACCTGCACGCTTATGAACAGATAGAACAAACTTTCAGGAAAGGTGACGTGAAGCTGGTGATCGTTTTCCCTCAAAATTTCGACAACGACCTTCAGCATTTTAACGAGGCACAGGTGCAGTTGGTAACAGACGCATCGGATCCCAACACGGCGAATGCACTTGCGAATTACGCCACGGCGATCATTCTTGATTACCAGGACAGGATCACTCATGAGCGAAAACTGCCTTACACGATCAATACGGAAATTAGAATGCTCTATAATCCGCAACTGAAAGGCGCATACAGCATGGTGCCCGGTGTAATGGCGATGGTGCTGATGCTGGTGTGCACGATGATGACGGCCATCACGGTGGTGAAGGAAAAAGAGCTGGGAACCATGGAGGTGCTGCTTGTATCGCCACTGCGGCCGTTGAAGATCATTATTGCGAAGGCGGTTCCTTATTTGATGCTGTCTATCGTGAATATCATGTCGATACTGCTGCTCAGCGTTTTTGTGCTGGACGTGCCCATCAATGGGAGCCTTACGCTGCTCGTTTTTGAAAGCATTTTGTTTACGCTTACCTGCCTTGCGTTCGGCTTGTTGATTTCCGCATCCACCGACTCGCAGCAAACGGCCATGTTCATTTCGCTTACCGGCATGTTCCTGCCCACCATCATGCTCAGCGGCTTCATGTTTCCTATCGAAAATATGCCGGTGCCGCTGCAGGTCATCTCCAACATTGTGCCCGCAAAATGGTATTACTCCATCATCAATGCGGTCATGATCAAGGGCGCCGATATGAGCGTGGTGTGGAAACCGACGCTGGTGCTCGCAGGATTTATGGTAGCGTTACTATTGCTGAGTATTAAAAAATTTAAAATCAGGCTCGCATGAGAACCCTCAAATTTCTTTTGCAGAAAGAGTTTCGCCAGATTTTCAGGAACCCATCCATCATACGCATCATTTTCGTGGTGCCCATCGTGCAATTGCTCGTGCTGCCATGGGCCGCCGATTACGAAATAAAAGAAATTAAGCTCAGTGTTATCGACCACGATCATTCTTCCTATTCACGGCAGATGATCTCGAAGATCACATCAACCAATTATTTCCTGCTGGAACATTACAGTAGTGGCTACGAGCAGTCCCTGATTGAAGTGGAAAAAGGAAACGTGGATATTATACTTGAAATTCCGGCGGACTTTGAAAAAAACCTCGTGAAAGAAAATGAAGCGCCGGTTTTTATGGCTGTAAATGCAGTGAATGGTGTAAAAGCGGGGCTCGGGTCTGCATACCTGCAAAGCATTATCCGCGATTTCAACAATGAAGTAAGATTGAAATGGATACAAATGCCGAGGTTCAGCCCGGAGCTTAACATCGAAGTGGTCACCTCTAATTGGTATAACCCGCTCATGAACTACAAATATTTCATGGTGCCGGGAATCCTCGTGATATTACTCACGATGGTGGGAGCGAACCTGTCGGCATTGAACATTGTAAAAGAAAAGGAGATCGGCACAATTGAACAGATCAACGTTACGCCGATAAAGAAGCTTCATTTCATTCTCGCGAAGCTCATCCCTTTTTGGGTGATAGGGCTGGTGATCCTCTCCATCGGACTGGTGATCGGCTGGCTCGCTTACGGCATCATACCTGTTGGCAGCCTGTTCGTGATCTATGCATTTGCGGCGTTGTACCTGCTTGCCTTGCTCGGGCTCGGCCTGCTGATATCCACCTACACGCATAACCAGCAACAGGCGATGCTCATTTCGTTTTTTATGATGATGGTGTTTATATTGCTGGGCGGACTGTACACGTCCATCGAAAGCATGCCCGGCTGGGCGCAGGCCATCACGCGAATCAATCCTGTGGCGTACTTCGTGGAGGTGATCAGGATGGTGGTGCTGAAGGGAAGCGGCTTTGCAGACATTAGCAGGTATATGTTCATTATGTTGCTGTTTGCAGTGGGGCTTAACGGTTGGGCGGTTATTTCTTACCGAAAAAGATCATGATGGCTTTTTTTTGTATATTCAAATACCCAAAAATTGCATCCATATGATCAGGTTGAACGAAATCCAGCAAGGTGACCTGGTGATCGCAGAATACGACGGCGACACCTGGGAAGGAGTTGTAAAAGAGATTAATAACGAGGATAAGGAAGTGTGTGTGGAAACGTCCGTTCAGGAGTTCTGGTTCAAGCCGGAACATTTGTTCCCCATCCCGCTGTCTGATGAACAGTTGAATAAATTAGGGTTTGAACGGGTAGAAAACGGACAGGCCGTAAAGTACATGAAAGATTCCTTCAGAATACTTGTGCCCTCAAAAGACGATTTTTCAAGGCTGGAAATGTGGTGGCGCGAAGATCGCCGCGAACTAAACCATCCCATCAGCGTTCATGAACTGCAGAACCATTATTATCAAATGACGAAAGTGGAGCTGAACCCTTGAGCGAACGGCAAACGGTAAACGATAACCTGCAAAACAACTCCCCCTCCGTGATTGCCATATTCGATGTTGGAAAAACCAACAAGAAACTTTTTTTGTTCAATGAGAACTACCGGATCATTCACGAACAAACGACGCGTTTCGATGAAATAAAGGATGAAGATGGTGATGCCTGCGATGATCTCGTATCACTGACCTCATGGATCAATACGTCCATCGGGAAATTACTGTCGGAAAAGAAGCATGATATCTCGGCGATCAATTTCTCTTCTTTCGGTGCGAGCTTTGTTCATCTTGATGACAACGGCAAACCGTTTCTGCCGCTTTACAGCTATCTCAAGCCATTTCCTCCTGCCTTAAAAAATAAATTTTTTGACACCTACGGCGGCGAAGAAAAATTAACCAGGGAGACGGCATCCCCTGTACTTGACCACCTCAATTCGGGATTGCAACTGTATCGCCTGAAACATGAACGTGGACTCACGGAAAGAAAGGGGTTTTCGCTTCATCTTCCCCAATATCTTTCGTCGCTGGTAACGGGGAAGTATTATTCAGACATTACCAGCATCGGGTGCCACACCATGTTGTGGAACTATCAAAAGGGAGATTATCACGAGTGGGTGAAGAAGGAAAATATTGACCGGCGGCTCGCGCCTGTATTACCGTGCGATGCCGTGCTGCCAACCGGTTGGAAAAATGTGGTGTCGGGAGCGGGGCTTCACGACAGCTCTTCGGCATTGATCCCTTATCTCGCGATCTTCAATGAACCTTTTGTGCTGATTTCAACGGGCACGTGGTCCATCAGCATGAACCCCTTCAATGATGAACCACTTACAGACGATGAGCTGCAACACGACTGCCTGTGTTTTTTAAGTTATCAGCATAAGCCGGTGAAGGCGGCCAGGGTATTTGCGGGACATGAGCATGAAGAACAGGCAAAACGCATCGCCGCACATTTCAACCTGTCGGCAGACTTCACAAAACATGTAAAGTTTAATGCGGCCATTTGCGAACGCCTGGTGAAAACCTATCCGCAGGATGAACACGATACCTTTTGCAATGGAAAATTTGCCTTCGGTGACCGCGGCCTTGCTGCGTTTGAAACCGCTGAGGATGCTTATCATCAACTGGTGATAGACATTATTCATCAGCAAGCGCTTTCCACCAACCTTGTGATGAATAATAAAGTGTCCCGGATATTTGTGGATGGCGGCTTTGTTCGCAATGATATTTACATGAACCTCCTCGCACGGGCGTACCCGCGTCAGGAAGTGTATGCGGCCACCGTTGCCCAGGCCTCCGCGATTGGCGCCGCCATGGCGATACATCGGCACTGGAACCCCGGAGAGGTGCCGGCTTCGCTGATTGAATTAAGAAAGATCAACGCATAGCGAGGATTAGCTACGCCCGTGAGGCGCGTTCGACAATGAAATCTTGCGTTCGAGCCGTGCAGTGCCAAATATTGACGGCTGCTCAACAACGGTAGTGGCGGGTTGCTGTTTCTCCTCCTGGTATTTTTTCGACATGAATGTGGCCCCTGCCACGCGGATGAGTTTGTCTTCGCCGAAACGATGTTTGATGTGATCTATCGCCTGGTAAAGACTGATGGTTTCATACGTGTCGTCGAATAAATGTATCTGGTAGTTGCCGGGTACAAGGTGGCTGAACCGCACACCGATCAACCTCACCCGAAAGCGCCTGTCGTACAGTTTATCGAATAATTGCTTTACGGTTTGCAGCAGGATGTGGTCAGAGCAGGTGTACGCAACGACCGCCTGCTTGGTGAATGTTTGAAAATCGCTGTACCTGATTTTTATAGTTATACAACCGGTGAGCCGGTTATTGTCGCGCAGCTCGAACGCCACCTGTTCTGTCATCCTGGTAAGTTCCCTGTGCAGGAAGGGAACATCGGCAGTATCCGATTGGAAGGTGTTTTCCGTGCCGATGCTTTTCTGTTCGTGGCTGGCAACCACCGGCGTTTCATCGATGCCGTTAGCTTTCCGCCACAATGAAATTCCGTTTTTGCCGAGCCGTGCGATCATTGTTTCCATCGGCATTTGGCTGAGCGCCCCGATGGTATGCAGGCCTATGCTTTTCAGCAATGCCCCTGTTTGTTTGCCGATCATCGGCATTTTGTCGATCGACAGCGGGGCAAGGAACGATTTTTCGGTGCCAAAAGGCACTTCGATCTGGCCATTGGGCTTTGCCTCGTTGGTGGCGACTTTGCTAATGAGTTTATTGGATGCGAGTCCGTACGAGATGGCCAGGCCGCTTTTGCGAATAATTTTTTGCCGGAGCGCGGAGGTGTATTGTGCGCAACCAAAGAATTTGTCCATACCCGACATGTCGATGTAAAATTCGTCGATGCTGGCTTTTTCAAAAAGCGGAACGCTTTCGGCGATGAGTGCTGTAACGTACCGGGAGAATTGCAGGTAGCTGTCCATGTCGCCCTTTACGATAATGAGCTCCGGGCAAAGCCTTCGTGCGAGTTTAGCGGGCATGGCGCTTGTTACGCCAAATTTACGGGCCTCATAGCTGCAGGAGGTAATTACGCCACGGTCGCCATGTCCGCCCACAGCAATCGGCTTTCCGGTGAGCGACTTATTCTTCAGGCATTCGACGCTTACGAAGAAGGAGTCGAGGTCAAAATGGGCGATGGTCCTGGTTCCGGTGAGCATAGTGAGAGAATTGCCACCCCAAATTACTAAAAAGTTTAGTAATTGCTCAATTCTTCTTCCAGCAGCTCGCTGAACTTGTCTTCGAGTTGCATAATCCAGTCGGGCAGGCGCTGGGGAATGATTTTCCATGCGCTGCCTTCTTTTTCCATCTGGAAAACGATCCTGTGGCCGCGGTCGTCGCTTACATCAACGGTGGCGGGGGCAGCTTCGCGGCCATTGGGTTTTCGGAAATTAAATTCCCTCATTCTCCCTTCGGCTTTCAGCACTTTGGTGAACTGAATATTTTTAATAAATCTGATTTGCATATATTTTTCTCTGCAATTTGTGTGCTAGGTTGAATGTAAAACGGGAGACGGAAGATAGGAGACGGAAGACGGAAGATTTCCCCGCTGGCGGGGGTGGACCGACATGAGAAAATATTTTCTTTTAGATAAGAAAACAATCCCCTCCCTCAGCGAGGGGATTGTTTACAACGTTTAATACCTGTAGTTATCCGACTTAAACGGCCCCTCTTTCGGAATACCGAGATAGCTGGCCTGTTCGTCAGACAGTTCGTCGAGTGTAACGCCAATCTTCGCGAGGTGGAGCCTTGCCACCTTTTCGTCGAGGTGTTTCGGAAGCACGTACACTTTATTCTCGTAGTTGCCATGGTTGGTCCAGAGTTCGATCTGTGCCAGCGTTTGGTTGGTGAACGAGTTGCTCATCACAAAGCTCGGGTGGCCGGTGGCGCAGCCCAGGTTCACCAGCCTGCCTTCGGCGAGAACGATGATGTCTTTGCCGTCGATGTTGTAAAGGTCAACCTGCGGCTTGATGGTGTCTTTCGTATGGCCGTAGTTCTTGTTGATCCAGGCGATGTCTATTTCTATGTCGAAGTGACCGATGTTGCAGACGATGGCCTTGTCTTTCATCGCCCTGAAATGTTTTTCGGTGATGAGGTCGCGGCAGCCCGAAGCGGTCACGATGATGTCGGCTTCCTTAACGGCGTCGATCATTTTCTTCACTTCATATCCGTCCATTGCGGCCTGCAGTGCGCAGATAGGATCAATTTCGGTGACGATCACGCGGCAACCAGCGCCATGCAGGGAGGCTGCGGAACCCTTACCTACGTCGCCGTATCCACCCACCACGGCTACTTTGCCGGCAAGCATCACGTCGGTGGCGCGGCGAATGGCATCGACCAGCGACTCTTTACAGCCGTATTTGTTGTCGAATTTCGACTTGGTAACCGAGTCGTTCACGTTGATGGCCGGAATAGGCAGCGTGCCCTTGGTCATCCTTTCATAGAGGCGGTGAACACCGGTGGTGGTTTCTTCGCTCAGTCCCCTCACGTGCTGAACCAGCTCGGAGTATTGGTCGAATACCATATTGGTGAGGTCGCCCCCATCATCGAGAATCATGTTCAGGGGCCTGTCGGCTGCGCCAAAGAACAAAGTTTGTTCGATGCACCAGTCGGCCTCTTCCTGTGTTTGGCCCTTCCAGGCGAATACGCCGATTCCCTTGGCCGCGATGGCTGCGGCGGCGTGGTCCTGCGTGGAGAAGATGTTGCAGGAGCTCCATTTTACTTCTGCGCCCAGCGACACAAGCGTTTCGATGAGAACGGCGGTTTGGATGGTCATATGGAGGCAGCCGGCAATGCGTGCGCCTTTGAGGGGTTGCGACGGACCGTATTCCTGGCGAAGGGACATCAGTCCGGGCATTTCTGCCTCTGCCAGGCGGATTTCTTTACGTCCCCATTCTGCGAGCTTGATATCTGCGACTTTATAAGGTAGTTTGAAATCAATGTTGGATTTTGCGATTGTCGGCATGATCTGTTTTTTTTAGGCGACAAAGGTATGATTCTGACGGGAGGCGGCAAAGGGGGAGAGGGGAGTGGGCAGTGGGCAATGGGCAATGGGGAATGGGCAGTGGGGAATAGGGAGTGGGGAGT
>CAMPGT010000147.1 GCA_946885665.1 uncultured Chitinophagaceae bacterium | reverse complement strand
GCAAAGGTTCAGATCATCAATTACCTCGCAGGTGCCAAAGATGAAAATATAGCCACTTCGCTCGACGATTATGCCTTAAATGATAAAGATTCATCGGTGAGGCACGCCGCTATTAAAGCCGTTGGAAAGCTGATGCACGGCCCTGCCGAACTTGAGTTAATGACCGCAGTTTTGCAAAAAGGCAATGCCGAAGACGTGGAAGTGGTAAAGCAGGTGATGCTGCGGATGGACGACGAGGACCTTGTGGCATTATCAGATAAGATCGACGTGATGCCACCAAAAGGCGCTATTGCTGCGCTCGAAGTTGCTGCAGCGCGCCGCGACGAGAGAGTGTCCAAAAAGGTATTTTCTCTCATCAACAGTAAAAATGCGGAAACCAGGGAAGCGGCACTTAAAGCATTACCCTCCGTTGTCAATCAACAAGATCTCAAACAACTTTATTCGCTGCTGACGGGTTTAACGGGCAACGACATCCCGTACATCCAGGACGCGGTGACCATGGCCTCGGCGGGTATAACGGATACTATTAAACGCATTTCAGCCATCACCGGCGAAATGAACAATGTACCCGGCAATAAGAAATATCTTTTCGTGCCCACCCTCGCTGCTATTGGCGGACCGGCGGCACTCAGGGTTGTTGACGAAATTTACTCCACCGGCGGTTCGAACGCTCAATCCACCGTGGTATCGGCACTGTCGAAAAACAAAGACACACGGTCTGCATCAATGCTGCTGAAGATAGCCGACAACTCTGCCACCAACAAAAACAATGCGGTGGATGGATACATCAGCATCATCGAGAACGGTGACTTTCCTGAAGACCAGAAAGTGGTAATGCTCGAGGAAGCGATGTCGCTTGCCGCCAACGATGCCCAGCGCAAAAGGGTTTTGCAGGAAGCCGGCAGGAACCGTACTTACCTTTCACTGGAATTTGCAGCAAAATATTTGGATGACCAGTCGCTTAAGCACGACGCTGCCTATGCGGTGATGCGTACCGCGCTTGCACATCCTGAATATAATGGCCAGCATGTTCATGAGCTGCTGCAAAAAGTATCGGAACTGCTCAATGGCCGCGACAGTCAGTACGAAAGGCAGGCCATTAAAAAACATCTCGACGAAATGCCCGCAGGCGAAGGATTCGTTCCCCTGTTCAATGGCAAGGACCTCAGCGGATGGAAAGGATTGGTGGAAAATCCCATCAAACGGTCAAAGATGACGGCCAAAGAACTGGACGCCGCACAGAAAAAAGCTGACGAGAAAGTAAAAGAAGGATGGGAGGCGAAAGACGGCTTGCTGATGTTTACCGGCCATGGCGACAATCTGGCTACCGTAAAACAATACGGCGATTTCGAGATGCTCGTTGACTGGAAAATAACTCCGGAAGGCGATGCAGGCATTTATCTTCGTGGCACACCGCAGGTGCAGATATGGGACACTTCGCGCCACGATGTGGGCGCGCAGGTGGGCTCCGGCGGACTGTACAACAATGAAAAACACGTAAGCAAGCCATTGGTGGTAGCCGATAACCCTGTGGGCGAATGGAACAATTTCCGCATCATCATGAAAGACGACAAGGTCACCGTTTACCTCAACGGCCAACTGGTTACTGACAACGTGGTGCTGGAAAATTACTGGGACCGCAGCATGCCGATATTCCCCAAAGAACAAATAGAACTGCAGGCGCACGGCACAAATGTGGCCTACCGCAACTTATACATCAGGGAACTTCCTTCTTCAAAGCCATTTGAATTACCGGCAGAGGAAAAGAAAGAAGGATTCAAAATACTTTTTGACGGTTCCGACCTCGACCAGTGGGTGGGCAATAAAAAAGATTATGTGGTGGAGAACAATGAACTGGTGATAAGACCCTCGGAAGGAGGTGGCGGTGGCAACCTTTACACGAAAGATGAGTACAGCGATTTCAATTTCCGCTTCGACTTCCTGCTTACCCCCGGCGCCAACAACGGGCTCGGGATCAGGGCGCCACTCGAAGGCGACGCGGCATACGAGGGCATGGAACTGCAAATCCTCGACAACGATGCCGAAATATATAAGGACCTGCACATTTACCAGTACCATGGATCAGTATATGGGGTGATCCCGGCCAAAAGAGGATACCTGAAACCGGTTGGCCAGTGGAACAGCGAAGAAGTGATCGTGAAAGGAACGAAGATCAAAGTGATCCTTAACGGTGAAGTGATCCTTGACGGCGACATACAGGACGCCCGCGACCATGGCACAGCCGATAAGCGCGACCACCCGGGCCTTAAAAGGGATAAAGGGCACATTGGATTCCTGGGCCACGGCTCGGTGCTGAAGTTCAGGAACATCCGCATAAAGCCGCTTTGAGCCCGACTTTGCCCCCGGTAATAACGGTTTCACAGGATCGCTGAAATAATTCGTATATTCAGTTAGCCCATATCCTTGACCATGGCTAACTACAAAACTTACCTGTCGTCGACTTTTTCGGACCTGGAGACCTACCGTGATGCCATCATTACATTATTGAACCATTTCCGGGAAACCTTCCTGCTCAATGCAATGGAAATCTACATTGCAGATGGAATGTACACGCTCGACAAGTGCCTGCAGGATGTGGCCGCCTGCGATATTTATATTCTCCTGCTCGCTAACAAATACGGATCGATAGCCCCGGACATCGATAACAGCAACAGCCGCCACCTTTCTTTCACCCATCTTGAATATGAAACAGCGAGAAAGCTGGGAAAGATCATTTGGGTGTATATCGCCAACGAAAAAACAGCGCCTAAGGATGTGCTGGTGCAGGACGAAGGCGATGAAAAAGAATACAAGCAGAAGATGCTGAACGAACTGAAAGACGATGCATCACGGTATTCGCCCATCTTCTTTGAACACCCGATCGACCTGGTGCAGGCCGTGTCCGCCTCTATTATCAAAAAAGCGTTAACCGATCCCAATGTAAAAAACAAGTATGTTGATCCCAACTGGAAGCATTGCTGCGACCGCAATGAGCAATTCCTCAATTACCAGCAAAACAGGATCAGCCAGCGTTCTCTCTTCCAGCTTTTTGTTGGCAGCGGTTACGAAGAAGACATTCCCGGCAATCTTACCAACCGCTGTGCCATCTTTTCCATGCACATACCCGAAGAAAAGATCATCACTTTTTCGTTCACTGATTTTTACACCAATGATTCGGAAGATAAGAACCTGTATAATTTTCTTTTCCGCCTGCACGACCGTGTGAACCCGGAGGCACAGATCGTCAAAACCTCCCGTGAAGAATTGAAAAGCGCCATCGCAGAAGTGTATCCGTTTCCCTGCATCGTTATTTCCATGGACAATTACGTGGAGCTTACCGATGAGCCGAAGATTAAATGCATTGCGAGGATCATCAAAGAACTGAACCTGCTCTTTGCCGGGGATGAAACATTCAACAAGAGAATGTATTTCTTTTATTACCTGCAGGATGAACTGGATGAACCCGAAAGCATGGAAAAAACAAGGCAGCATATCCAGGTGCTCAAAGATTGCCTTAAAGATGAATCGCTCCAGGCTATTTATTTCAACCGCTTCGGCCCCATCAACCGCGATCACCTCGAAGGCTGGATGGATCAGTATTTCACGACCGACAAGTTCAAGATCAGGAAACTCTACAAAGAAATCTTCCAGAACCTGCCACCCGAATTTCGCATGGAGATTGCCGAAGAAAAGATCCGTCAACTTATAGAACGCATCAACAACAAGGACGAGCAAATCATTTCTATTCTTAACTGCTGACAATTACCGCCATGAACAGAAATATTGATATCACCTCCATCCCGCTCAATACCTCGCCTGCCAGTTACATTGCTTCCGAGGCGCTCATACAGGCGGTAGAAATTGCCATTGCTCTTAATAAGCCGCTGGTGGTAAGCGGCGAGCCCGGCACAGGCAAAACACAGCTTGCTTTTTGGGTGGCCCATCAATTGGCGCAGCAAACAACAAATGATCTCTATCCATTTTTGCCAACACCGCTTGTTTTTAACACCAAATCGGGCTCGACTGCCAGCGATCTCTTTTATTATTACGATGCCGTTGGCCATTTCAGGTGCAAAACAAACCAGCGAACGGAAGATTTCATTGAAGTGAGGGGAATGGGGCTCGCCATTGCGTTGGCGCATGGAAAGAAAAGCGGGGCCGTATCGAGATTATGGGAATTGAACCAGTTTACAGACGCTGCCAATGAAAATGGAACGATGGTGGATGACGATCCGCGCAGCAGCGTAGTGCTGATTGATGAAATCGACAAGGCGCCACGCGATTTTCCCAACGATTTGCTCAACGAAATGGAAAACTTTTCGTTCGACATTCGGGAACTCGGTTTGCAGGTGCCGCGACCGCCGCAGAAGGCCCGGATGATCGTTATCATGACCAGCAATTCAGAGAAGAATCTGCCCAACGCATTTTTGAGAAGATGCGTGTTCTATCACATACCGTTCCCCGACAAACCAACCTTGCTGGAAATCACCAAATCAAGAATGAAGGTTCCCGACACCCGCGAAGTACCTGATGAAAGCTATTCGCGCGCCATCGACCAGTTCATTACTTACCGCCAGCAGGCGATCAGTAAGAAACCGGCCACCTCCGAATTTCTTGACTGGATACACGTGCTGCAGAAATTCGGGTTGCTGAATAACGGCGAACTCGGAAATTATAGCCAGGAAAAAGACAGGACACTATACGACGCCAGCCTCAGCGCATTGTTCAAGAGCAAGGAAGACATGGTTCGATTTGCTGATCAATAAAACAAAGTTACATTTTGGCCACTGTTGTTCATATTGCACAGGCAACAGGTTCTGCATCCCTCCACTTCCCCTTCGAAGAGCTGATCGCTCATTTGAAAAAGGAAGGCTTTGTCATAAAGCCCGACGATTACATAGAGCTGTTAAAAGTTACCGGCACTTTCGGCACTGAAGATATTCGCACACTTCGTTACCGGCTCGCGCCGCTGCTCTGCACTTCCGAACAGGACCAGGAACGTTTTTATAAAGTGTTCGATGCGTATGCGGAACGGACCGCCGCTTCCGATGATGAAGCAGCAAAGACACGAAAACGAAAAAGAATTATTTTTTACTCCTGTGCCGCCGCCTTGCTGCTGATCATTACAGGTTGCATAATTTGGAACAGCATGTTGCCGCCTCATCAGCCTTCTGCGCAGTTTACAGTGCTCGTTAACGCACAGCCCGGTAATGTTGCCCTGCCCACCGATACGGTTTTGGTGGAGGCGGCCGATCCGGGAAAGGCACAAATTGAATGGAACATTGGAAAAGGCTGGACATTTGCCGGTTTGAACAGCTTTACACTATCGCCATTGCAGCGCGGTACGATGACCGTTAGGATGAGGGCAAAGACCGGGAAATTATCGGCAGTAACGGAACGGCAATTGTTTGTGTGCGATGCGGTGGTCGAACAACTGGTGCCTGATAATATAAGCAACCTGCAGCGGGGCAGCGAGGTCATCATCAGGCCCGTTGTGCGTGGGAACGCGGGCGCAACACGAGGTGCACTGTGGGTAGTCAATGGCGCAGATACGATCCACAACCAGGCCGACCAGTTGCATTATCGTATTGACTCTGCCGGCAGCTACCAGGTCGATTACGTACTTGCCTCCGGACAATCCAATTGCAGCCTCTATTCGCCGTTAACCTTTTATGTGGATCCGCCGAGCCCGTTGAGAATTGCCTCGATCGGGCCGCCGCCTACGCCTCCTTTATTTATTAATCCCTGGTTGTACACACTTTTACTGCTGCCATTCGCCGGCGCCCTTTGGCAATATCTCAAAAGCAGGCGCAGAAAGAAAATCATTTCGGTTACCGATACGAATTTGATTGCGACAGAAAAGGAAGTATCTCCGGGCAGGGTGGACATACCTCTCGAAAATAACGAGATGGAGCTGATTGCAAGAGAGCCCGAAATGAACACCTTCTTCAGGGGCATGAGAAAGAGGATTGAAGATGATTCGCAGGTGTTGGATATCAAGAGAAGCATCAAATCGGAGATACTCGCCGGCGGCCTGCCTTCGCTTGTGTTTTCCCAACGCACAAAGCAACTGGAATTTTTACTGCTGGTGGAGAGGCCCGGCAACAACAGCCAGCAGCTCGCTTTGTTCGATTACCTCGTCAATTTGCTCGTGGAAGAAAATGTGAATGTGGAACGCTTTTACTTCACCGATTTCACACGTTTTACCAATGCCGCGCATCCTTTGGGCATTTCGCTGCAGCGGCTGAGTGAACTGTATAAGAATCATGTGATGGTGGTGCTGGGTACCGGCCATCAATTGCTGTATCCGCATTTGCCCGCGCTTGAAACGGAAAAGATGAAACTTGTCGGTGAGTGGGAAATGCGCTCCATACTCACACCCGTGGCGTATGGCGACTGGGGTCCGCGCGAGCAGGCGCTGTCAAAAGGATTTGTTGTGATGCCCGCAGATATTCAGGGTCAGTTGCTGCTGGTGCAGGCCATCACCGAAAAACAATTTCAGCAACAGGACCACTTTCGAACGCTCGCCGGGAATTACTCAACAGGCAACCGGCGGTATCAAAAGATTTCTCAAATCAAAGAATATTTAGGCGACGAATTTCTTTTTCAATGGCTCTGTGCCATCGCCGTATATCCAAAGCTTCGTTGGGAGATGATGATCGAGATCGGCCGCGCGCTGGCCGAGGCACGCGGAAACCTGCAGGCGGTTAATTTTACCCGCTTGCTGAAGTTGGTAAGATTGCCCTGGATGAAAGATGGGTTTATTCCTGAAGCAACACGGCTCGGATTATTAAAGGAACTGAGCCGCGACAATGAAGTGATCGCCAGGAAAACGGTGCTTGATGTGTTGGCGCGTATCGATCTTGCTTATAAGAACGACGAGTATTTCCAGGAGGAGAAACGAATCCAGGAACTTACGAACAAATACCTGCTGTACAACTATGATCCTCAATCGTACGACCATTTTGAAAACGAGGCAAAGGCGTTCGACGAAAGATGGATAAAAGGAAAAGTGTATGACGGTCCGCTGGTGCGCTACCTCAACAAAAAGGAAGGGGACGACTGGCACAACCTTCTTGATATAACGCCCGCTGCCCATTTGGGCGGTAACCACGGCCGGCCCATACCGAGGCGCCGATTCCCCACGGTGTATACGGCCATGGGTGCTTTAACGGCCGCTATTTTGGCGCTGCTGTTGTTTGGAAAGCCGTGGCTCGAAAAATGGCAATTGGAAACCGTGAAGTTTGTACATGCCGACAGTACCGCCAGCCAGGTTTTCAATTTCACTTTCGCAACAGATACGTGCGCCGTGCAGGGCAATGACGAGCTAACCGGCAGCGTTGCACTTGAGCAACGCACCGTTCCACTCGTATTCCAATCTGCCAACAGGGCAACGCTCACTGCGCCATTTGGCGAGGTGGCCGGCCGGCCCGCACTCGTTGAAGTGTCGTGGGCGGATAATAAAACTGCCAGCAGGCAAATGGTTTTGGCTGCCACCAACGAATTGGTGCTGACGAGGTGCGAACCCGTCGCGCCCAAACCCGCTTTCGAATTGTTGTACAACGATCCCGGCATGCAAGACAGCGTGCAACTGCTCAGCGAGCTGCTGTCGTCAACCTTCAATGTGCAGACGAGAATGGACAGCAGCGTCAACGCATCAATGCTGTTGGTCAACGATTCCGGCCGCAGCGCATCGGCCAGCATTCAACAATGGGTAAACGATCTTTTTGGCCAGCAACTGAAGATCACCGGCAGTGTCGCCGGCTCGGCCTCCGTGCTGCGCCTGTATTTTGCACGTGCGCCCGAATGGTCGGCAATACCGCCGGCAAGTCTTCCATCTGCCTTAAACGAAATATGGAACAGCCGGAGCGGCCGGTTGATCACCTGGAACACACGCGACAGGCTATTATGGATGGGCGAAAAATCGCCTGCCAATTACACCACTTATACCATTCAAAACGCGTACAGCAAAAATGGCGTGTATAAAGTGGTGGTATCGGCTAACGGTGAAACGCGCGTATTATTTGTGCGGAACGTTTCGCGCTCGGGCTTTCAATTTTGCATTTTACCGGGAAGATATACTGCGGCAGAGGCGGCGCCGCTCGACGAATCGGCATGCACGGCCACGGATGCCGCCAGGGAATATTACACCACAGCTAGTGCCAACGTATCGCAGCAACGCGAAATAACCCGCAGGTTTTATTTCCCGCTGGCGCCCTCTTCATTTCTCAATACAACCCAGTCCAACCAGTTGCAAAAGCAACAGGGTTCTATGGGGCGTTTGTACACGCCGGAGATAAGTTACGCTCACAACAGCTTTTTCGACAAATACCCGTCGATGCGCATTGACGCCGGCAAACGCGTGCAGCCTGTGTACAAGATCGTGCCGCTCGAACGGAGTGCCGATATTGCCGTTAACAGGTTCCAGGGCACACCTTTCGATCGCGATTATCTTGCCATAAGCTGGACGCAGTCTGCGGTCAACGTGCAGCAACAGGATTACAACAATGCGGCCGTCCAGGCTGATAAGAATGCGCAGCAAAGCAAGAAGGAGCCTGTTGCCGGCGAAGAATGGCAATTCTTTACACGCATTACTGTTAACCCCGGCAATTTGGAAGTGAAGAATGCAAACGCCTCGCAAATGAAGGTTCTTTATGACCAGTTGTATTCAACAGCAGAGGCCAGAATAAAGATTGTGAGTTATTACAATACGCCGGCAGAAGAAAAGGAAGCGTATGCGATGAACGAAAGCGTGCGTGCGTTCCTTGACAGGAATTACAACATCAGCGACAAGCTGGGCAGCGGCAAAGTAACGATGCTGGTGAGGCCGAAAAGAGGTGATGGCATCGAGCAGATCATCCGCGTGAGTATGCGCGGCGATAATGCGCCGCAGGAAAAATATGTTGACATTTATGGTATCAATATTAGAAGCGCTTCAAACAAATATTAATCATTTAATCATAACACCATGTTTCCTATCTCAGCAACACTCGACGAACGACTCCACGCCAAGGGGCCCAAAAGAATTTTGTCACTCGACGGCGGCGGCATCCGCGGCGCTTTGACGCTGGGGTTCCTGGAAAAGATCGAGTCAACGCTTGCCGAAAAGCACAAGGATATGATGCCTCCGTCAGAATTCAGGCTGCATCATTACTTCGACCTCATCGGCGGCACGAGTACCGGCTCCATCATTGCCGCACTGCTGGCCATTGGCGGCAAATCAGTTACAGAAATCAAGACGATGTACCAGGAGCTGGGCAAAAAAATATTCAGTGATAAAAACGGGCTGAATATCTTCGGCAAGCAACTCTACATCAACCGTAAATACAACGCGGCGCCGCTAAAGGAGGAACTGGAAAGAATATTTGGCGATGCAAGGCTCGGCGACGATTCCAATAAAACAGGATTTTGCGCCGTCACTAAACGGCTCGATACCTTCAGCACCTGGCCGGTGCTCAACAACCCGCGCGGACATTTCTTTTCGGTGAACCGCTTTCTCGTGAAAGACATCGTAAGGGCCAGCACGGCCGCGCCCAGCTATTTTGAGCCGGAAATCGTGGATGTGGGATCAGGCCAGAAGGGCATCTTTGTTGACGGTGGCATGAGCATGATGAACAATCCGTCGCTGCAACTGTTTCTTGCCGCAACACTAAAGGGCTTCAACCTGAACTGGGAAACCGGCGACGATAAACTGCTGATCGTTTCGGTGGGAACGGGCCGCCGCGACAAAAAACTTATTGGAAAGAAATATGAGGATCCGAATTTGCTGGTGACTGCCGGACTTGCACCCGACCAATTCATGACCGACGCGAATGAACTGGTGGAGCTCATGATGCATTTTAT
>CAMPGT010000146.1 GCA_946885665.1 uncultured Chitinophagaceae bacterium | reverse complement strand
GTCTAGGGTTCTTCTCGAGGAGATTAATTGGTTCTTTTCAAGGGAATTGGTTTTCTTGGTACAATCAGAGCCGGTTATTTCTGATAGTATTGGATTTTTATGGGTACGAATCAAAACGAGCCAAAGTTGAAAAAAACCGGACCCCGCGAAGAGGTCCGGATCCGAAATCGAAATCCTAAATAAATCAAAACATCATGAAAATGTGCTGTTCCTTCAGTACTTTTTCATTTTTTAAAAGAGCAATTATAGGGTTTAGGGGTTTAAGCGTTTTTGTTGTTTCTTCTGTTCGTCTGTTGTGTTATTTCCGTTTTCCCTTCGTGTCTCTCACATCCGAATACAAAAGTGAAAAATAGTTTTTGTCTATGCCAATTTATTCGGTGAGGAAGGGAAAATCGGGGGTGAGAGGGCGAAAATCGTCGGTGAAAGTTAGAGGATGGTCATTTTTTTCATCACGTCGCTACGCGCATTTTTGCTCAATGGCAGGTTTGTGCCGTTCACAATCACCTCTTTTTCAAGGATGTCTTCAATTTTAGCGATGTTGATGATATAACTGCGATGAATTTTTATGAACTGGTCGCCGTTCAGCTTTTCTTCGAGGCCCCTGATGGTATTCTTCGTGATATATTTCTTTCCCGCCGTGATGAACCAAACATAATCGTCGGCGGCTTCGATGTAGAGGATGTCATCATTATTCACACGAATTAATTTTCCTTCCGACCTGATAAAAATATGGTCGGCCTGTTCTGCATCCGCACCGTTATGCTGCATTGCCTGTTCCACTTTATTCAGCGCTTCGATGAAGCGGTTATACGTGAACGGCTTCTTCAAAAAGTCGGACACATGATATTCAAACGCATTGTACGCGTACTTTTCTTTTGATGTGGTGAGTATTACGTTCGGCTTATAGGCGATCTTGTCGAGCAGGTCGAAACCGGTGGCGCCGGGCATCTCCACGTCGAGGAACAAAAGATCAACTGTGTTTTCGTTGAGGAATTCAAGGGCCCTGGCAACATCCGGAAAATGTCCCTTTACCTCCAGCCGGCCGCTTTTTTCACAGCAACGCATCAGGTAGTCGGCGGCCACTTTAAGATCCTCTATTATTACGCAGTCGAGTTTCATGAGGTAAAATCCGTTAGCCGTTTGTAATCTTCCATTAAAATATTCTTACCGTCGCGGATCAGGTCGAGCAGTTCGATGTATTGCAGGGTGAGGTTAGAGGTGTCGCTGGTGTTGGCGCAGGCGTTCTCAAAACGTGCCATCATTTCCTGGTGAAAGAGGAGGCCGGCATAGCCGAAAACAGGTTTCAGTTTATGGGTCGATCTTTTGAGAGCCTGGATGTCGGACGATTCAAAGGCGGTGGTAAGCGCCGGCAGGTCCTCGCGGAACGATTCTATGCCCGAGTTGAACACTTCGGCGATGTACGCGTAATCGTCTTCATAGAGACTGTGGAGCCAGTTCTCGTCTATTTTTTCGTTGAATTTGAACTTTTTATGACCATTGGTCCGGTTCATAGGTAATAGATTTTGGATTTTTCCGTTTACATCACGGATCCTGCCTTTCCAATAACTCTATGAAACAGAAAATAGTATATCTGGGGTGGTTAATTTACCGGGATATCCTGTATTCTGGCATCGGTAACGAAACTTCAAAGGAGCAGGTCAAGAAGATCATCCGCCTCAACCAGTTCGTGGTGTTGGCGCTGCTGGTCAACTTCGTTTCCGTTATCAACTACTTTCTGATTAGCCTCTACATCAGTGCATTAATTAATATCACCTCCGCGTATTTATTTCTTCTTGCCTATTATTTCAATTCAAGAAAAAAGCTGGAGGTGGCCCGCATTATATCGGTCGTCAACCTTAATCTTTACCTCATCATTATCAGTTATGTTGAGGGATTGAACGCGGGCGCCTATTTATTTTATTTCCCTTATTTTCTTGTACTCACGTTTGTGGTGAGCATTGGCAAAAGCTTTCATTCGTGGATCATCGTTTATTCAATAACGGTAGTGTCGGCGCTGGTGTGTCTTAATTTCAGTCCGCTTGTGCACGGTACGCTCCAGATCATTCCGGAAGCGTTATATCACAGGATATATTCGGGCAACCTGGTGATGTCGATGGCGCTTACGCTCATGTTTTCCTATGCAATTTTACGAGTGAACAAAGACAATGAAGAAGCGATACTGAAGGAAAATGCCGCGCTGAAAAAGGCGGAGCTCGAATTGCTGAAAGCGAAGAAAAAAGCCGAAGTGGCGGCAAATACGAAGTCGCGCTTTCTTTCGAACATGAGTCACGAATTGCGCACGCCGCTCAATGGTATCATCGGCGCGTCGAATTTGTTGCTGCAGGAAAATTACCTGCCTCATCAAAAGCCTAATCTCGATGTGCTGAAATATTCGTCGGACCACATGATGGTGCTGATCAACGACATTCTCGACTACCATAAAATAGAAGCCGGCAAGCTGGAACTGGAAGTAAGGCCCGTCAACATCATGCAGTTCCTGAACAGGATCATCAGCCAGTTTTCGGGCCAGGTGCACGCGAAAGGGCTGAGATTTCATACCGCGATAGATATTCATCTCGACAATGAAATGTACACCGATGAAACGCGGCTGAACCAGGTACTGAGCAACTTGTTGTCGAACGCGATAAAGTTCACCGACAGGGGCAGTATCAGTCTCACTGCCAAGCAGCTTTTTTCTACGAGTGAAAGGGCCACCGTTCAATTCGTGGTGAAAGATACCGGCATCGGCATACCCGAAAATAAGCATCGCGAAATCTTCAGGAGCTTTTCGCAGGGAGATATAGATACCACGCGAAAATTTGGCGGCACAGGGTTGGGACTCACCATCAGCAAGCGCCTCATCAACATGTTCAACAGCGAGCTGATGCTGAAGAGCCAGGAGGGCAAGGGCAGTGAATTCTTTTTCACCATAGAATTGAAAGTAAACCAGGAGAGCAGGTTGTATGCGGAAGAAAATCATTCGCAGCAGCTCGTGCCGCTCAACGGTGTTAAAGTGTTGCTGGCAGAAGATAACAAAGTGAACCTTACCATCGCGAAGCGGTTCATGAATAAGTGGGGCATACAGGTGGGAGAGGCGACGAACGGGAGAGAGGCAGTGGAGAAATTCAAAAAAGATCATTACGACTTAATGTTGATAGACCTCGAGATGCCGGAAATGGATGGGCCCACCGCGCTGAAGGAGATAAGGCGATTCAACGACACAGTGCCCGCCATGGCGTTCACTGCTGCCGTTTATGAGAATATGCAAAGCGATTTAATCAGGAAGGGTTTTGTTGATTATATACACAAGCCTTTCCGGCCGGAGGACCTGCACAATAAGATCGCAGCATTGATCATGGAGCGGCGCGCGTAAAGGCAAAACGCGAATAAGGGTTTATGTATATCGGCCTTAAAATAAACCGTTATTTTAAAAAGGAAGGACCTGAAAAAGTTTGAAACAGGGTGTGTGAGGGTGCATCTTTGTTCTACCAAAAAGAACTGTAACCCCTGAGCTCTTAACCCCTAAGCTCAAAACCCTTTTGGAAGCAACGCTTACCCTGAACTACGAGATGAAAAATTAATGAGCCCATTGACCCTTATTCCCTACATCCTGCTAACCTCTGAACCCTAACCCCTAAACCCGCCCCAGGCGTGACTAAACCCTTTAAGCAAAGGCCCTTTCTGAAAGATGAGAGGGCTTTTTGATTTTAAGTTAAAAGTTAAAAGTACAACTCACATCAATGTTTTGCCTATTGCCTATTGCCCATTGCCTATTGCCCTTTGCCTTTCCGCTCTCCCGTCTCCCGCGCTCCCTTCCTCTCTAAATACTTCTTCCTGATCACTTCCTGCACAGGAACGCCGTAAATCTTGCTCTCCAGCCACGACACGATGTCGAGATAACTGAACGCCCGCGTTTCAAGCGGGTTATTCTCCAACTTCTTCAACTCGTCGAGCAGCGTCCGGAAAGCACCCTTCAACTCCGATTTCCTGATCCTGAAAGAATTTCTCAGGAACTCCAGTATCTTTTCTTCTACCCCGCTCAGGTGCTCCATTTTCGCCATGAACCGGTACACCGATCTCGCCAGGTACTCCACCAACTGGTAGTTGCCCAGCTCATAATGCGCAATCAGGTGCAGCAGCCGCGAATAGCACTGCAAATCGGTGCGCAGATCCACCTTGCGGTTGATGATCAGGTTGAGGTGGTCGATCGCCTGCTCGTAGTCGCCACTGCCAAAATACAGGGACGCGATCTTATA
Organism: uncultured Chitinophagaceae bacterium; assembly: GCA_946885665.1. Next base: position 5,708 of record CAMPGT010000146.1, on the reverse strand, counting down.
ATGGAACACCAGCACGCGGTGGCGGTCTAAATACAGGTGGTACTCATCAAGCTTTTCATTAATGTATTCGACCAGCTTTAGTCCTTCGGTAAAAGTGCCCTCAAGGAAGTGTTTATTGATGAGCGCGATGTGCAGGTAAACAAAGGTCTGAATACGGTTGTTGGGATTGAGATCGACCAGCTCCGACTTCGAAAAATCCTCAAACTCACGCAGTGTTCGGTTGAACCTGGGATAGTTCCTCAACCCGAAATGCGCGTTGAGGAGGTTGTGCATACCCTTGATGTAGTGGGCCGTTTCGATGGGGATCATATCGGGATAACTGCGAAACAGCTCTACCCACTTATTGGTGTACCGGTAATACTTCAGCCAGTCCTGCCGGATAAAGGTGTACCAGCAATACGATTGGTACAGGTAGAGGCGCTCGTAAAAGCCCTGAACCGAGGTGCCGCTGCGGGGCATATGGTCCTCGAAAAACGTTTTGATCGCCGCTTCATCTTCTGCGTTCCGGGTATTGCCGTGGCGGATGTACCAGCTATACAGTTGCAGCGAAAGGTTGGATAACCGGCTGATCCTCACCAGTTTTTGATTGGTTGCCTCGGCCTCCTCCGTGAGGGTGTCGGCACGGTCCTGCATACTGCGCGTAATGTGAAGGGCCTCTATCTTCTTTTCGAAGAAAAGCGCCTGCATGAGGTACGAATACTGGTTGTTGTCGCGGGCCGTTTCCTTCATTTTGTCGAGGATGCGGAGAGACTGGTGGTAAAGGCCCTTATTGTAGAGGATACGGGCATACGCCATCTGCTCATGAAGCTGCAAATCAATATTATCTGTATATTTGATGATCCGTAGACTCGCAAGAATTTCACGGTAAAGATGGGATTTGATATTAGAGAGTTGCTGTTTTCTGATGCTCTTGTTCTTCAGAAGCTGGGTTTCATCATACTCCTGCATTTTATCCAACGCGTCGAATAACTGCACGATTTTTAGATCCTCACCTCCGGAATTCCTGTTGATGTACAACTTAAAATTGCGTTTTTCGGCCTTTTCGAGAGATTTTACAAGCTGGAACAGGGCATCTGTAGATTTGTTGGGCATCGTAGTTAAGAATCTTTAAATCCTTACCTGGACTGCTTTTCAAGGTGGTTTAAAGCATTTCAGGAATGTAAAATAGGTACAAAATTGATTTCGAAGGGCAAAGAACTATAGATATTTTCGATTTCGATAAAAACAGACTATTAAACACGCACCTATGGCTGAAAAAATTTTCATCTTCGATACTACCCTCCGTGATGGCGAACAGGTTCCCGGATGCAAACTCAACTCCGGCGAAAAACTTGAACTGGCACTGAAGCTGGAAGAGCTGGGAGTGGACATACTCGAAGCTGGCTTTCCTGTTTCGAGCCCGGGCGACTTCAAATCCGTCCAGGAAATTTCACGGGTCATCAGGAACGCCACAGTTTGTGCCCTCACCAGGGCGGTGCAAAAAGACATCGAGGTGGCTGCCGAAGCAATAAAAGATGCCAAAAGGCCACGCATACATACCGGTATCGGCACATCCGATTTCCACATTAAAGGAAAGTTTAATTCAACCCGCGAAGAAATACTGCAACGCGCCGTCCAATGCGTGAAGTGGGCGCGCAACTACACCGACGATGTAGAATTTTATGGTGAAGATGCGGGCCGCGCCGATAATGAATATCTGGCGCGCGTAGTTGAAGCGGTAATTGCCGCCGGCGCCACAACGGTCAACATCCCCGACACAACCGGGTATTGCCTTCCGCACCAGTACGGCGAAAAAATAGCCTATCTCAAAAACAACGTTCCCAATATCGATAAAGCAGTGATCTCCTGTCACTGTCACAACGACCTTGGCTTGGCAACTGCCAACTCCATTGCCGGCATTATGAATGGCGCCAGGCAAATCGAATGCACTATCAACGGCCTCGGAGAAAGAGCCGGAAACACTTCGCTCGAAGAGGTGGTGATGGTCATCAGGCAACATCAAAGCATGGGATTTTATACCAGTATCAACACAAAAATGCTCAACCCCATGAGCAGGATCGTGAGTGATACCATGAGGATGCCGGTACAGCCGAACAAAGCCATTGTGGGCGCCAATGCGTTCTCCCATTCTTCGGGCATCCACCAGGACGGGTTCCTCAAAGATGCCATCAACTACGAGATCATCAACCCCGAAGAAGTGGGCGCCGAACTTTCGAAGATTGTGCTGACAGCACGAAGCGGCCGCAGTGCATTGGCACACCGCTTGTCGAAGCTTGGTTATAATTATGACAGGAACGACATAGACGTTTTGTACGACCAGTTTCTAAAGATCGCCGATCAGAAGAAAGAAGTGGTAGAAGAAGATCTGCATAAAATGGCGAAGGGCTATAAGTCGGTAGCTGTATGATGCAGTGTAAAAAAACAAAAAATGCCTAACACATTATTCGATAAAATATGGAACAGGCACATCGTAAAAACCATCCCCAATGGTCCTTCGGTGCTGTACATAGACAAACACTTTATTCATGAAGTAACGAGCCCCCAGGCCTTCAAAGGCATCGAGAACCGGGGCGTGCCGCTATTCAGGCCAAAGCAGGTGGTGGCCACTGCCGATCACAACGTGCCCACCATCAACCAGCACCTGCCAATCCGCGATGAACTTTCGCGTAACCAGGTGAGCAAGCTGGTAGAGAACTGCAAGCGGCACAATATTGAACTCTTCGGACTCGGGCATCCCTTCCAGGGAATCGTTCACGTGATCGGTCCCGAACTCGGCATTACACAACCCGGCATGACGATCGTGTGCGGCGACAGTCATACTTCGACGCACGGCGCATTTGGGTCGATTGCCTTCGGCATCGGCACAAGCGAAGTCGAAATGGTATTTGCGAGCCAGTGCCTGCTGCAAAGCAAACCGAAGCAGATGCGCATCAACATCGAGGGCAACCTCAACGATGGTGTTGTATCGAAAGATATTATCCTCTACATCATCTCCCGGATTTCCGCCAGTGGCGCAACGGGATATTTTGTGGAGTATGCAGGCTCGGCCATCCGCAACCTGAGCATGGAAGCGAGAATGACCATTTGCAACATGAGCATTGAAATGGGAGCGAGGGGTGGATTGATTGCCCCCGACGAAACCACGTTCAACTACATCAAGGGTAGATTGTACGCACCGAAAGGTGAAGAATGGGACAGGAAGATTGCTGAATGGAAAGCGTTGCATTCGGATGCGGATGCAACATTCGACAGGGAGATGTATATCAACGCGGGCGACATCGAACCGATGATCACCTACGGCACCAACCCTGGCCTGGGAATACCGGTTAAAGGTTCAATACCCGAAACCGATTCCATTCCCGATGAAAATGAAAGAAGGAACATTAAGAAGGCGCTCGATTACATGGGGCTTCAACCGGGCAGGCAGTTGCTGGGCATGCCCGTTCAGCATATTTTCATCGGCAGTTGTACCAATTCGAGGATCGAAGATCTGCGGCTGGTGGCGTCGATTATAAAAGGAAGGAAAAAGTCCGACAATGTAGACGTGATGATCGTACCCGGTTCACAGCAGGTGGCCGCACAGGTGAGGGAAGAAGGACTCGATAAAATATTTGAAGCTGCCGGTTTCCGGATCAGGCAGCCAGGATGCAGCGCCTGCCTGGGTATGAATGAAGACAAGATACCTGCAGGAGAGTATTGCATCTCCACTTCAAACAGGAACTTCGAAGGCAGGCAGGGCGCCGGTGCGCGCACGTTGCTGGCGAGCCCGCTCACGGCTGCGGCGTCTGCGATAACAGGGGTGGTAACAGATGTGCGGGAACTGACAAAACAAGCATAAATGAAAGCATTCACCATATTGACTTCGACATTCGTTCCGATGGCTATTGAGAATATAGATACGGACCAGATCATACCCGCGCGCTTTTTGAAAGCGACCACAAAGGAAGGGTTTGGAAAAAACCTGTTTCGCGACTGGCGATATGTAAATAACGATGAAGCACAGCCGAAAAAAGATTTCGCACTGAACCAGCCGCAGTTTAAAGGAGATATTTTGGTGGCGGGTAAAAATTTTGGTTGCGGCTCTTCAAGGGAACATGCGGCATGGTCGCTGCTCGATTATGGATTTCGTGCGGTTGTGTCCAGCTTTTTTGCGGATATTTTTAAGAACAACGCATTGAACAACGGGGTACTGCCGGTGCAGGTGTCGGATGAGTTTTTGGAGGAAATATTTCGTGAAGGCAGCGAATCAACATTAACGATCAATCTGAAAGAACAAACAATAACAATCGACAGGACGGGAAAAAGCGAGCATTTTGACATCAGTGAATACAAAAAAACATGCTTGCTGAATGGTTATGATGACATCGATTTCCTGTTGAGCATAAAAGGTGACATTCAGAAATATGAAGAAGCACATCAACAATAACCAAATATCATGCAGAAGAACATCGCTGTAATACCGGGAGATGGGATTGGCCCTGAGGTAACACAGCAGTCTGTAAAAATTTTAGATGCCATAGCGCAGCAGTTCGGTCACCAGTTTCATTACGATTATTGCCTCATGGGTGCCGACGCGATAGATAAAACCGGAAATCCTTTACCTGATGAAACCATTCGGGCGTGCCTCGAAAGCGATGCGATCCTGTTCGGCGCAATCGGTCACCCGAAATACGACAACGATCCCGAGGCGAAAGTGCGGCCGGAGCAGGGGTTGCTGAAACTGAGAAAAACTTTGGGATTGTTTGCGAACATACGCCCCGTCAGCTCTTATCCTTCTCTGCATTACCTGTCGCCATTGAAGAACAAGCAGTTGGAAGATGTCAATTTTATTATTATCCGGGAGCTTACCGGCGGAATATATTTTGGAAAGAAAGAGGTGAATGAAGAAAAAACGTGGGCGCTCGACGAATGTACCTACAGCAGGGAGGAAATTGAACGGGTGGCGCATATCGCCTTTGCTTATGCGCAAAGCAGAAGCAGGAAGCTGACGCTGGTGGATAAGGCGAATGTGCTGGAAACATCGAGATTATGGAGAAAGGTGGTGCAGGATATAGCCGCCCGGTACAGTGATGTGACTGTTGATTACATGTTTGTTGACAATGCGGCGATGCAGTTGATCATCAACCCGCGGCAGTTTGATGTGGTGCTCACGGAAAACATGTTTGGAGATATTATCAGTGACGAGGCAAGTGTTATCAGTGGTTCGCTGGGGTTGTTGCCATCGGCATCTGTCGGTAATCATTCGGCATTGTTCGAGCCGATACATGGATCATACCCGCAGGCTGCCGGAAAGGATATTGCGAACCCGCTGGGTTCGATATTATCGGCGGCGATGTTGCTGGATCATTTTAATATGAAGGAAGAGGCAGCATTGGTAAGATCGGCAGTGGAGTGGACATTGGCGCACGGATTTGTGAGCAGGGATATTGATCCGGTAAACAGTTACAGTACATCAACCATCGGCGACCTGGTGAGGGATATTATTGAAAACAGGATCCCTTCGGATGTGAACATGTTGAATATGTCGCTGAGTAAGAGTACGATAATCTGATACGCAATTTGCCGATTGTCCACCCCCGGCGCTGCGCGCCACCCCCGCCAGCGGGGGAAATGATGTCATCCAAGTATCCCCCGCTGGCGGAGGAAACTGAGGTCGTGCTACTATCCCCCGCTGGCGGGGGTGGTCCCGACGAAGGAGGGACCGGGGG
>CAMPGT010000145.1 GCA_946885665.1 uncultured Chitinophagaceae bacterium | reverse complement strand
GCAGCGCATCGTTCCTTACATTTGCCAGCATCTTGCTGTGCTCGTCAATGCAGGCGATGTGATACCCACCCTGCACGAAGCGTACGAAAGGATCGGCGCTGGCGATTATGGTTTTGGCGGTTTCATTGGCGGCCCTTCCAAAACTGCTGACATCGAACAGGCATTAGTGCTCGGCGCGCACGGCCCATTAAGCATGGCAGTATTTATCCTTCAAACCATAGGCAACAACAATAATGAGCTTACAAATTAACGGCACCCTCAGGCACGATTACAAAGATGTATATACCGATGAGGCGCTCGGCGCCATTGCGGCTCTTGCACATTTCAATAAAGAAATTAAAGAGGCGATGGACCGGCGCACACAACGCCGGTTGGAAAGGCGGGAAAAAAAGATGCCAATAGCATTTTTAGCTCCCAATGACATGATCGAACGTACCAGCATCAAAGTGCAGGATGCAAGAGACGGAAAATTCGAAGGAGCAGTAATTCCGAAAGACCTGCAACGGCAATGGATACAGGGAACCGGACCCGCCGCAAAACCGAATGCGCCCGTGCAAAACAGCATCAGGAACGTGGCCTATGCCCTGCTTTCCGGCGCTGACGGCTGGATGTTCGACGGCGAGGACGCCCTCGGGCAGATCAATAGCATGTCGCTCGACAACCAGCGCAATTTAAAACTCGCCATCAGCAAGGATCCGTTGTTTTTGGAAGTGGCACAGGTGGTGGCCGCGGAAATGAATAACTGGTCGATGGGATTTTTTGGCCGTACGCTGATCGAAGATTGGCAAGAGCAATTAAACTTCACCACGAAATTATTCCGTGCACGCGGCCTTCACCTCGACGACCGCCATATGCGCGACCAAAATGGCGCGGCCATCGCTGCTTCCATCGTTGACCTGTGCCTGTATGTTGTGAATAATTACAAGCAATTACAGGATAATGGCTCCTCTATTGTACTCTATCTACCCAAAATCCAAACGGCAGGAGAAGCTGCATTATGGAACGACATGCTTTCTGCTCTTGAAAAGCATATAGGACTGGCCGATGGAACAATTAAAGTGTATGTGCTGGTGGAACAGTTGGAAGCCACTTACCAATTGATGGAGATTCGTGCAGCGCTGGGCACGCACTTCGTGGGATATAACACCGGCAGGTGGGATTACATCAACAGCGTTTCGGACGCGATGGCGTGGAACGAAAAATTTATCAACCCCGACATCGAGGTCATTACCATGACCTATGGTTACATGCGTATTTACGAAAATCGTGTGCGGTGCGCAGTGAATACGCCAGATGCAAATGGCAATTTTGCCTTGTGGCAGGGCGGCATGGAACCGAATATTCCCGTCGGCTCGAAGGAAGGTGTTGCCGCAAGCATGAAAAAAGCCGTTGCCGGCGCCGAAAGAGAACAGCGGGAAGGCGCAAGCGGCAAGTGGGTGGCGCACTGGAAAATGGTGAATATCGTACGTCCGGTATGGGAGAAGGTCGGCGAACTGAACCAACTGGGCAGAAAATTTCCGCGGCTGGGTTATTCGGAACAGGATGCAAAAGATTTATTACTGCTGGAAGACGGCTCGCGAACCATTCGCGGTGCACGCAACCTGTTGAGTGTTGCCTTGCAATATGGCAATGCATTCGGACAGGGGATGCAGGCCGCTGCGCTGAAGGCGGCCGACTTCTTCGGCGACGATAATATTTTGTATTTGATGGAAGATATGGCCACCGGCGAAATCAGGCTGAGCATCCTGTGGGAATGGGTACACAAGCACGCAGTGCTTACGGACACCGGTGAAATATTTTCAATGGAGATTTTCGAGCGGTTGCTGGAAGAAGAATATGAAAAATTGCTGAAGGCAGATAACAAAGACGTGTACGATGCTTCAAAGAACACAACGTTGCCCATTGCCAGGGAAATCGCGATAAATTATGTGCGCAGCGACATCAAATTGCCCTGGTACGTTGATCTGCTGAACATCAATTTGAACAATCTCAGCCTGGAAGAAGCAAGGAAAAGGATAGCAAAGTACAAAAACGCCTATGCCGGCAATGGCAGGCGCATTACCGAAAACCTGGATTTTGCTGCTGGCGCCTGAATTGGCTCACGCTTAATTTCACTTGAATGAACAACGATACCATCAATGTAGCTACCGCACAGTTTGAAAATAAAAGCGGCGACAAAGAATACAACCTTGGCATAATTGAAAAGCTTGCGGGTGAAGCGGCCAGTCGCAAAACGCAGGCCATTGCATTTCACGAATGTTCGATTACCGGGTACACGTTTGCGAGGCACCTGTCAAAACAGCAAATGCTTGACCTCGCGGAATTGATTCCGGATGGACCAAGTGTGCGGAGGCTCACGGAAATATCTGCAAAACACAACATTACCGTACTTGCCGGCTTGTTTGAAAAAGATAAAGACGATAACCTGTTTAAAGCGTATGTGTGCGTTGCCAGGAACGGGCTCGTGGCTAAACACCGAAAACTGCATCCTTTCATCAATCCCCATCTAACTCCCGGCGACAGCTATACTACTTTTGAACTTGATGGATGGAAATGCGGCATACTCATTTGCTACGACAATAACATCGTCGAAAATGTAAGGGCTACAACGCTGCTGGGTGCCGAAATCATCTTTATGCCGCACGTCACCATGTGCACGCCTTCCCCAAGGCCCGGCGCAGGGTTCGTTGATCCGTCGCTGTGGATAAACAGGAAAAACGACCCGGAAGCTTTAAGAAAAGAATTCGATGGACCGAAAGGGAGGGAATGGCTGATGAAATGGCTGCCCGCCCGCGCCTATGACAATGGGATATATGCAATTTTTTCGAACCCCATCGGAATGGATGACGATCAATTAAAAAACGGATGCTCGATGATCATCGATCCATTCGGCGACATACTTGCCGAGTGCCGCACATTTGAGGATTCGATTGTGATGGCTTCGCTCACGCGCGACAAACTCACAAAGGCAGGCGGACACCGGTACCTTCAGGCAAGAAGGCCCGATCTTTATAAGAACATCATTGGAATGAGCCACAACAGCGAACAAAAAGTGGCCTGGCTCCAAAAAACGAATACGTAAACGGTGCACTGGTCATCTCATTTGACCATCTTATCTACACAAGCGCCCATTTTCGCGTTATGGCGATAATTTTAACGAATGAAGATGCTTTTCGGCAAATATTCCAACACTGCCATACACGTCATTGTGTGGGCGGTATTGCTTACCCTGCCCGCCATCATTTTCCAGGGGCAGGATGAAAACTACACGGGGCTCTCCCATAATTTTTACTTCCTCATGTCCGTATTTCATATCGGCATATTTTATTTCAACGCTTATTTTCTTTACCCGAAACTGCTCACCAAAAAAAGGTGGTGGCTTTATCTTCCGGCCTTGGTGGCACTGGTGATCTTTTCGAATTTCCTGAAACTGCTTTTTCTCCGGCTGGATCCCGATTTCATACTTACCGACATCAACAGGCGAATCATCTTTTTCTCCATCGTACCCTTTATCGCGGGCAGCATCATTTACCGCCTCATCAGCGATCGCATACGGTTTGAAAGGCTCGAAAAGGAAGCCAGGTCGGAAAGGCTGATGGCGGAATTGAAGTTCCTGCGATCGCAGGTGAGCCCGCATTTTCTTTTCAACATGATGGCGAATATGGTTTCGCTGGCAAGGCAGAAATCAGACATCCTCGAACCCTCGTTGATCAGGTTGTCGGAATTGCTGAGGTACATGCTGTATGAATCCAACCAGGAACAAATTCCGCTGTCGGAGGAGATTGAGCACCTGGAAAATTATATAGCGTTGCAGCAACTGAGGTTTGGCGAAGATGCAGCAACAGAGGTGATGATCAAAAATGATTCGCCAGGCTCGCGCATTGAACCGATGCTGCTCGTTCCTTTTATCGAGAACGCGTTCAAACATGGCATAGGCTTGGTGAAAGATCCTTTTATCCGGATCGGGTTAAGTGCTGAAAATGGGAACCTGCATTTCAGGGTGAGCAACAATTATGAAAAAGAAAACCGTTCGAAAGATAAAAATTCAGGCATTGGCCTGGCTAACGTGAGGAACAGGATGAACCTGCTGTACCCCGGCAAATTTCAACTGAACCTAACCGATGAAGACCAAATATTTACCATTGATTTAAAACTCGACTTGTCATGATGAAGTGCATTGCGGTAGACGATGAAAAATATGTGCTCGACCTTTTGGTTGACAATATTCAGAAGGTGCCCTTCCTGCAACTTGTTTCGCGATGCAGGAATGCACTCGAGGCCGCAGAGGTGCTGCACAGGGAGCCTGTCGATCTCATTTTCCTGGATATTCAAATGCCAGGGCTGAATGGATTGCAATTCATCAAAACGTTGCAGCAGCCTCCGATGATTATTTTCGTTACCGCTTATTCGGAACATGCGGTCGAAGGATTTGAGCTGAATGCGGTTGATTATCTTCTGAAGCCTGTTTCGTTCGAGCGCTTCATGAAAGCGTGCAACAAGGCGTACGAACGGTTTAGCCTTCAGCAAAAAACTCCTGTAAAGGATGATAAGCCCGGGTATTTTTTTGTTTATGTCGAGTATAACCAGGTTAAGATTACTGTCGAGGAGATTTTGTACATCGAGGGCATGAAGGATTATGCCAAAATTTACCTCTCGAGTTCAAACAGGCCGGTGATCACGAAAATGAGTTTGAAGAATATAGAAGAAAAACTTTCGGGTTACCGTTTTGTGCGGATACATAAGTCATACATTGTTTCGGCAGATAAGGTTACCGCTATCAAGCGCGACCTGATCTGTATCGGCAATACCGAGTTGCCTTTGAGTGATTTTTATAAGCCCGCCGTCGAGCAAATGCTTTCTTTGAAGAGTTGAAAATTGAAAATGCTTTTGCTTTTTGTCCACCCCCGGCGCTGCGCGCCACCCCCGCCAGCGGGGGAAACCTTTTTTACTTTCCCCCTCTGGAGGGGGTGGTCCCGAAGGGACCGGGGGAGGACGTCTCCCGCCTTCGTCGCCACATTTCCCCCACACATCTATTCTACACTAATACCCGCAATTGCCGAAAGTAGCTTTGTTGCACAAACAAAAACCATCAGCAATGAAACGGTCAATCTTTACTTTCCTGCTCATAGCCACCGCAGCAGCGGCAAATGCACAATCCGTCGTATCCGGTAAAATAACGAACGCCGAAGGCGCACCGGTTCCTTCCGCAAGCGTACGCATTAAAGGTTCGGGGCGTGGCGTGAACGCAGACACAGCAGGGGTTTACTCCATCACCACGTCATTAACCGGTAAGAGGGTCCTTGAAGTATCCTCCATCGGATACGGATTGAAAGAAATTCCCGTTCAACTTGCAGACACACCAATTACACTCAATATAGTGCTGCTGGATGAAGCGAGCCAGTTACAAGATGTGGTAGTGGTAGGTGCAGGCAGCTTCGAAGCCAGCGACCGCGCAAAAGGTGCTTCGCTCACGCCGATGGACGCCATGACGGTAGCAGGAAACGGTGGCGACATTGCCATGTCGCTGCGGTCACTGCCCGGCTCGCAACAGGTGGGAGAAAGGGAAGGATTATTTGTAAGAGGTGGCACTGGTGCAGAAACAAAACAATTTGTTGACGGCGCACTGCTGAAAAATCCAAATTACCCATCGGTACCCGGAATTGTTCAACCTGCGCGACTTAATCCGTTTTTATTCAAAGGAGTGCTCTTCAATACCGGCGGCTACTCAGCATTATACGGACAGGCGTTAAGCAGCGCGCTGATACTCGAAACCATTGACCTTCCCCAACAGTCCGAAGCGTCGCTGCATGTGTTTCCGTCCAGCGTAGGTGCGGGCTTTCAGCAGTTGAGCAAGAACAAAAGAAGCAGCTATGGAGTTAACGCACAGTACGGCAACAACTCGCTCTACAATAACATCGTCAAACAAAAACAGGATTTCTTCAGGTCGCCGCTGTACATATCAGCCGACGCCAATTTCCGCATCAAAACAAGCAACACCGGCATGCTGAAATTCTACACGAATTACGGGTACAACCATACCGGTTTCCGAAACCCTGATCTCGACTCGCTCAGCTTATTTTCTTCGTTTGAAAATAAGGGATCAAACGTATATGCAAACCTGTCGTATAAAGAATCGCTTTCGCCGAAATGGAAGATCGACGCCGCAGTAGCTTATAATTACAGCTCTCAAAAAATTATAAACGGGCTTGAAGACAGTACGCAAAAGCCGGCGCACATTCCTTACTACCCATACGATTTCAAAAACAGGAACAAAGATATCTCGTCCGACTTTGTGCAGGCCCGCGCCGTACTCACGAGGAAGCTCGGACACAACCAGGCGCTGCGCTTTGGAGCCGAAGACTTCTACACGAGCGACAGGTATCTTTCCAACGACACGGCCCGGCAATTAAACGACCATCTGACCGCTGCGTTCGTTGAAACAGATGTTTATTTCAGCAAGAACATTGCGGCAAAAATCGGCCTCCGGGCAGAAAATTCTTCACTGCTGAACGAAATAAATGTGGCGCCGCGGGTTAGCCTGGCCTACAGGTTTGCCGGCGGCGGACAAATAAATATGGCCTATGGCATCTTCTACCAAAAACCCGACCTCGACTATCTCGTGCAAAAAAGTGACCTTGACTACCTGAGGGCCACCCATTACATCATCAATTACCAGAAGAAGGCAAACAACAGGCTGCTGCGAATAGAAGCATATTACAAAAAATATCACGGCCTGGTAACAACATATCCATCCACAAGTAATGCAGGAGATGGCTACGCAAAAGGTGTGGAAGTATTTTTCCGGGATAAAAAAACGTTCAAAGATTTCGATTACTGGATCACCTACACCTATCTCGACACCAAACGCAGGCATAACAATTACCCATATGCCCTGCAGCCGGAATATGCCACTCCGCACACGGCATCCGTCGCCATCAAAAGATATTTCCAGGATCTCAACTTCAATGTCAACCTTTCCTATGCGGTGGCCACTGGACGTCCCTATTATAATTTTCAAACCGATGAAACCGGTAAACCCTATGTGTTCAACAACGGCAAAACGAATATGTACCACCAGATGAACCTGAGTTTTGCCTACCTGTTCAAAATGTTTAACAGGTGGAAGCAACCTGCGTTTGCAGGGCTGGGACTGGGAATTAACAATGTGCTCGGATCGAGATCGGTGTTCGGATATAATTACAGCTTCAACGGGGTAAACAAAGCGCCTATAACGTTGCCGGCCACACGCAGTTACTATTTCGGCATATTCATGTCGTTCGGCATCGACCGTCGAGACGATTTCCTGGATAACAATTTATAGAATCAAAAAATTAGAATAATATTTTATAACCATCAAAATTTAAAGCTATGTTTTTCGGATTCGTTTTATTAAGGATTCTTTTTGTAGCCAGCATGGTATTCATCATCGGTTACGTATTTGGTAATTTCTCTGCGCGGCCCACGTTGCGAACGATCACCAGGATCGCGACAATCCTCGTGATCGTTCTGTTCATTGCCTCCAACGCGTTCTTCTTCAGATCGCGCGGTTGGCACGGGCAGCATCACGATGGCCGGGGCAATTGCGGATGGTATCAACAGGATTCCGCACGCGTTGGTCGGTAAATGGGGAGACGGGAAAAGGGAGTGGGGAGACGGGTTAAGTCATCCCCCTCCAGAGGGGGACAGGCAAAACGTATCCCCCGCTGGCGGGGGTGGCGCGAAGCGCCGGGGGTGGACCAACAAACAAACAAATAACAAAAACTACCACCTTATAAAGACTACCCCAAATAAAAACACCCCCCCCAAACAAGTCAACAACCGAAGTTTAACTTTTAATCAATCTCAATCCAAACCGGTGCATGGTCACTCGTCTTCTCCCACCCTCTCACTTCCCTGTTAACGCCCGCGGCCTTCAGCCTGGTGCTCACCTGCGGACTCAACAAAAAATGATCAATGCGCAATCCGGCATCTCTCCCATAAGCATTGCGGAAGTAATCCCAGAAAGTATAGATCTTCTCGTTGGGATACAATTTGCGAAGCGCATCCGTCCAACCCTGTTCAACAAGCGTCTTGAACGCAAGGCGCGTTTCGGGCCGGAAGAGGGCATCGTCCACCCATCGTTCAGGTTTGTACACATCGAGCTCGGTAGGCATCACGTTGAAGTCGCCCGTTAAAATCACGGGGCTTCCGCTCGCAAGGAGCTCCGCGGCATGAGTGGTGAGCCGCTGAAACCAGTGCAGCTTATAATCGAACTTCGGCCCCGGTGCGGGGTTGCCATTCGGGAGGTAAAGGCACCCTATCAGAATACCATTCACCCAGGCTTCTATGTAACGGCTGTGCAAATCCTCAGGGTCACCTGGCAGCACGCGTCTTATTTCTTTCGGTTCTTCGCCGCGCGATAATATCGCGACGCCGTTCCAGCTTTTTTGTCCGTGCCAGATGAATTGGTAACCAGCTTCTCTGATGGCGGCCTCGGGAAATTTTTCCTGCGGCGCTTTCAATTCCTGCAGGCACACAATGTCTGGCTTTGATTCTTCGAGCCAGCGCAACAGAACGGGCAATCTTCCGTTCACTCCATTGACGTTGTAGGTAGCGATTTTCATAATGATGTGCGTTGCAATAAAAATATCGCTTTGTTAGCGAAATACGCACATGAATTTATTCCTCTTCAAACTGGTCGATATCCTGCCACGGGTGTGTCGGGTTCTTGACCATGTCTAAAAGTACATGCTGCATTTCCTGCACAAATTGCGTATCTCCCGCAGAGGATCTACCCTTGAATTGAGCAGCAACACCGCACACATCCCATTATCAGTTTGCGTGGCGCCCAGCGGTTTCATCAAATCTTCTTTAATAAAATCGACGTATGATTTACCCGTAGTCATAAATATTTGAACGGTTTGATCAACTACTTTGATATCGTGCTGCTCAGTATCGGGTGGAGGCGGTGGGTCTTGTCTCACTTCGACAGCATCTTTTTTACAACTTGCTAATGCAATGAAGGCGGTCAATACAATGGTGAATGTTCCCTTTTTCATTTGATACAGGTTTAAGGAATTCATAATGAGAGTGCTCTTCTATATCGAAACACCCTGTATATTGTCATCAAAATGACTCATGAGACAGAAACTAAACCTGATTTCGTTCGGCGTTGCCGACGTCAAAAAATCGCTCGACTTCTACGAAAGAGGGCTCGGATGGAAAAAATCAGAGAAGAGCATGGATGATCTGGCGCTGTTTCCGTTGGGAGGAATCACGCTGGCGCTTTGCCCGCGACAGGAACTTATCAATGACACGACACTGGAATACCAGCCGTCTGCCTTTTCGGGAATGACACTTAGTTACAACGCCAAATCTGAAAAAGAAGTGGATGACGTGCTGGACCAGGTCCGCGCGCTCGGCGCCACCATTGTAAAACATGCGCAGAAGGTTTATTGGGGCGGCTACAGCGGATACTTCAAAGACCCGGATGGCTACCTGATTGAAGTTGCCCACAACCCTTTCTGGGAACTGGATGAGAATGAGAACCTGAATCTCTAAAGAGTATATTCACCATCACGGCGTCCGCACCACTTCATTAATAAACGCTTAATATCCAACTGACATGATACTTGTCAACGATGTTAATCAACGGGTTGGTATTTTCGGCCGGACAGAAGTGCCTGCAGATGAGCTTATTGATCAATTTGGTTCGCTCAGCAATAGAGGAACATTCGATCAATATACTTACGTTATTACCTGAAACAATGCTGCCTTCATCCGTTAAATCCGTCCCCACCAGTTTGAAATATTCATTTTTCAACGTGGCCCACACAACGGCATTTCGCATTTCTTCGTTCATCCCGATGCTGTGGGGCGTGTCTGCCAGCGTTTGCACCGTCAACTCCCCGCCAAAACATGTTTTGTAATAGTTGAAAGCCTGTTGGCAATTTCCATTAAAGGACAGATGCACTGCAAAATCCAATTCATCTTTCAACATTCAATTTAATTTTATG
>CAMPGT010000144.1 GCA_946885665.1 uncultured Chitinophagaceae bacterium | reverse complement strand
ACTTCGCGGAACCATTGCGGCCACTTGAAAAAATTGCCAAGGATCAATCCAAGGGTGAGGCTGAAGATCACCGCTTCGAGGTTCAGCGCTTCCACCTGCGCATTGCCCGTAAGCACCATCGCGATCACAGCGATCAGATATACTACCGGGAACATCACGATAAAATTGCGGATGGGCCTTCCCGTTAGCCATGCACCTAAAACCGCGATAACGAAAACAAATACAAACTGAAGGGCTATCGACAAGAGGTTCATTGATGAAAAGACCTTGCCGGTAAGATCATCAATTCCCGACCATTTGTAGGCGGGCACGGCCGATTTTAACCCTGCCAGTGCAAGCAATATGACCAGGAAACCAAGGATCACCACCACCCAGTCTTCATGAATCGTTTTTCGTTTTTCCATTGGCGCGTCCAGCTCGGCGGCTATCACTGCGGGTTGCTGATTACTGTTTTCCATGTGTTTGTTCGGATCTGATGTTAAAATTATCTTTTAATGCTCTGATCGCGGCGTGATAGCCGCACATACCATGCACACCGCCGCCCGGAGGCGTTGACGATGAACAGATGTATAATCCTTTTGCAGACGTACGGTAAGGCGACCATCTAAGCGCTGGCCTTGTAAATAGCTGGCGAATGTCGAGCACACCGCCATTAATATCTCCCCCAATATAGTTATTGTTATAATCTTCGAGCTGCCGCGTGTTAAAAGTATGGCGTGCAAGGATGCGTTCACGAAATCCGGGGGCAAACCGTTCAACCTGTTGCTCGATGGCTTCCGTCATGTCGCGTATCGACCCGTGGGGCACGTGACAATAGGCCCATGCCGTGTGCTTGCCCGCGGGTGCGCGCGTCGAATCGAATACAGACGGCTGTGCATACAGCAGGAAAGGCCTGTCGCCCGTCTTGCCATGCCAAATGTCTCTTTCGTAGGTCGCAATTTCCTCGAAAGTATTGCCGATATGTACGGTACCTGCCGTTCTTGCAGCGGTTGCCTTAAAAGGTGCCGGCTCGGCCAGCGCCCAGTCGATTTTGAACACACCCGCACCATAACGGTACCGCTCCAGTTGCGACGTGTAATGTGAAGAAAATTTGTATCCCGCTATCTTCAGCAGTTGTTTTGGTGTTACGTCGAAAAGCACCGCATGTGCCGATGGGAGCTGCTTCAGCGAAGTAACATGAAAATCGGTTTCAATTTTACCGCCCAGCGACGTAAAATAAGCAGCCAGGGCATTGGCGATGGAAGCCGATCCGTTTTTGGGGATGGGCCACCCGCGCAGGTGTGCCGCCGCCATCAGCACCAAGGCGGTCGCCGATGTGGTGGCGTTGGTGAGCGGTTGCATGGAATGGGCCGCCATTCCTGCCCACAGCCCGCGGCCCTGCCGGGTCCGGAATTTTTTTGAAAGATATTTCGCAGGCATCAGCGCGTCTATGCCAAAGGCCGCCATTTTCAACGGATGCGAAGGATAATGGAACGGCCCCAGCACATCCCGCTCAATATCCGGCCAGTTTTGTACAACGGTGCCCAGAAGATTCAGGTAAGCGTTGGCGTCTTTGCCAAGGCCCGCGGCTGTGGCATCGATGCTTTTTTTCAGCAACGCGGCGGTGCCATCGTCGAACGGGTGCGCCGCATCTATTTCGGGATAAATGAAACGCAAACCATGTTGGTCGAGCGGCAGCGTGGTAAAAAACGGCGAGCCGGCTGCAAGGGGATGAACGGCCGAGCAAACGTCGTGACGGTAACCGGGAAGGGTGAGTTCTGCCGTGCGCATTCCGCCGCCGATCTCCTCTTTCGATTCAATAACCAATACGCTCAGCCCTTCGCGCTGCAATGTAATTGCCGCAGCAAGTCCGTTGGGCCCTGAACCCACAACAATGGCGTCGTAATCGCGTGTATCCATCTACGTTAGGTTGATAATTGACAATGACGGATATCACCACCAAAATAATGAAAACCTGCACCATTTCTTCAATTTGAATTATTTTCGCCGGAACACGGCGATGGGGTTCGCCTTTAACCGCTGCGAAGCTGATGACTCCTGCTCACGTTTATTCATGTAAACCTGGTAGCCTTTTATGCTGAAAAGTTTATTATTGATAGGGGCGGGGAGTTGTGTTGGCGGAATGTTCCGCTATCTTACCCAGCAGTATGTTGAGAAGCATTATCCTTCTTCCATACCTTTCGGAACCCTGGCCGTGAATATCATCGGCTGTTTTATCATCGGCATTTTATACGCCCTCGCCGACAGGGGAAACATTCTCTCTCCCTCCATGCGCCTGCTGCTTGCCACAGGTTTCTGCGGCGGCTATACCACCTTCTCATCCTTTGCACTGGAGAACATCAGTTTGATGCAGGACGGGCAATGGTCGTTCGCCGCCTTCTACATCCTCATGAGCGTATTTTTCGGTTGCATCGCCGTATTTCTCGGTGTGATGATCGTCAAATTTTTATTTTAGGGGCGGCACTTTGACCATTGAACGGGCAAGTGTATTATATTACAGTGTATGGCGTTACTGGCAATCGACATTGGGGGTACTAAAATCGCACTCGGTATCTTTACCCCGGAAGGAATTCTACAGCACGACTATCGTGTTGCCATCAATGCAAGAAAAGGAAAGGAAGTGGGGGCGCTGATTACCGAGGAAATCCTTAAGCTCGTTAATTCCTCCATCTATTCGGGGCAAATTCATGCCATAGGTATATGTGTGCCCGGCATCAGCAGGAGGAGAACAGGGACCGTTTGGGCGCCCAATATCGAGGGATGGGAAGATTATCCATTGCTAAATGAAGTGCAGGCGGCGGTACCGCAAATACCGGTGACGATAGAAAGCGATCGCGCCTGTTACATACTGGGTGAAACCTGGAAAGGAAATGCTGTGGGCTGCAGCGATGCGATATTCTTTGCCGTGGGCACCGGCATCGGCCTGGGCATATTAAGCGACGGCACCATCCTCGGCGGCGCGCATGGCATATCAGGAGCAGTTGGTTGGATGGCGCTCGACAGGCCCTTTATCGACGCCTATTCAAAATGCGGTTGCCTTGAATACCATGCCTCCGGCTCGGGCATCGCCAACCGCGCAAGAGAAGAAATACAGAACGATAATACTTATGCTGGTATATTGAAAGATAAAGCCGCACAGGCACTTACCTCACACGATGTATTCGAAGCGTTTGAACAAAAAGATCCTATCGCCGCAAAAATTATTGACAACTGTATCGGGCTGTGGGGCATGGCCATCGCCAACCTCGTGAGCTTTATGAACCCCGAGAAAATTATTTTCGGCGGCGGCGTATTCGGTCCGGCAACAAAGTTCATTCCGCAGATACGTGCAGAAGCGGCAAAATGGGCGCAGCCGGTAAGCATCGGCCTTGTAACCATGGAACCGTCACTGCTGGGCGTAAACGCGGGCGTGTATGGAGCGGGGCACATGGCACTGCAATTAGTAACGGCAGCAAACAATCGCAGATCATAGATGTATAACCGGAAACTCAATTTCCTCGCTTCGTGTTTCGGCATTCTTTTATTCGGCATGGGTATAATTACGCTGGGCTCCATTCAGCCCGACCTGCAGGAACGGTTCAGTTCCGATGATTTTTCTGCCGGCACCCTCTTCAGCATTCTGCCCATCGGCATCCTTACCGGTTCACTCATCTTCGGCCCAGTGTGCGACAGGTATGGCTACAAGCTCATCCTCATTTCTTCGGCAGGATTTCTTTGCGCCGGCCTCGAAGGCATCGCGTTTTCGCACGATCTCACCGTTCTTAAACTGTGCGTGTATATTTTTGGTGTGGGCGGCGGCGCCATCAACGGCGCCACGAATGCGCTGGTTTCCGATATCAGCGCCGAAGACAAAGGAGCCAATCTCAGCATCCTCGGGATATTTTATGGCGCCGGTGCGCTCGGAATGCCATTGGTGATCGGCCTTCTCAAAGAACATTTCTCGTTCGGCACGATACTCGCGTTCGTCGGAATTTTTATTTTTCTCATTTTGCTTTTCTTCGTTTTCATCAGGTTTCCGCAACCGAAAAACAAGCAGGGCTTTCCATTGAAAAAAAGTTTTCAGCTAATGGGGAACGGCTTTTTGCTGCTAGTTGCCTTCTTCCTTTTTTTCCAAAGCAGCTTCGAGGCCGTTATCAATAATTGGACAACATCTTATCTCATCAGCCATGCGTCGGTCGGCATGACAAGCGCCCTTTTCGCGCTGAGCCTGTTTGTTGCAGGAATGATCGGCATGCGGCTGTTGCTGGGCAGCGTGTTCAGAAAAGCGGCGGGTATGAACATTATGTTTTCTTCCCTCACCCTGGCAGCCATCGGCATCCTGTTGTTAAAATTTACATCGTCATACAATATGGCCGTTGCCGGCCTTATGTTCACCGGGGCCGGGCTGGCAGCGGGATTTCCGATTATGCTGGGATTCGTGGGCAGCCGGTTTACGGAACTGTCGGCAACAGCATTCAGCTTTGTCTTCGTGATTGCACTCACCGGCAACGTTTTGATCAATTACATCACGGGCCTGGTGGTGCAGGAATACGGCGTGCAGCAGATCGTGAATATATCCGGCATCATATTAGGATGCATGTTCATTTTATGCTTTTTTATCAGGAAAAAATTGTAAATAATTAAATCGAAATATATGTTAGCAAAACAATGGTTGGAAAACGCCCGTAACATCATGACTAAAATTGAGGAGACGCAAATGGAAAACATTAAGCAAGCGGCCACCGTGATGGCCGATTCCATTGAATGTGGGAGATGGGTGCACACATTCGGATGCGGGCACGCCACCATACCGATCGAAGAAATGTACCCGAGGATTGGCGGCTTTGTGGGTTTTCATCCCATGATTGAATTACCACTCACTTTTTTTACACGGATCACCGGCGAAATGGGCGTACACCAGTTCGTATTCCTCGAACGGGTGGAAGGCTACGGCGTGGAGATCATGAAGGGGTATACCTTTGACACGCGTGACACGATGTGGCTGTTCTCACACTCCGGCATCAACAACGTAAACATAGATGTGGCCATTGAAGCCAGGAAGAAAGGAATGAAAGTGGTGGTGTTCGGATCGGCGGCCGAAGCGAAAGGAAAACAGACGCGCCACTCCAGCGGTAAAACCATATTCGACCTGGCTGATATTGTAGTGGACACCTGCGCGCCCATTGGCGATGCTTCCGTTGCACTGAAAAACCACCAGGACAAAGTGGGGCCCGTTTCAACAATGGCTTTCGTTACCTGCGTGTGGATGACCGTAACCACCGTTGCAGAAATACTGGCCGACCGCGGCGTAAAATTGTTCATTCATCCGTCTCACAATGTACCCGGCGACAATACCGCGAAACAACGTTTGGAAGAGGCGCTCAGTGAATATAAAACAAGGGTTGCCGGCGTTTAACTATTAACCTAATCTAACAGCTCATGCGTAAATTATTCTTTATTCTGCTCCTGTTGACGGGCCACAGGCTGCTGGCGCAGGATCCCGCACTCGACACCATTTTGGAGCAAATGAAATTTGCTGCAAAGGACCTGCTGATCGATAAATATTATCCGCGCAACATCGATCATGAATACGGCGGCTACATCTCCAACTACACCTATGATTTCAAACCAACGGAAAAACAGGAGAAGATGATCGTCACACAGGCGCGGCACATCTGGTCGACCGCCAGGGCAGCCGAATTTTTTCACGACACCTCTTTCATTGGTTACTCGAAACACGGGTTTTATTTTCTGAGAGATAAAATGTGGGATAAGGAATATGGTGGATTTTACAGCCTCGTAACACGAGAAGGAAAGCCCGTAACCACAAACAAGGATGCGTACGGTAACGCCTTTGGCGTTTATGGATTATCGGCACTCTACAAAGCCTCGGGCGACACGGCAGTGCTTGCACTGGCAAAGAAAGCTTTTGGGTGGCTCGAAAAACACAGTCACGATCCGGTGCACAAAGGTTACTTCATGCACCTCGAGCGCAGCGGCAAACCCATCGTGCGGCCGGCATCAACGCCCTCCACTTCCGATCTGGGTTACAAGGACCAGAACAGTTCCATCCACCTGCTTGAAGCCTTAACGGAACTGTATTCGGTATGGCCCGATCCACTCGTTAAGGAGCGGCTCAACGAAATGCTTACCCTTATCAGGGATACCATCGTAACACGGAAAGGATACCTCACGCTGTTCCTCACTCCCGACTGGAAGCCAATCTCTTTCCACAATACACCGCGAGAAAATATTCTCAAGCATCATTCCCTCGACCATGTATCATTTGGCCACGACATAGAAACAGCCTACCTGCTGATCGAGGCATCCACGGTACTGGGATTGATGCCCGACACGACAACGTACCGCATCAGCAAAAAAATGGTTGACCACGCCATTGGCAACGGATGGGACAGCGATCTTGGCGGATTGTATGACGAGGGATATTATTTTACTGAAGATGGTCCGATAACCATTATTGCCGACACCAAAAACTGGTGGGCACAGGCAGAGGCGCTCAACACACTTTTGCTTTACGCTGCGATGTATGCACAGGACCATTCGGTACCGCATCCCGATTATCTCGATTATTTTGAAAAAGAATGGCAGTACTGCCAGAAATATTTGATCGATCATGTGAACGGCGACTGGTATGAAGGCGGTATCGACAAGCAACCGGATAAGAGGAAGTCAAGAAAGGCGCATATCTGGAAAGGTCCCTACCATGTTTTCAGATCACTGATGAACTGCATTGAAATACTCGAAAACGAACGCGACAAACTGACGAACGAAAGCGAATGATCACAGGCCGATCCGGGCGACGAGCCGATTGTACCGTTCGCTGGTGACTCCGGTACCGAAAAAGCTACTTTCAACTTTCAGGTACACCATGATCCCGTATTTTTTCGCGGCGAGCCGCTCCATGATGTCGAAGGCTTCGTCAATGTTACCCTGCGCAAGCTTGATGGTGGCAATGGCGTATAGTTTGTCGTCATCAACCGGTGGCGTTTGCAATTCTTTCAACAGTTGTCTTGCCGCATCGGCCTTTCCTTCGTGCGCATAGATGCGGCCCAGTACGCCAACCATTACGGGTCGCCGGCCCGAAAGATCGACGGCCTTCTTTATCTCCGTCTCCGCCTCGGTGAATTTTTTCATTTTATTATAAGCCATACCCTTTGTAAAATGCGCCTCCGCGTAATTCGGATCCATTGCAATGGTCTTGTTGATCTGCTGCAGTGCTTTGTCCATTTCATTTCTGAAATGATAGATGCGGGCAATACCATTGTTCACATTTGGAGAAAGCGGATCGAGGTCATAGGCAATTTGCATTTGCCTTTGCGACTCGTCGAGGTGTACGCGAACGGCAAGGAAGAGTGCGTACCATTCGTGCGCGGTGGCATAGCCGGGCTTCAGTTCAATGGCTTTTTTGAATCCGCGTTCGGCCCCTTCCCAATCCCAGTCGATCCTGAACTTAATGTAAGCCAGCGCAGCATGCGCCTCGGCAAGTGTTGAATCCAGTTCAAGCGCTTTCATTACGGCGTCTTTTGCGCGCTTTTCGGCAACGCTCCGGTCAACATCACCATATCCTGCAACACCCGTGAGCGTGTAAGAATAGGCCAGTTCGGGATAGGGTAGTGCGAATTGCGGATCGAGTTCGATGGCCTTTTCAAAGTGTTTTATTCCTTCCTGCACCGTTTGGGGTGTTCGCTGGTTCAGCAGATGCTTACCGATAAGATATTCCTGGTATGCCTCCATGTTGCTGGTAGTTCGTTTATCGAGCTGATTTTTTTCGGACTGAACCAGCCTGATCTTCAGCTCGCGCGCAATGTTGGTGGCAATCTCGCTTTGTATGGTGAAGATGTCGCTCAGCTCGCGATCATAATTCGCCGACCAAAGATTTTGCTGGTTCGAAACATTGATAAGCTGCACCGAAATTCTTGCCTTATTATTCGCCTTTCGCACGCTTCCTTCAAGCACAGTGCCTACCATTAGCTCACTGCCTATCTGCGCAATATCCTTATTGGCATTTTTATACTTCATTATAGAGGTGCGGGCAATGACATTCAATCCGCCAATTTTGGCAATACTCGATATTAGTTCTTCTGTGAGGCCATCGGCAAAATAATCGTCGCCCGCATCATTGCTGATGTTTTTCAGCGGCAGTACCGCCAGCCGGTATTTTGTTGAGGATGCAGCCTTCAGTTCATCGTTACGAAAAAAAAGAAACAACATGAAGCTGAGCAGCACAATGAGCAGTGCAGACAAATACACAACCGTTCGCCTGCGTTTACCGGCACCTGCATGTTTTTTTAATGAGGATACCCATGGCAGTGCGATGTAGAACACGTCCATATCCATGGAGATGTTCTTCAATTTTTCTGCGCCGGCTTTTACCACCGGGTAATCTATTTTGTTGCGTATTTGGCGCTCCACGTCTTCCGATATGCAGATGCCCTCCGGGGGTGCAAGCGGCTCGAGGCGTGCGGCGATGTTCACACCGTCGCCGTGCACGTGTTTATCCATATACACCACGTCGCCAATGTGGAGGCCAATCCTTAACCTGATGCAGCGCTCGGGGCTCTCTTTGGTATTCCTGTTATGCAGCACCTGCTGAATCTCGATGGCGCACTTTGCCGCTTCCACGGCGCTGTTGAACTCAACGAAAAAGGCGTCGCCTGCCGTTTCAATTTCCCTTCCTTCATGTTTGCCGAAAAAGGGCCTGAGTATGGTGCGGTGCTCTTCCAGGAGTTCGAGCGCAAGCGACTCGTTTCTCTGAGCAAGCGCACTGTAGCCCACCATGTCGGTGAACATTATCGCGGAGAGACGTCTCATAACGGTTTTTGGTCTCCATGAAGTTAAGGAGTTAAAGTAGTAAATTGAGTGCCCGTAAAATTTGATACCATGAAGCGAATCACTGACCTGCTGGGCGACAAAGCAGCTTACTACCTGGAACATGACTGCCAAACCATCCCAAAAGACGATATCCACCTGCCATCACCCGATCATATCGAGCGGATATGGGTGAACAGCAACCGCAACAACCAGGTGCTCAAAAACTTCCAGGCGCTGCTTGACCATGGCAGGCTGGCAGGCACGGGCTACTGCAGCATCTTTCCGGTGGACCAGGGAATAGAACACAGCGCAGGGTCGGCGTTTGCGCCGAATCCCCTGTACTTCGACCCGGAAAATATCATCCGCCTGGCCATTGACGGAGGCTGCAACGCCGTGGCGTCCACATTCGGCGTATTGGGAGTGATGAGCAGGAAGTATGCGCACCGCATCCCATTTGTTGCAAAGATCAACCACAATGAATTGCTGAGCATCCCTAACCGTTACGATCAAACGCTTTTCGGCACGGTAAAGAATGCGTGGGATATGGGCGCGGCAGCGATTGGCGCCACTATTTATTGGGGAAGTGAAGAAAGCACGAGGCAGTTAAGGGAGATAGCGGAAGCATTCGAGCTGGCGCATGAGCTGGGGATGGTTACTATTTTATGGTGCTACACGCGCAATACCGGGTTTAAAGTGAATAATGTCGATTATCACACGTCAGCCGATCTCACAGGACAGGCGAATCACCTGGGTGTGACCATTCAGGCGGATATCATTAAACAGAAATTGCCTACTAATAATGGAGGGTATCCCGCCATTAAACAGGGCAAGACGAGCGCGCTGGTCTATGAGAAGCTCACTTCCGATCATCCCATCGATCTTACCCGGTACCAGGTGTTGAATTGTTATAGTGGACGGGTGGGGTTGATCAATAGTGGTGGTGAAAGTAAGGGGGCGAGTGACTTGCAGGAGGCGGTTACCACTGCGGTAATTAATAAGCGGGCAGGGGGAATGGGCTTGATTTTGGGGAGGAAGGCGTTTCAGCGGCCGTTTAAAGAGGGGGTGGAGATGCTGCAGGCGATTCAGGATGTGTACCTGGATGAAAGTATCACTATTGCATAGAGTGCTTAGGTGCCAGGCGCACAAATTTCTTTTTCTATCGAATTTCAGAGAAATGGATAAAAGCAATCCTGGAA
>CAMPGT010000143.1 GCA_946885665.1 uncultured Chitinophagaceae bacterium | reverse complement strand
AGAGGATCAAGGCCTCCGGCGTGGCGGTTTGCCATTTCCGGCACAGCAGCGAAGCGTTCGATCATTCCCTGCGGTTGGGGCTGTTTGCGGACGTGAGACGTGAGACGTGAGACGTGAGACGTGAGACGTGAAACGTGAGACGGGAGTCCTCCCCCGATCCCTCCTTCGTCGGGACCACCCCCTCCAGAGGGGGATAGTAAACCGCAGGCGTGAGGTTTCCCGCAAAAGCGCAACATATCCCCCGCTGGCGGGGGTGGCGCGGAGCGCCGGGGGTGGACGTAGGCAATGGGCAGTAGGCAATAGCTAATATGCAAAGAGTAGTCAGTGGGTCTAAAAAGAAAAAAATTTCCCTCCTGTATCAAACATACGCTTCAGTGGGCTCGCAGGTGCAAATCAGGTTCCTGTCACCATAGGTGTTATTAATTCTTCCCACCGATGGCCAAAACTTGTTCCTGGCCACATACGCCAACGGAAACGCCGCCTCCTGCCGTGAATAAGAATGCTTCCACTCATCAGCGGCAACCATCTGCATGGTATGCGGCGCATTCATGAGCACGTTATCCGTCTTATCCGCCTTACCCGATTCAATCGCCCTGATTTCCTCATAAATATTGATCAGCGCATCGCAAAACCTGTCGAGTTCGGCTTTCGGTTCGCTTTCTGTGGGCTCGATCATAATCGTTCCCGGCACCGGGAAACTCATAGTGGGCGCATGAAACCCATAATCCATGAGTCTTTTCGCCACATCTTCCGCTTCTACCCCGGTCGATGATTTGAAGGGCCGCAGGTCAACGATGAACTCATGGGCGCAGGTGCCGTTATTGCCGAGGAAAAGAATCTTGAAGTATTTCTCCAGCCTGGCCTTCATGTAGTTCGCATTCAGGATGGCATATTCGGTGGCTTTCTTGAGCCCCTCGGCGCCCAGCAGCCTGATGTATGCGTAGCTGATGAGCAGTATGCTCGCTGACCCGTAAGGCGCGGCACTAACTGCGTTCGCCGTTTTTGCCTTTTTGTTGATGGAAATATGCCCGGGTAAAAACGCGGCAAGGTGCTCATTCACGCAGATGGGCCCCATTCCCGGTCCGCCGCCGCCATGCGGTATGGCAAATGTTTTATGAAGATTGAGGTGGCACACATCTGCACCGATGTTTCCGGGCGATGTAAGGCCCACCTGGGCGTTCATATTGGCGCCATCCATGTACACCAGCCCGCCATTTTCATGGATGATTTCGCAGACCCTTTTGATGGTCTCTTCGAAAACACCATGGGTTGAAGGATAGGTGACCATCAGCGCAGCAAGTGAATCTTTGTGTTGGTTTGCCTTCGCTTCCAGGTCGGCAACATCGATATGTCCGTCTTCATCGCTTTTTACCACCACCACTTTCATCCCGGCCAGCACGGCGCTGGCAGGGTTGGTTCCATGCGCCGAAATAGGGATGAGCACAACGTTGCGATGCATGTCGCCCCGGTCGATGTGATAGCTGCGAATCGTCAGCAATCCTGCGTATTCGCCCTGCGCGCCGCTGTTTGGCTGCAGCGAACAGGCGTCCAGTCCGGTGATCTCACAAAGAAAAGCGCTCAGCTCATCGGTGATCTGGCGGTAGCCTTCCGCCTGGTTGACAGGAGCAAACGGGTGCAGCTCGCTGAAAGCCGGCCAGCTTAAGGGGATCAGCTCGGTGGCGGCATTGAGTTTCATCGTGCAGCTTCCTAGCGGTATCATGGAAGTGTTCAGGGAAAGATCGCGGTTTTCGAGCTGCTTGATGTACCGCATCATTTCCGACTCACTGCGGTGCGCATTGAACACAGAGTGCGTGAGAAATGCAGCGTTCCGCAATAGACTAACCGGCAGGTGATCGAGTTCCATCTCGGAGTCGAAAGTTACCGAGGCCGTATTTCGTCCCATCGCTTCCTCGAAAATCGAAATAATGTCGAGCACATCTTCGGGCAGGGTCGTTTCGTCGAGCGAGATGCCGATATGTTTGCCATCGAAGTAACGGAAATTCACCTGGTGCTTTTCAGCAATCGCCCTGATAGCCTCTGCATCGTCAACCACTATACGCAGCGTATCGAAATAGCATTTATTTAGTTGCTCGTAGCCGAGTTGTTCCAGCTCGTCATCCAAAGTATGGGTAAGAATCGCCACACGGGTAGCGATCGATTTCAGTCCCTCGGGACCGTGATAAACGGCATACATCGCTGCCATATTCGCGAGCAAAGCCTGGGCGGTGCAAATATTGGACGTGGCCTTTTCTCTTTTGATGTGCTGCTCCCTTGTTTGAAGCGCCATGCGCAGCGCCCTTTGTCCCGTGGCGTCAACAGAAATACCGATGATCCGTCCGGGGATGCCTCTTTTGAATTCATCCTTAGCAGCGAGAAATGCGGCGTGCGGGCCACCGTAGCCGATGGGTACGCCAAAGCGCTGCGCCGATCCTACGGCCACATCCGCTCCCAGCTCGCCGGGAGGGCTGAGCAGTGTAAGCGCCAGCAGGTCGGTCGCCATCACCACGTAACCGTTAACACCGTGAACCTTTTCTATGAACGCCCGGTGATCTTCTACCGAGCCATGATTATTGGGATATTGCACGATGGCGCCAAACCAGGATCCATCGGGTTCGGAATCCTGAAAGTTACCGGTCACCACTTCTATCCCAATCGGTTCGGCGCGGGTAAGGATGACGTCCCTCGTTTGGGGAAAGATATTGCTGTCAACAAAAAATTTTGGCTGCTTTTTTTCGTCCGTCCTGTTCACCTGGTGAAAGATCATGCTCATGGCCTCGGCGGCAGCGGTGGCCTCGTCGAGCAGCGACGCGTTGGCCAATGGCAGGGCGGTAAGGTCGGTAACCATCGTCTGGAAGTTCAGCAGGCTCTCGAGCCTTCCCTGCGATATTTCCGCCTGGTACGGCGTGTACTGGGTGTACCATCCCGGGTTTTCAAAAACATTGCGCAGGATAACGTTTGGAGTGATGGTTGCATAATAACCCTGACCTATATACGATTTGAAAATTTTATTTTTGGCGGCGATATTCTTCAGGTGATTGAGGTATTCGTATTCGCTTTGTGCCTGTGGAACGTCGAGTTCTTTCGTGGTGCGGATGTCGGCGGGGATGGTTTCGCTGATGAGTTCGTCAAGTGATCTTTTGCCAATCGTTTTGAGCATTTCCAACGTTTCATTTTCGTCGGGACCTATATGTCTGTCCTGAAATTCTTTCCTTTGTTTTTCAAATAAGTTCATAAATGAGGTTAACCGTTGTTCAAAAGTTTTGCAAAGTTAAGAGAAACGCGCAGACTAACATTTGTTTGTTAAATTGTTGGCAACAGGTTCAATTTTTGCAAAAGTTAACCGTTAAAGTGTAGTCAATGAACTGGAAGGTCTCGGTTATTTATTTGATTGTCATAGGCCTGGAGGTATGCATCAGTAATTTTCAGCACAGGAAGCTGTACACCTGGCGGGAAACGCTCACGACGATTTTCCTGTCGCTCGTTAATGGATTGCTCGACCTCGCGGTAAGAGGCGCATACCTCCTCATCTTCACTTTTGTGTACCAGTTCCGGTTGATCGAGATCACGAGCACTTTCTGGTATTGGTTTACCCTTTTCTTACTCATCGATTTTCAATTTTACTGGCTGCACCGGCTCGAACATTTCTGCCGCGTTTTTTGGGCGGCGCATGTTACGCACCATTCGGCCGAACACATGAACCTTACGGTTGGCTTTCGCGCTTCGCTGATGCGCCCGTTGTACGATTTTGTATTTTTTCTTCCACTGCCGCTGCTCGGCTTCAGGCCGATCGAAATATTGCTGATGTACTCGATTGCACAAATATGGGCAGTGTTTGTACACACGGAGGTGATCCGTAAACTCGGCTGGCTCGAATTTGTTTTTGTTACGCCGTCGCATCACCGCGTGCATCACGCGTCCAATCCGAAATATATCGATCGCAATATGGGCATGGTGCTCATCATTTGGGACAGGCTGTTCGGCACTTTCCAGCGCGAGCTCACGGCCGAAGAATATGAACCGATCCGGTACGGACTTTCAAAGCCTTTGAAAGATGAAGGTTTGTACACGGTTATTTTTCACGAGTGGATCAATATCTGGAAAGATGTAAAGAAAAAAGATATTGGATGGAGAGACAAGCTGAGGTACGTGTTTGGGCCCCCGGGATGGGAAAAAAAAGTTAAAAGTTGAAAGTTGAAAGTTGAGGGTTATATCTTCTTTGTCATTAATCCTTCGAGAACGTAATAAACGATGGGGCAGAATGCTGAATTTTTAATCGTGAGATCCTGCCGTTTAACGATGACATCTTCATCCGTGTACGGAAAGCGGTGGCAATCCGACGGACGCATTTCATAAATCGAACAATAATTATCTGCGCCCAAAAAAGGGCAGGGTGTTGATTTCACGACATAGTCGCCGTCTTCATCGAGTTTTAAATACTGGTCGATGAACTGGCCCTCCTTCATTTTAAGATGGCGCGAGATTCTTTTTATGTCGGGTGTTTTAAAACGGGGCGAATAATTTTTGCAGCAATTGGCGCATTTGAGGCAGTCGATTTTTTCGAAGGCCTGTTCGTGAAGTTCGGGGAGGGCTTTCAGCACGGCGTTTTTATCTGCACGCTTAAGGTGCTGGCGGTAAAGTTTCTTTCTCTCGCGCGATTTCTTTTCCCAGTTGTGAAGAAGATCCTGCATGCTGGGGCAAAGGTAAGGAAACGTGAGACGTGAGATGTGAGACGGGAGATATCCCCCGCTGGCGGGGGTGGCGCGAAGCGCCGGGGGTGGACCTGTGAACGGCAAAGGGCAAAGGGCAATCATGAGTGAGAGGTTCTTCAGTTTTAACTTTTAACTTTTAACTTTCTTCACGGCAATGAAAAAAAGTGCTGCCCGCTTTCATAATCCTTTTCCAGCGCATCGAGAATTACCTGCATGTGCTTCTTATTATCAAGAAAATCCGCATTTGTCGCATCAATGAAAAGCGTTGTGATATTATGCTGCTTGATATAATGGGTGTAAGTTTCCTGTATCGAAAACAGGTACTCATCAGGAATTGCCAGTTCATACGGCCTGTTCCTCTTCCTGATATTCTTCTGCAGCTTTTGCACCGGAACATGAAGATAGATCAGCAAATCGGGCGCGATCAACTGCTGGTTGATGATGTCATACAGCTTCTGGTACAGCCGGAACTCCTCATCCTTGAGGTTTACTTTCGCAAAAAGAAGGCACTTCGTGAACAGGTAATCAGCAACCGTCACATGCTGAAAAAGGTCCTTAGTGTGCACCAGCTCCTTAAGCTGCTTGTACCGTTCTGCCATGAAAAACAATTCCAGCGGAAAGGCATATTGCTGCGGGTTCTCATAAAATTTCGGGAGAAACGGATTATCTGCAAATTGTTCGAGTATCAGCCTTGCGTTCAGGTGCTTTGAGAGCAGGTGAGCAAGTGTTGTTTTACCTGCTCCGATGTTTCCTTCGATTGAAATAAAATGATGATTCAACTTGGTTGATATTTTTTTACCGGCGATTCGTCCTTGCAGTCTTTCAGCAATTCCGTAATGGTTTTGTAATAGATGGGATGAATATATGCGGGGATGACTTCATTCAGCGGTTCAAGGACAAATCTTCTGGCAGCCATTTCGGGGTGCGGCACCACCAGGTCCGGCTGATTGATGATCTGGTGATTGAAAAAAATAATATCTATATCAATTATCCGCGGTCCGTACTTTTCGACCCTGTCCCTGCCCATCAGGTGCTCGATATACAGGATTTCGCTCATCAGATCCCTCGCATGCAGGCTCGTTTCCACAACAAGCGCCTGGTTCAGGAAGGTGGCCTGGTCGGTTTTGCCCCATGCGGCCGTCTCATAAACCGAAGACCGGTCAATAACATGTCCGCAACGCTCGGCTACCAGCTTATCGGCAAAAGTAAGTTCCTGCTCCCGGTTGCCGATGTTGCCGCCCGTAATTAAGTATGCATAATTCATCGCTTGCAATGTAAGTGCTAAACAATAAAAAACCATGTATTCGGGGGCCTATTGGTACATTTGCCTGCCAAATGTTGTTGTATGAATAATTTTTTCAGGTCATTCTTTGCTGCATTGCTGGCCCTGATCGTTTTTTCAGGAATGTTGCTGGTAATCTTCATCGTGATGGTTGCCGCAATCTCTTCGCAGAAGAAAGCTGGCATTGAAGAAAAAGCCGTGATGGTCGTTAACCTGTCGACACATTTCCCCGAAATTCCTCCCGCAGATATTATCTCCGAGATCACTGATAACAGGTCGGCGCAGCCTTCACTGTCTCACCTTACCCGTCTCATACAGCACGCGAAAAACGACGCCTCGGTGAAGGGTATTTATTTGAAATGCGACAACAACGCGAATGATTTTGCATCGAGCGAAGCAATACGTAATGCCATCATTGATTTCAGAAGAGCAGGAAAATTTGTGATCGGCTATGGCGCTACCATCTCCCAAAAAGCCTACCTGGTGGCGAGTGCGGCCGACAAAATATATTGCGCCCCCGCCGGCGGCATTGAATGGCACGGCTTCTCCATGACCATGCCCTTCATCAAGGGCACCCTTGAAAAAATGGAGATCGAACCGCAAATTTTTTACGCAGGAAAATTCAAAAGCGCCACCGAGCCGCTGCGCGAAACGGAAATGACGGACGCCAACAGGGTGCAAAGCATTACCCTGCTTAACGACCTCTACGGAAACTTTCTTTCAACGATTGGCCGGTCGCGCAGAATGGATACGGCTACGCTTCACCGTTATGCCGACTCAAACGCTCTCCAGTTTGCTTCCGATGCACTGAAGTACAAAATGGTTGATGGACTGCGATATGACGACGAGGTGAAAGACGAGATCCGGCAGCTTTTGAAAATCGATAAAGATGCCGGCATCAATTTCATCACGCCTTCGAAGTATGCGGAGGCGGTAGATTATATGCCGTCGGGTGATGAGAAAATTGCCGTCATCTATGCCGAAGGCACCATACTGGATGGCAAAGGAGACAGGGGAGAGATAGGCGGCGACACTTACAGGAACTACATTCGCAAGGCGAGAATGGACAATTCAACAAAAGCGATCGTGGTGCGCATCAATTCAGGCGGCGGAAGCGCCATGGCCAGCGAAGTGATGTGGCGCGAGATCATACTCGCACGCAAGGTAAAGCCTGTGATCGTAAGTTTTGGCGATGTGGCGGCGTCGGGCGGCTACTACATGGCCTGCGGCGCCGACAGCATTTTTGCGGAAGCGAACACGATAACCGGATCGATTGGCGTGTTTGGCGTTCTCCCTAACATGGAAAAATTTTTCAACAATAAACTGGGCGTTACTTTCGACGAGGTTAAGACATCGCCCGATGCGGGGTTTGTTACCGTTACAAAACCGCTCACGCCTTTGCAAAAAAGATATTTTCAAAACTCAATCGATACGATCTACCAGAATTTCAAGATGAAGGTTTCTTCCGGGCGGAAAAAGTCAATGGAATATATCGACAGTATTGCGCAGGGCAGGGTGTGGAGCGGAACGCGGGCGCTGGAGATAGGCCTGGTTGACCGGATCGGCGGACTCGATGATGCCATTCGTTCGGCAGCCGCTAAGGCAGGTGTGAAGCGGTATCACCTGCGTGAATATCCGGGCAAGGAAGGTCTGCTGGAAATGATTTTTGGCAACCAGGGCGAATCCAGGGAAGCGGCGATTCGCGATGAAATTGGAGAAGAAGGATACAAAACCTACACGGCGATTCGGAGCCTGAAAAAATTTTTGGGAAAGGCACAGGCGAGATTGCCGTTCGAGATGATCATTGAGTAAGCATTAACAGTATATACATACATGTCGAAATCATACAGTCAGTTCAGGGCCATGCTGGCCATCACACGTGCCAGTCTTCGCGCCATCTTCCGTAGTCCCAGTGCAGTGATCTTCAGTTTTGCGTTCCCCCTTATTTTCATCCTTGTCTTCGGCTTCATTGGCCGCGGCGGCGGTGTTACGGTGCGGGTGGGATTTGATGCACAAACCGATACGGCTGCCGCGTTGTACCACGCCATCACATCGATGAACGGAATAAAAGTGGTAGATGGTAATGAAGGGGCGCTTCGAAACGATCTTGAGAAAGGCAGGCTCAATGCCATTATTCAGATCAGGAAAAACACCGCGGAAAATCCGGCGTACACCATCAGGCTGATCACATCCGATGCGGTGAACCCGCAAAATGTGCTCGTGTTGCGGTCGATGCTCGACGGACTTATCAATAACATGGACAAAAAGATTTATAAGGATGCGCCCACCTACGCCACCATCGTCAACGAAGTGGAAACGGTGCCGGGAAGGGTGTATCGCACAATAGATTTTATCCTGCCCGGGCAATTGGGATTTTCACTGTTAAGTGCAGGCGTATTTGGCGTGGCTTTCATTTTTTTCAGTTTGCGGCAAACGTTGGTGCTTAAACGCTTTTTCGCAACGCCCATTAACCGGTCGTATATTGTTTTTGGCGAAGCACTCAGCAGGGTGATCTTTCAGTTAAGTACAGCGGTGGTGATCCTGTTGATCGGGCACTATGCCTTTAATTTTACGCTTGTGAATGGATGGGTCACGTTTTTGGAGCTGCTGGTATTGAGTTTTATTGGGCTGGCAGTGTTCATGGGCTTTGGATTTGTTGTCAGCGGACTGGCAAAAAATGAAAGTTCCATACCGCCCTTCGCCAACCTGTTTACGCTGCCGCAGTTCTTGCGGGCGGGAACGTTTTTTCCGATCGATAATTTTCCCAAATGGATGCAGCCGTTTTGTCAAATTTTGCCGCTTACACATTTGAATGATGCGATGAGGAACGTGGCGTTCGAAGGGGCCCGGCTCACCGACTGCGGCAAGCAACTGGCCGTGCTGGCCCTTTGGGGCGTGGTGGCTTATGCCATTGCGATAAAGGTGTTTAAATGGGAGTAGGGAATAAGGAGTAGGGAGTTTAATATTCCCACTCCCCACTTCCCACTCCCCATCCCCACTAAAACTTCCCTCCCATGTTCCGATTTTTCAAGCTGGCCGTCATCAGCTTCATCATATTCTTCATCTTTTTGTACCTGATGTCTCTCCTGATACCATCGCAGGTACGGATTTCGAGGGCCATTAACATTGAAGCCCCGCCGGAAACAGTATTGCCGTTAATCGCCGATACGGCAAACTGGAAGCAATGGAACGACATGTCGTCCGGCACCATCGATATATAGTGTTTTCAACATTATTCCTTCCGGAAATATTACCATCGTTCAGTGGTATTTCGACTTTCGTTTGCGTTGGTACCCCTGGGAAAAGTTCGGCAGTATAACCTTCGATAAGCAGTTTGGAACGTCCATGGAATCTTCCTTAAATAATCTTAAGAAAGTCATCACGAACTCTCCGTAACTTAGGCCCATTCTTTATTAAACTAAAAAAATCTTTATGAGGCAGATCCTTTTTCTTTCACTGATCATGCTATCTGCGACATTTATGGAGTGTAGCAGCCAACCGCCAAAAAGTCCGCGCGTAAAAGCAGAAGGACAAGACGTTGAAGTGGCCTATGGACAGCCTTCGAAAAGGGGCAGGGTCATATTTGGTCAGCTTGAACCTTACGGTAAAGTTTGGAGAACCGGGGCAAATGAAGCTACCGAGATCACTTTCAAGAAAGATGCCGTAGTAGGCGGACAGCAGGTGAAGGCAGGAACTTACACACTGTTTACCATTCCGAACGAAAGCGAATGGACAGTAATCCTGAATCCCGAGCTTAAGCAATGGGGTGCATATGGTTATGACAAAATAAAAAGCAAGGACCTTCCGCATATCACGGTGCCCGCGCAGAAGCTCGATTCACCCGTCGAAAAGCTGACCTTAAGCTTCGATGAAAAGAACAGCCTGATTATCGAATGGGACCAGACGAAAGTCGAAGTGCCGATAAAGGTGGGATAGGTGATCGTTTGGATAATTAACTTTTTACAGAAGCCCCGCAAGGGGCTTTTTTCATTTTCTTTGTATTGTTGTTGTACTGCTCTTGTACTGTACTTGTACTGTTAAACACTATACAAGATCAGGT
>CAMPGT010000142.1 GCA_946885665.1 uncultured Chitinophagaceae bacterium | reverse complement strand
ATGTAATCGGACATCACTTCGAAGGCGAGTGCCGTTATTTTATTTTCGGTTACGATTATCAGCCTGCCTTCGGTTTTTTGCAGCGCGTCGAGTGCCCGGCCCGAAATTAAAAATGCTTCTCCTTTTGCAGTGGCCAGCGACCCGATGGGCGACACCACTTCGCCTATGCCGATGCTGACGCGCACGTCTGTCAACACCTTGTCGGCATTGGGATCGAGCGCGATGGCCGCCGTTCGGCACAGGAGAGCGGTTTTCAGCGCCTCGCCGGCATCATGCAGGTATGTTTGAAAACTGTCGCCGCGAAAGAACTCGTGCCGGTGGCCCTTCATAATCGTGTCGAGAATGTTCAGGAGTTTCTTTTCCCGCTGTGGAGGCAGAAGTGTGGAGTTCACGATATCGCCCGTAAGTACTGCTGGCATGTCAAATAGTTTGTTCAAATATACGAACTTTTAAATAATCCGTACAATTTACCGAACTTTTAAATAGTTCGTATCGTTAGGCGAACAAAAGGCCGGCAGACAAAAAAAGAGCAGCTTGCGCTGCTCTATAAAGGAAAGGTTCAACGATTATTCGTATTTGACGGCTTAAAATTAAATGGTGTTTTATGGAAATTACCCCGTATAACTTCTGGAATATTACCGTAGAACTACGGTATTTTTAATAGCAATTCGGGAGCATCTTCGCTGCGGATTGTCATTTTTAACCCTTTAACCAATTGATTATGTCACAGACCAATCATGAAATCACACTGGAACAGGCTGTTGCCATGGTATCCCGTTACCGGAAGGCGCTGCCCTCCATGCTGCAAACCGCCTACACAGGATCGCTGCCCTTTGCCGAAACGTTCGACAAGGCCGTATTCGAAAAACTAACGTCCGTCACCGGGTGCCGCTCCATTCGTTCTTATCTTGGCCTGGATGAAAAAAACCAAATAACCATGATATTTACGGCTGTGGATGACAAGAACAACGACATCCTGCCCGACCAGGGAGGGTCGTTATTCGAATTCGGCGACCGTTGTCCGCCGATATGCGGCGTCGGACCGCTTAACCCATCAACTACATGATGCATCACCTAAGCATGTACAGTGGTCTTTACAGCATTGCTCTTGCTGCGTTGATCGGATTGGCCCGGTTTCCAAAAGTTCACAAAACGTTCCATCCGTTTATTTTTTTAGTGACGGTAGCGCTGGTAACCGAAATCGCTAACCGTGTAACTATAGGCTATTACCAGGGGAGCAATGCTGTAATCACCAACATATATGGTCTTATTGAATACCTGTTCTGGTTATGGCAATTTTACAACTGGAACGCGTTCAAAAAGGGGTCGCGAAGCTTAATGGTCCTGCTGCTGCTTCCTACCGCAGTGTGGATAACGGAAAACGTAATACTGGGAAAGCTGTCCACTTTCAGCTCGGGCTTTGCCATCCTTTATTCTTTTTGCGTGGTATTTCTGGCCATCAACCAGGTGAACAGGCAAATCGTTGAAGAAAGAAAAAATCTTTTCTCCAATCCAACGTTCCTCATCTGTTCCGGCCTCATCATCTTCTTTACGTATAGAATATTGGTGGAAAGTTTTTACCTGCTCGACATGGCACAGACCAACAGGGAATTTCTACACAATATTTTTAATATACTCAAGTTCGTAAACGTTTTTGTTAATTTGCTATTTGCGTTCGCAGCACTATGGATCCCCACACGTCAAAGATTTTCTCTGCCATCATCGTAGCCGCAGTCGTCCTCGGGATCATTGTCATCTATTTTATTATTACCATTGTAAGAAATCAGCGCCGGCACCTCAAACTCCAGCAGGCGAACCTCCTGGTGGAGATCACCACTCTCGAAAACGAACGCAGGCGCATCGTTTCCGACCTCCACGACGAACTCGGCCCGCTGCTCTCGGTCGTAAAATTCCAGGTGTCGAGCCTCGAAACCCAGGACCAGGACGATCTTAAGCTGATCGAAAAAGCCAACGACAACCTCGACAACATCCTCGAACGCATACGCGGCATCTGCAACCACCTGCTTCCGCAAGTGCTGATTCGCAAAGGGCTCATCATGGCCATTCGCGAATTCATTCACGAACTCGATGGACGTGTACCCATGAAAATGGAATTCTCTTACGAAGAGGCGCCCATTCCCGAAGTTGCGGAAATACACCTGTACCGGATGATCCAGGAGATCGTCAACAATGCGGTAAAACATTCGAACGCGAGCCTGCTCACCATCAACCTGCGCACAGTGAATGATCGGACCGTCATAAAGATCCAGGACAATGGCAAAGGATTCAACACGGAGAAGATCAAAAAAGAAAGCGGCGGCTTCGGACTAAAGAATATACTTAGCAGGGTCGATATACTCAAAGGCGATTTGTATCTTGCGGCCCAGCCCGGCAGGGGAACGACCTACACCATCGAAATACCTAACTCGTGAGAACATGGACCGTATTCAGTTGCTTATAGCAGATGATCATGAAGTTTACAGGGACGGACTGAAAACGCTGCTGGAAAAATCTCCCGGGCTCGAAGTGATCGGAGAAGCATCGAATGGGAAGGAACTCGTTGCCTGCTGCCGGGAACAACCACCCGATGTCATCCTCACCGATATCATGATGCCCGTAATGGACGGCATAGAGGCAGCCACCCTCATCACACGTTATTTTTCAACAGTACGCATTATCGCACTGTCAATGTTCAACCAGGACAACCTGATCGTTGATATGCTCAATGCCGGCGCCACCGGCTACCTGATCAAAAATGCACACAAATCCGAGATCATCGACGCAATACATTCCGTTTACCGCGGGCAGCCCTACTATTGCAAATCTACTTCGATGAAACTGGCACGCCTCATTGGCGGCAGCCAGTTTGGTCCAAAGGCCAAAGAGAAAATATTTTTTTCGCAGAAGGAAAAAGATATCATCCGCCTGATTTGCGAAGAAAAAACAAGTAAAGAGATAGGAGATGAGCTGCACCTGAGCATGCGAACCGTTGAAGAATACCGGCAGCGCATAAAAGATAAGATGGACGTGAAGGGCACCACCGGCATCGTCATCTATGCCATCAAAAACGACCTATTCAAGGTTCAGGAATACGAATAATTACATCTCCGGACATTCATACTGCTTCAGCCGTGCATCGCGAATAAAATTCATTGGACGAATGATAATGGCCAGGTAGGCGCCGCCACCGATGTACTTATTCTTCGAAAATATATTGAGCAGGTTATGGGTGCCAAACAGCAGCGGCCCCGCCTTCACCGCACCGCCAATCCAAAAATTACCATGGCGGTTGTATTGCACGGGTAAATAAAATCCCAGGGTGCGCTTTTCCCAACGTGGCGTAACGGTCAGCAATTTTGAACCTGCTACCGCAGCTTTATCCCCTTTGCCCGATGAAAGATTAATGCTTAGTTCACCATTGACATAAAAATTTCCGGACAGGTACCGGTCAACATTCACGACGGCCCTCGCGGGGTTGCTGATGCTGAATTTCCCCGTAAGGGTTTCACTGTTCTCGACAATCGTTGCCAGGCTGTCATTGAACGTATCGATGCTCCTTACGCTGGCAAACTTC
This sequence comes from uncultured Chitinophagaceae bacterium, assembly GCA_946885665.1. The sequence continues at coordinate 6,542 of CAMPGT010000142.1, read as the reverse complement.
TCGGTAAGGGTGGTGCTCGAAATTTCGGGCTTCAGGGTCGAAATCGAACGGCTCTGGTTGCTGTACGCATAATTGTTCCAGCCGAGGTCGAGCAATGAAACGCCTATTTTCCAATCGTAGTCGGTTAAAGGCATTTCATCATAAAAATTGGCAACGGCCTGCGACTTGATGACATATTCCACGCCCACGTCAAAAGCAAAACCGGTTCCCGCACCCGACAAAAAATCACCCGCGCTCACGTTCTCGAAATCGCCCAGGTTATCGGAATAGCCATAGGTTGCATCGCCGGCCAAGATTTTATAGACGGTCGGTTCTCCGGGCGTGGTTACTCTTTCAACGCCTACATTGTTCACTTTCCCAAACCCTCCGGCCATTCCTTTCATGATTTTGAGCGATGCGCCCGCGTTGAGAGTCGACACTGCATCATCTTTGACAGTGATGGCATACGTGCCGTACAGTTCCATCCATGTACTGGTTGCCGCATTTGCGCTGATATTACCGTTTTCAGTATTCAACGACAAAAATGTTCTGGGGCCAATAACAGAATCGGTGTAGTTAATGGTACTGGTATTACCATTTACATAGCCGCGAAAGTTGAGTCCAAATGCAAAAGCATGCCGGTTGTTCAGTGAATAACGGAAATTCAAAAAACGAACGTTGAAACCTGCATCGACATCTCTTTTATAATTCCCATTCGCCGCGTAAAAATTGCCGGAAGGTGAGAGGATAAGCGGGAAATTAGGGCCCCTTACGGCATTGGTGATCGTTTGATACTGCAGGCCGGTCAGTGTAAGGTCCCATTTGTAGGGTGTGCCCAATATTGAAGAGGGATTATTATACACGCCCAAACTACCAAAATACGACGAGCCATGAATCGCGGAATAATCTTGCGCATACGTTTTGCCTGCAAACCCGTACGCCAGTAATATTAACAGAAATCGGTAATTCATTAAGTACAAATGTCCATTATCTTTTCCCTCCTAAAGCTAAACTGGCAACCGCAAACATTATTGCAACCGCTCGCCAAATTAATATATATCGGTTACAGTCAAAACCATGCCCCAAAACCGTGAAAGACACATATCGCCTATCGTAAATTTCCGAAGAAGCTACATAGTAGAAATAACAGGCATAAGTATAAGCATTTAGCTCATTTTAAAATTAATATGAACATTGTGGAAAAGAAGGGGAAAATGCTTTTTCGTTATTCACATTCATCAGATATTTGCCCTGTCAAAACAATCCAATAGTCCAAAAGTCCAATTGATCCGTACCCAATCCAATCCTTGAAAAATTTGATCCTATTATCCGAAAGACCAGATCCGGTTCTATGAAAAACAAAAAAATCCGATGTCTGTACCCACATTGGAAGACCACTGTAGCATGACCCTAAACACAGTGAAGTAATTACCCCGCAGTTTGCTGCGGGGTTTTTTTATTTTGCTATCCTTCCGTCAAAATCTTTCACCATAGCCCCTGCGGGAAGTGTATATCCTGCCAGGTCGCCCTTGTAGCTAAAAAGACTGATGATGCCTGTGAACACCATTGATCCGTAATAATATTTGTGGCCAACAACTTCGATCTTCTGCAATTTCAGGGGATCGAGCGCCATCACCTGGTTCATGTCGTCTATGGGAATACCGTCGAGCAGTACCAGCGGTTTTTTTTCAAAGTAGGTTCTGTATGGCACATCCAGCACTGAAAGTTGAAAGTCGGTTCCGCTTTTCCGGGCCCTCACTTCAAAAACAAATTCCCTGAACACTTCTTCCATCGTCGGAAAGCGGGTATAGGCGTCGAGCAAATAGGTTTTATCGGGCCGGCCATAAAACCGCGTTGTATCATAAACAGGGAAAGAATCCGTTCCCGCCGGCAATGGATGTGGTTTTACAAAATCGGGGTCAAGATGAAAAAGATAAGTCGAGTCAGCTTTTGCGCCGGTTTGAAAGATCAACTGCGCCGGCTGGTCCATATTCTTCAACACAAAGGTCAACGTTCCGGATTGGTCACTGGTGGCAGTATTGAACTGGAACCAGGGCCCGGGAACGGAAACAAAAGCGTGAACGCCAACGGCGGGCAGACCAGAAGATTTTTCGATTAGCTGTGCCCGTACCTGGTAATAATTGCCGCTCGAAAAAACGGGCACCACGCCCGATTGTGCCGTTGCAGCGCTTAGAATAGAAAAACAGATAAATAATATGATCGCGGCTTTCATTACCAGTATGCGGGTTTAACGTTGGTTCCTCCTCTCAGCGTGCAATCGACGCAAAGCATCCTGGCAATCACGATTGCGCCCTGGGTAAAATAGGCTATCCTGTATTTTTCGCGGTCTGTAAGATATTCAGCAGCCTGCTCAAACGAAATGAATTTTTCATCACATCGCATTCCTGCCTGCGGATCCCGCCTGTCTTCCAGGTCCTGCCAACGTATGAACAGTCTTTGCTCCGATACGGACGATGCCGAAACATACCCCAGAACCGGCCGGCCGGGATCGGTGATGCTGTGGATGTTGCCCACCAGTTGGGAGGGCTGCGGATCAAATACGTTTCCCGTTTGCTCGCTGTTTTGCTTGAGCATTTGCCAGTAGTTATACGCCTCCTGCGTAAGCGCAAACTGCTTAACGAGAATGCTGTACCGCACGCTTATTTTGCTATTGTCGTTCGGAACAATATTGATCAACCTGCTTTTGATCACATCATCCGACAGCGCTGTGGACGAACCCAAAATAATATCCGTAGAGTTATAATATTTATAGCAATTATATCTCATTTGCTCGTCGGTGAGATACACGATCTGTCCGTCAATGAAATCGGCATAAGAATCATAATGCGACTGGTACTGGCTGGTTTCTTCATATACCCAGCGGTAGTAGCGCGTGTTATTCGAAGGGTCGTGTGTATTTACATAAATATAAACTTCATTATTCTGTACCCAGTTTACACTGTCTATCGGCGGAGACTGCTTCGCCTCAACAAAATCAGAGGCAACCTGCTCGCCGGATTTGGTTTCAATTTTCAACCGGTATTTATCGTTGAAAGAAACCGGGTAGCCCCCAGAGCTATAATAACCGGCGCTGTCGCCTTGAAAATTGTACACCTGTCCGGATTCACTTTCAATAAACACGCTCGCATTCAGTTCGGGCGTATTGAAATGATCGTCTGAAATATTTTTGGTGCGCGTTAACCTCACCGTTGTTGGCGCGCCGATATTAATGGTACCGTCCACCACCAGGAAACCAAGGTCCTGTGCCGACTTTGGTGATTCGAACGGCTTTATGCACGCGCTCGCAGCAAGCATAATTAGGGTGATGATATACAGGGCCTTTTGCTTCATCAAAATTTGATGTTTAAGGTGATAAAGGGTAGTATCGTTCCGAAGATCGATAGCTGGTAACCCTTGATGATGCCACTTTCCTGCCTGAAATAAACGGAGTAGGGATTTTTTCTCGCGGTAACATTATAGACTCCCAACGACCATGAATTATGGGTGCGCTGGTTTACTTTATGATTGCCCTCATACGTGAACGACAGGTCGGCGCGGAAATAATCCGGGATGCGATATTGGTTCCTGTCGGAATAATACACGCGCTCGGCGCCACCCTGCTGGAATATGGCAATGGGAATGGTGATGGGGCGGCCGGTGGTGTACACGGTATTCACCGACACGCTGAAGCGGTGCGTGAACCGGTAATTGGCGATGACATTAACGTTGTGCGGTTTGTCGAACGAAGCGGGATAATATTCGCCACGGTTGATGAGTTCACCGGCGGCAGGATCGTTTTGTTGCAGCATCGTTCTCGAATAGGTGTAGCTGATCCAGCCATTGAGCTTGCCGGATACTTTTTTGATCATCAGCTCGGCGCCATACGATTTCCCTTTTGCGCTGATAACATCAGTGGCAATGTGCCGGTTCATGATAAGCTTTGCACCGCTTTTGTAGTCGAGCATATTTTTGATGGTCTTGTAATACAGTTCCACCGAAGTTTCGATCGAGTTGTTCCTGAAATTGTGGTAGTAGCCGGCCGACCATTGCGTTCCTTCCTGCGGTTTGATGTCCACATCGCTGAGTTTCCAGGTATCTGTTGGCGAGATGATGGTGGTATTGGACAGCATGTGAATATACTGCCGTGTTGTATTGAAGCTGAGCTTAACGGATGAATGATCGGTAAGACTGTACCGCGCCGACAAACGGAACTCCGGTGCATGATAGGTTTTGACCACTTTTCCGTTACCATAGTAAACAGAATCACTGATGGTGGAAGTGTCTTTGGGCATACCCGGCAAATACTGATACACTGTTTGCGGTCCGAGGAAATTGAAAATGGAATAACGGATGCCGGCATTTACGGCCAGGTTATCGTTCACCCTGTAAGTGTCGCCCAGGTAAAAAGCCGTTTCCAGCGCCTGCTCGTTTTGCAACCGGTCGGGTATTACGAGCGACTTCTCAGCATTCGGTTCATACGAGCCGGGCCGCAATTGATAGTAGATGCTGTTTATGCCAAAGTCGAGTGAATGACTGTTATTTGGCGAGTAACTGAAATCCGTTCTGAAGTGGGATTGCCGGATGTCGAATCCGAGCCTGAACGCATTTTCGGGCACCTCTTTATTGCGTACGGAATATTTGTATTGATCCTGGCCGCCGGTGATCACCATGTATAGCTTGTTATTGAAGATGTGCTTCCACCTGACGTTCCAGTTGGTATTTCCGTAGGAATAAGTCGTGTCGCTATTGAGCCTGAATTCATCGTTGCTCAGGTAGGTGGAGAGATACACGTCGTTGTTGTCGTTGATCTCGTGGTTGATATTCAGCGTGGCGTCGTAAAACGATGCGCGGCTGTCGGTGTACGCATTATTTAAGGTGCGGAGCAGCCAGTTTGAATAGGTGGTGCGCACGCCTGCAACAAAAGTGGTTTTATCTGAAAACAGCGGCCCGTTGATCGCCAGCTTGCTCGTTAGCGGCCCGATGCCGGCGGTCCCGGAAAGTTTTTTACTGTTGCCCTCACGCACGGCAACATCGAGCACCGACGACAACCGCCCGCCATACCGCTGCGGAATGGAGCTTTTATATAACTCCACCGACTTGATGACATCGGGGTTGAAAGCGGAAAAGAAACCGAATACGTGCGAAGGATTATAGATAGTGGCCTCATTAAACAGTATCAGGTTCTGGTCGGTGGAACCTCCGCGCACATTGAAGCCGGTACCGGCTTCTCCCGCCGACGACACACCGGGCAGCGTGGTCACCACGCGCAGCACATCGGCCTCGCCGAACACCACGGGCACCTGGCGGATGGTTTTCATCGCCAGCTTTTCCACGCTCATTTGGGTATTCTTAATATTGGAATTTTTTTCTGCCACCACCACAACCGCCCGAAGGCTCGCCACCACGCCCGTCAGTTCAACATCGAGCTTGCCGTCTTCGTTCAGCATGATCTGCCGTCGCACATCCTTCATACCTGAGCTTGAATAAACGATTTCGTGCCGGCCCTTCGGGAGCGTTAAGGCGTAATAACCGAACTGGTCCGTCATCACCGTGGCCGTGCCCGAAGACACGGTGGCGCCGATGATGGATTCACCGGTCTTTGAATCTTTGATGTAACCCGCAAGCGTTACAGCAGATTTTGCAGACGAATCGCGGGCGGCGCCAAATTCAAAAACCCTGTTCTCATCGAGTGAAGGCAACTGCTGTATCACAGGCTTCTCCGGTTCAATCTGCACGGTCCTGACCGTTACCGGTTCTTTCCATATCGTGTTGCGCTCATAGAAATCGGCTATCCGCGTGATCGAAATGGCCGGGCGCCGCTTCATTTTCAGTTTGTTCTTCTTCGCAAATTTTTTAACCTCATCGGCTTTGTCGCGAAGCGCCGCCGTGACCGATGCCAAATTGCTTATGGGATAAATCTTATTCGCCCGTTCGAGATAATAGCTGGTATATTGTTCGAAATGCAGCGGCTCATCGGAATTGACCGCCATTTGCAGTTTTTTACTGTGCGAAGCATACGCTTTTACGTGTCCGTAGAACAGTAATTCATAATAACCCGCGGCCAAATTCTGCTGGGCCGGAAGATTGACAAATCTGCGTCCTTCAATGATGAACCAGGAAACCTTCTCGTTCAGCAATTGCATATTGAATCCCTGCTGCGCATCGCGGAGATATACAATCCCATCGGCGATATTATAACCCATCCGCACATTCTTGTAGAGAATGCCATCGTAAAGAACGGAGCCCGTGTGAAGGGAATCAGAAATAAGAAAGGGATGACCTTTGTATCCGTGATAATACGACGTGTATTCAGGGCCGTTATAGAGAAGCGGTTCCTGGGCGTAACCCTTAAGACACAACAATAGCAACAGTCCGAAACCTATCCTCAGCATAAGCAGTCATAACATTTCATCACGCAGATTAATAATCGCTTAGAAATACACAATTTAAAACATCATCCTGATAATTTCTCATATTTTTGTCATCAACTAACCATTGAATATGCCGGACAGCATTATCGATATCAGGGGAGCAAACATATACCAGGGTCAGAACCTCATTCT
>CAMPGT010000141.1 GCA_946885665.1 uncultured Chitinophagaceae bacterium | reverse complement strand
TTTTCGATTCACTTTGGCAATAAACTTCAATATTCGGATATGAATTTCCCTCTCCATAATATTCCTGCCCGCACACCCCAGCCCCGAAAAAACGGCGTTACCGTCATCAGCGACAAAGGGATGAGCCTCGCGCACGCCGAAAATCTATTATCAGCCGCATCCCCCTACATAGACATGGTGAAACTGGCCTATGGCACCGCCATCGTCACCCCCACCATCAGGGAGAAAATCAAACTTTATCAATCCTACAACCTGCCTGTATATTTCGGCGGGATCCTGTTTGAAGCGTTTGTGATCAGGAACCAGTTTAAGGACTACCGGAAACTGATGGACGATTTCAACATCAGCTACCTGGAGGTGTCCGACGGCGCCATCAACATCTCCCACGAACAGAAGTGCAACTACATCCGCGAGTTCAGCCGCGTGGGTACGGTGATCAGTGAAATTGGTTCGAAGGATAAGGACAAGGAGCACATCACCCCGCCCTACCAGTGGATCAAACTCATCAAAGACGAGCTGGAAGCCGGCTCCAGCTATATCATTGCCGAAGCAAAAGAATCAGGAACAGAAGGCCTTTACCGCGATTCGGGCGAAGTGCGCGAGGGCCTGGTAGAAGAAATACTGACCAGCATTCCTGCCGACAAAATGATTTGGGAGGCTCCTGAAAAGGACCAGCAATTGTACTTCATCCGGCTTCTTGGCTGCAATGCCAACCTCGGCAACATCAATCCTCCCGAGGTGATTGCCCTGGAAACGATGCGTGTGGGCCTCCGGAGCGACAGCTTTAATTTTTACCTCGACAAGGATTGATACGATGCGCAGCGCTGCTACTTTTTTTCTACAATAATCAATGCCTGCGATAAGGCCTGCCATGGTTGAGTTTTTGAAGGATTCAACCTAAACAGAAAACATGAAAGCAGCAGTATTTCATAAGATCGGCGACATCAGCGTTGACAATGTAGAAGATCCGAAAATCGAAAAGCCGGATGATATTATCCTGAAGGTAACCTCGACTGCCATATGCGGCTCCGACCTGCATATTTATGATGGATTTGTACCACAGCTCAACGACGAAGTGCTGGGTCATGAATTTATGGGCATCGTTGAAGAAGCCGGCTCGGGAGTAACAAACGTGAAAAAGGGCGACCGCGTGGTAGTGCCATTCACCATCGCCTGCGGACATTGCTTTTTCTGCTCGCACGGATACCATCCGAGTTGCATGCATACCAATCCCAAACATTATGGCCCCGAGGGCGATCTGCTGAAAGGAAAAGGAGGCGGCATGTTCGGTTATACCGACCTGTACGGCGGTTATAACGGCGGGCAGGCAGAATATGTGCGGGTGCCGATGGCCAACGTTGGACCCAAAGTGATCCCCGACGGACTCGAAGACGAACAGGTGCTGTTTCTTACAGATATCTTTCCAACAGGCTGGAGCGCCGTCAAGTGGGGAAAAGTGAAAGAAGGTGACAGCGTTGTGATCTTCGGCAGCGGACCAGTTGGTTTAATGGCGCAAAAGGCGGCTCTGCTGCATGGGGCCAAACTCGTCATTGCCGTGGATCCGCTCGACTACCGGCTTGAAAAAGCCAGGGCGGTCAATGATGTGGAAACGATAAATGCCAACGACGACGATCTCATCGAAAAGATTTATTCCATGACCAGCGGGCGTGGCGCCGATGTGGCAATTGATGCCGTGGGTATGGAAGCAGGCAGGAGCTTTGTTGAAAAAGCGAAGGCAGTGCTCAATGCGGAAAAAGGCACGAGCAAGGTAATAGAATTATGCACCAAAGGCGTGCGCAGAAACGGCACCATTGCAGTAGTGGGCGTGTACGCCAGCCCTTTTGATAATTTTCCCATTCACCGCATATTCGACAAGGGACTTACCATGCAGTTCGGGCAGGCGCAAACGCACGTGTACATCGACGAGTGTTTTGAAATGGTCCGCAGCGGAAAGGTTGTGCTCGACGATATCATCACGCACGTTCTTCCTTTAAGTAAAGCATCGGAGGCCTACGACATGTTCAAACATAAAAAAGACGAATGTGTAAAGGTGGTGCTGAAACCCGGAATGGACAGGTAGTCAAATTCATTTATCAGCTTTAATCGTGTTGAACCCGTTCGTTACACCGAATGTTCAACAATAACCCGCGTGCCTTCATTGGGACGGTGTTCGATGGCGAAACTGGCATTGATGGTTGCCGCGCGTTCGCGCATCGTCAGCAGCCCAGTAGATTTCGCGTGCTGCGCGGGATTAAATGCAGTGCCGTTATCGATGATGGAAAGGATGACCTTTTTATTTTGCTGAACAATGTTGATGTGCACCTCGCTGGCGTGCTGCTGCTCTTTGATGTTCGCCAGCGCTTCCTGGCATATGCGGAAAAAATCGAGCCGTACCTCCCTGCTTAATGCCGATTCATCATAGTCGCTGGTAAACGTGCAGTCAATACCATTGATTAAAGAAAATTCTTTGCAGTACCACTCGAGTGCGGCGTCGAGGCCAAGGTCGTCGAGCATGGCCGGACTGATCGAAAAGGATATTCTGCGAATGGTATCCACCAGCAGGTCGGCAAGTACCAGTGCATGTTTCATCCTGCTCTTTGTGTTCTCCGGCACATCGCTTACATTACTGGAAATCCAGTCCACTTCAATACGTACTGCCGACGCAAGCTGTGCCAAGTCTTCGTGCAATTCTGCGGCAACATATTTCCGGTCTTCTTCAAGGTTCGTCTTATAATGAAATGCGAGCTGACGGAACTTGCGATATTTTTCTTCCACTTCCTGTTCCATCTGTTTTCTTGCCGTTACATTTTTCGCGATGGCAAACACTACCTCTTTCTCGCTCAGGTAAACAGACGTCCATTCGAGCCACACTACGTCCCCGGTTTTCGAGATATACCTGTTTTGAAAATTCACCAGTTCCTCTCCTTTAAACAGGTCGGCGCGGCGGTTTTTCGACAATTCAAGATCGTCGGGATGAACAAAATCAAAAATCCGCCGTGCAAAAAGTTCCTCACGGGTGTAGCCCAGCGTTTTCGGAACTGCCGGGTTGATATCTTTAAAATAACCATCCTTTCCGGCTATGCATACGAGATCGGGCGTTCTTTCAAAAAGTGTTATGAGATCCTCAGGTGTCGTGTTGGATTTCGGGAAATTCATCGTGTAATTTAATTGTTCTGTTTGCACATGTCGCCATATATTTTAATGGCGCGGTCGTACGCGGCCTTTGCTTCCGCCCTTTCGGCTTCGCGGATGTTCGGCTCCTTCATCTTCCAGCATTGCTCAGTTGCTTTCATGCACCATTCGGCGCTCTTCTTTTCACAGATCGGTTGATTACTCACGATTACAAAAACAGGATTTGAGTGTGCGCTCCACGGAACCCTTATTGCCACCCATGATGATTTGCTGATGCGGTGCGAAAATTGAATATTCGTTGGTGTCCCGTTTGCGTTAATCAATGCAGTATCTGCCACCACTCCATTGACAATAAGTTCAACCCGCATGTTGCGTGAGCTGCCCACTCTTGAAAATTCAGGATTGTAATAGAACCGGTCCAAATCGGCAGTGTCGCCAATTGCCGGCGGAAGATAAGCGGCAACCCTGGCAGTAATATTCAGATCTGCAGCGCCATTCAGTTTTAGTTCACTGTTGTCTTTACCCGGTGTCGCACCGTTTACAGAAAACTCTATAAAATGTACGCTTCCATCGGTCATGTAGCTTCTGCCTTCTTTTAAAGCCGAAACATAATCGTCATAATTGACCTGCGTTTTTTCTGCTTTAAAATAACTCCTGGCGAGTCCCACCCGGTTATCGGTGATGCAGGGAAAATCCGTTTCACCGCTGAGCCTTGTTCTGAATCCACAATTCAACGTATGGTACCACATATTCAGTTCCCACAAGGGCGGTGTGTCGCCGGCACTATAAAAATCAACCAAGCCCTGCGTAACCGCTACCACATATTCATTGGCGCCGATGCCATCCATGCGGGGCAGCTCGTAATTGGGCAGTTGCTTTACCGGCTTCACCGGCTCGAGGCCCCATCCCGAATGTGCGTAGCCCACAACACCGCCTTGCTCCTTTGCCCATTTCAAAACGGGCAGCGTCCAGCTCGGCCATTGCTCCACTTGCGTTGTGCCGGGAAAATCGTCTTCTTTTATCCGCAGCAAAACGATATGTCCCGCGTGCGAAGAAGGAAAGCCGGATACTTCCACATCGTACCGCATAATATTCCCGCCGGTGGATAAGCTATTGTCTTTGCCGGTAAAATATTTCTTTTGGTTGTACCAACTCGGTCCCCACGAAAGCACTGCAGAAACATTGAGGTCCTCACCCAGCGCCTGCCTCCACATATCGCGCGGCGGAACGCCTTCTTCCGGACTATCGTAGTGACTGCACCCCGCCGCATGAACATGGTGGTCGCCGCTGAACCAGCCGAGCTTTGCCATGTTGATCCATCTTTTCAACTTAAACGAAAAAGTAATTGAATCTTTACCCTCCGGCACTTCAATTGTTTTTACCTGCCGGATGTATTCGGGACCCCGGGTATACGTAACCTGGTATTTACCGGGGGGAAGGGAAATCGTTTCACCGTCGTGGCGGTACACCTGTTTCTGAAAAAAGAAATCAGGATATTCATCAAGTGCCGCAACACGGCGCGACGGCAACGGATAAATGTTGGCGAGCCGGCCGGTCGCCCGGGTAATGGTGTCGGTGATGACAAACGAAGCCATGGCGGGTGAGCCGTCTTCATCTTTAATATCAAACTTAACGTTAACAGAAGGTTTGATATCGAATAAAATACTGGTAGTATTTCGGAAGCCAATGTCCTGCGTGCCCTGGCCCACATTGAAACCAATTTCCGCTTCTCTCTTTCCCGCATCTTTACTGTACACCTCCAGGATCACGTATTCGAGTTTTTGCCCCGACAGGTTTCGTTTCATTGGCCGTCCCCCATACACCTGCAGGTCGAGAAACCGTTGGCTCGCTTCGCCGGGCGACACAACATCTTCTTCCTTTACGGCGTGCGTACCCGATGAAACATGAACCGGCGACAGGGCATTCGGACTTTCCGCCCTTAGTGGCGCCGTAACGCCTGCATCATTCTCTACTTTTACCAGGAAATTTGTCCACCCGTTGCGCATGAGGCCCGGCGCCGCACTACCCTTTTCCACTTTTACGCGCGCCTCGGGATTAATGTTTACAATGAATAAACAATAAGGATCCAGCACTTCCTGGATCTGCCTCACGGTTTCGGCAGAAAGCTTGTGCCGCTGAAGGGCGATTAATTTTTTTTCATCTGCCGGCGACAATGCACTGCCTAAGAAAGACATCGCTTCTTTCAGTCTTATCGCCTGCGCCAGCAAAGGCTGTGGTTCAATAATATTTCTTTGAGGGTTATTGTTATGATGCTCGTGGTCGTGTTCCTGTGCAATGACATTTGCACACATCAACATAATCGCGGCAGCAATGAACAGTTGTTTGGTACACATATTTTTACATTTCAGTGGAAATTTCCAGCATTACAATGCTCTTTGAAGGCAGCGTCACCTCCAATTTATTTTTTTCCATTCTGAAATCCTTGAATGCCCCAACCTTTATTTTATCCGGTTGCTCAAAAGTATTAACGTCCGCATAGGAAGCCGAGGTGATGACCTTCCCTGTAACCTTGCCGTTCATTGGAAGAGTAACGGTAATTTTCTTTTTCGGATCGAGGTTAACGAGCGTCACATGCCTGCGCCCGGTGCTGTCAACAGAAGCAGACACATTCACTGCCGGTATGCTTTCGCCTTCGAATGTGTATTCGGGCGACTTGAGTTTCACAGGCAAAAGCGTGGCGTCGTGATGCACGGCGAAAAGGTCGAATACATGATAGGTAGGCGTCAGCAGCATTTTATCTTTTTCGGTGAGAATAAGCGCCTGCAATACATTGACGGTCTGTGCAAGGTTGGCCATCCGCACCCTGTCGGCATGGTTGTTAAAAATATTGAGCGTACTGGCTGCTATCAATGCATCTCTCAGCGAATTTTGCTGATACAAAAAGGCGGTATTTGTACCCGGCTCTGCATCCGTCCATATTCCCCATTCATCCACTGCAAGCGCCACCTTCTTTTTCGGATCGTATTTATCCATGATCGCGCTATGCCGGCTCACGATCTCTTCCATCCGCAGTCCGTTTTTCAGCGCATGGAAGTAATCCCCTTCACCAAACCCGGTAGCCGGGCCCTTCGCGTCCCAATTGCCGGTGGGTATAGTGTAGTAATGACAGCTAAGCCCCCACATTTGGTTGATGGGGATCATTTTCATGCAGGTTTCCGTCCACTCGTAATCATCGCCGTTGGCGCCCGCCGCTATCGGTTTGAGCGGACTGCCCGGGTAGCTTTTGCAAAACGTGGCATACTGCCTGTACTTATTGGCGTACACTTCGGCGCTCATGTTGCCGCCGCAGCCCCAGCTTTCATTGCCTACTCCCCAAAAAGAAACTTTATAAGGCGCCGCATGACCATTTTCCTCGCGCAAATTGGCGAGGTAGCTGTCGCCATTGTAATTCAGATATTCTATCCACGATTTCATTTCTTCGGGCGTACCAGTGCCCACGTTACCGGCGATGTAAGGTTCGCAGCCTATTTGTTCGCACAGGTCGAGAAATTCATGCGTGCCGAACGAATTGTCTTCGGTCACCATTCCCCACCACGTATTCACCGTTTTCTTTCTTTCTGCTTTCGGGCCGATGCCGTCGCGCCAATGATATTGATCGGCAAAGCAGCCTCCCGGCCAGCGAAGCGACGGTACTTTGATTTTTTTCAGCGCTTCAACGATGTCGGTCCTGATTGCACCGTTGCGATAAAATCCATCGTAAATACAGCGGCCGAGGTGCTCGGCAAAATGACCGTAAATGTGCCTGCTGATCACTACACCGTTGGTGTCGCCTATCGTAACATTGGCTTCCTGGGAAAAGATCGCGGCACTGTGCAGGCAGAGGATGAACAATAGCTTAATCTTCATTTAATAGATGTATATGGAACTTAATGCAACTAAGGTATACAATCCGCTCTAAAATTCGTGCAGTAACGGGTTTATGCGCTAACCATTGAATCGTTAGCTTTGAAGAAAACCGGGCACCATGATCATGCGCATTATTATAACGGCCATTGTTGCATTCGGACTTTCTTATATTCTAAACGGAGTTGAGATCAATTCGTTTTGGACGGCCATCATCCTCGCGATCGTGCTGGCATTGCTGAACGCCATCGTCAAGCCGTTGCTGATCCTGTTCACCCTGCCCATCACCATTATCACACTCGGGCTCTTTCTTTTCGTTATCAATGCCATCATCATCCTTATAGCCGACGAACTGCTCACCGGGTTCGAGACCAGGAGCTTCTGGTGGGCCCTGCTGTTCGGCCTGCTGCTCTCGGCCATCAGCTCGGTCATGTATTCAAGCGGCAGGAAAAGTAAAGACACCTGAAGCGGCAGGAAAATCATAGGCAGGCAGGACCGTCTTTTTGCCAACAAAAATTGTCGTGGCGTAGGCCCGGCCGAGAACAGTTCTACGGTAAGTCTTAGCGATCTTTTACATGGTGAGTGCAGCATTTAAAATTGCACTGCAGCATGCCATCTATTTCAATGGCATATCTCTTGTTCCCTGAACACACTACGGTTCCACTTCTCTCCGCAAGATAGTCACAGGAGAAATTGCAAGAAGAACATTAGTTATCGAATGCCAGATAACCCGGCCGTCAATTTCGTTCGGCCAGTTCTTTTACCTTGTTCATCGCCTGCGGCCAGGTTTTTTCAAAAAAATCCACAAATTCGTCGGTGAGATCTATATCCACGGTTAACTCCGTTTTGCCGTCTTCGCCTTTGAGCGTATAATTTTCAAGCGCACCACTCCATTCATTACCGGAGGTGTCTTCCACGCCGTCTTTTATAACGCCCAGGTGTTCGAACGACATGTATTCATTTTTTCTGACGTCGGCGATACGGGATACCATACCCTCTCCTTTTGCGTCAACGAATAATATCTTGCTTCCCTTTTTCCAATCGGTATCGGGAGATTGCGCATTCGATCCTTCGGAAAAAACAGCGGTCCATTTGCGGTAGGTGGCATCATCCCAAAGCGTCTTCCATACTTTTTCGCGTGGTGCGTTGATGCTGATTTTGTATTCTTTCTTTTGCATGGCGGTATGTTTAATTCATCTCAAATTTCAGGAAGAATTTCTTACCGCCAGAGGTATTATCACGCCATTTTTAGGGCTGTTCGCGACATATTAGTCTGGCAGGGCGAGGGCAATGTATGACCCGCCCGACCTGAGGCCGTAACGCGTGCCGCCACAGGCCAACACGATATACTGTTTGCCGTTTACCATGTAAGTAATGGGCGTGGCAAATCCGCCCGCCGGCAACTTGTATTGCCAAACAATTTTTCCGGTACGTGTGTCAAAGGCTCTTAAGTGCTCATCGTAAGTGGCGGCGATAAATAATAAGCCGCTCGCCGTTACCAACGGACCGCCATGATTTTCGGTACCCGTAGGTGCAATGCCTTTTTTCGTCAGCTCGGGATACTCGCCCAACGGCACCCGCCACACGTATTCGCCTGTATTAACATCGATGGCATTCAGCGTGCCCCATGGCGGCTTCACGGCAGGATATCCTTCATTGTCCCTGAACTGGATATTGCCATTGTTTACGTATGGCGGCGCATACGCATACCTGTCCGTACGTTCTTCCGCGGCTTCATTACTGCCCGATGAATTTTTCTTCTCCTTATGCAACAAAAAGTCCACGATAAGTTCACGTTCACCTTTTGGCAAATGCTGAAAAGAAGGCATGCGGCCGCGGCCCGTTTCAATGGTCGAAGTAATCTGCTGCCTGGATAATCTTTTTCCCACATCTGTTAATGCGGGATAAGGCTGTGCCCCATCGCCGCCATTGAACCCGCCACCATTCGCGCCATGACAGGAAGCGCAATGCATGTTAAACAGTTTTGCGCCCGGCGTCAATTTAGCCTTGTCCCTCGCTTTATTCACGTCCCTCATCTGCACCCACCATAACATATTGTTGGCATTGACATAAACAACTCCATTTGAATCAGCCGCAGTTCCGCCCCATTCCGCGCCGCCTCCGATGCCAAGATACAGCGAGCCTTTCTCACCCGGCGGTATCGAATTGCTCCCATGTCGGCTGTTCCTGAAACGGTCAAGCACATATGCTCTTGCTTCAGGAGTTCTGTTGGTGATGTTTTCTTCGGTAACCTCCCGCATCGAGAAGGGCGACGGTTTTGAAGGAACCGGCTGCGTGGGCCACGGGCTCTCGCCCGGCAATGCCGGCGATACAGGAACGGCCACTTCATTTACCGGGAACACCGGCTGGCCGGTTTCGCGGTCGAGCACAAATAAAAGGCCGTCTTTCGTTGGCTGCGCCACAACATCCACCATCTTTCCGTTATGCTTAATGGTCATGAGGTTTGGCGGACAGGGAAGATCACGGTCCCACAAATCGTGATGCACGGTTTGAAAGTGCCAGATGCGCTTTCCCGTTGCGGCATCGAGCGCCAGCACACAATTGGCAAAAAGATTTTGCCCTTTTCTCGCTCCACCATAAAAATCAACAGAGGGAGAACCGGTGCTCACGAATGCAATGCCACGCTTTTCATCAATGGTAATTCCTGACCAGCCATTGGCGCCGCCCAGTTTTTTGTAGGAGTCCGGCGACCAGGTTTCATAACCATACTCCCCGGGAAGCGGTATGGTATGAAATACCCACGCCACCTTGCCCGTGCGAATATTGAATGCCTGGATGTACCCCGGAGGTGCATCCGCACCTTCCGACACGCTCGACCCCATGATCAGCAAATCGCGATACACCGCTCCCGGCGACGTGTTGCGCATATTGTATTTTTCAATATCCCTGAACGCTTCATTGTCGCGCAAACTCTCGCGTATATCTGTTTCGCCGCCTTCGCCAAACGTGATTATCTTTTCTCCCGTAGTGGCATTTACCGCATAAACAGCCGTTCCCACACTGTAGAGGATACGTTTGTCATTGCCATCTTCCCAATACGCCAACCCGCGCACCGAATGTCTCGATTTTCTTTGTGCCGTATCAGCAAACGGATCGAACAGCCAGCGCCTGCTGCCCGTTGCAGCATCAAGTGCAAACAGCTTCATGCCGGGCGTTACGCCATATAAAACTCCATGCACCACTATCGGTTGCGTCTGCATATCCATTCCGCGTTTCGCGGAATCTTTATTGTCGCCGGTGTCAAATGTCCACGCGATCTGTAGTTTGTCAACGTTGTCTTTAT
>CAMPGT010000140.1 GCA_946885665.1 uncultured Chitinophagaceae bacterium | reverse complement strand
TTACATCTCCCGCCGGGTACATCACCCACCAGGAAATACAGCCATCGGTGCAGCAAATACAGGGCTGGGGACTAAAAATCCAAATCGGCGCAACCATCGGCAAAAAATTTTTTGGATTCGGCGGCACCGACGAGGAAAGGCGCGCCGACCTTCAAAACATGCTCGACAATGATTCACTGAAAGCGATCATGTGCGCCCGCGGTGGCTACGGCGTCATCCGGATCATCGACCGCCTCGATTTTTCACGATTTATCAAAAAGCCGAAGTGGATCATCGGCTTCAGCGACATTACCTTCCTCCACGCACATATCAATCAGAACTTCGGAATAGCTTCCATTCATTCTAAAATGTGCAACAGCTTTCCCGACGACTGGAACACCGCCCCCCAAGAACAAAAGCAAACGATCATTTCCATCCAGGAGGCATTAACCGGCTCGAAAATATATTATCCCATCGTTCCGTCGCCGTACAATAAATTCGGTGCCGCGGAAGGCGTGCTGGTGGGAGGAAATTTGAAATCGATAGAGAGCATGTCGGGTACGAAGTCTAATATTTCAACAGACGGTAAAATATTATTTGTGGAAGATACCGGCGAATACCTGTACAGCATCGACCGCATGTTCTGGAACCTGCAGCGCACCGGCAAACTGGCGCGGTTAAAGGGACTCATCGTGGGCGGTTTTAAAATTAAACCCGACGATCCCGGAGAGGAATTCGGATTTCCGCTGCAAAGTATTGTTCTCGACAAAGTTGCCAAATATAACTACCCGGTTTGTTTCGATTTTCCGGTTGGCCATCAGATCAATAATTATGCACTGAAATGCGGCGTACGGCACAGGCTGAAAGTAGCACAACAGTCATGCACACTCGAAGAAATATAACAGCAAATGGTAAAAGTTCCTCCATACCTGCAGAAAGGTGATACCATCGGAATTGTTTGTCCTGCAGGCTACATGCCTCTTGAAAAAGTACGGTCCTGCCTCGACGCCCTGCACGAATGGGGATACAACGTGATCCTCGGAGCGACTGTCGGCTCAACGTCGTCAAACTATTTTTCCGGTTCCGATGCAGAGCGGCTGGAGGATTTCCAGCGCATGCTGGATGATGATTCAGTCAAAGCAATTCTCTGCGGACGCGGAGGCTACGGCGTTACACGGATCATTGACCAGATCGATTTTAAACAGTTTAAACAGCAGCCGAAATGGATCATCGGCTTCAGCGACATCACCGTGCTGCACGCGCATATTTATTCCAACCATAAAATTTCAACGATGCATGCGCCGATGGCGGGCGCCTTTAACGATCCGGAAAAGAATAACCGGTTTTTGCTGAGCCTGCGTGATGCGCTTGAAGGAAAGAAGATCATTTATCATGAAGCCGCCCATCGGTTGAACAGAAAAGGAGAGGCTGTTGGAGAGCTGGTGGGTGGAAACCTGGCTTTGGTGTCGCATTGCATCGGCACCTCGTCGGAGTTTAAGACAAAAGGAAAAATACTTTTTCTCGAAGACACAGGTGAATATCTATACAACATCGACCGGATGCTGCTGCAATTAAAACGGGCGAAAAAGTTCGACAAGCTCGGGGGGTTAATCGTTGGCGGCTTCACCGACAGCAAAGATACGGAGCGCCCGTTCGGCAAAACCGTGGAAGAAATCATTAAAGAGGCGGTGAACGAATATGATTTTCCTGTTTGCTTCGGCTTCCCGGTAAGTCATGAAAAGGAAAACCTCGCACTGAAAGTAGGCGTGGGGTATAAGTTGAAAGTGGGAAAGACACGGGTGAGTTTGGAGGAGTGAGCCAGGTTGCCGCTTGCCGATTTCTATTAACTTTGCCTTTCTATAGAAAACATCTATGACCTTCGTCCAACTCAGCTATGTGGTCGCCATTGATAATTTCCGGCATTTTGCGCAGGCGGCGGAGTTCTGCAACATCACCCAGCCTACATTAAGCATGCAGGTGCACAAGCTGGAACAGGAGCTCGGCATGAAAATATTCGACCGCAGCAAGCAACCGGTGATTCCCACGGAAAGCGGGAAGGAGATCATTGCGCAGGCAAGAAAGATACTCGCGGAACTCGACGTCATGAAAAACATTGTTGACGCCCGGCAGGGCATTCACTCGGGAGAGCTGAAGGTGGGCATCATTCCCACGCTGGCGCCCTACCTGCTGCCTTTGTTTGTGCAATCGTTCACCGATAAGTATCCAAAAGTAAAAGTGATCGTGACCGAACTCACCACCGAGCAGATCATCGCACGGCTGCGTGAGGGGCGGCTCGACGTTGCCATACTCGTTACGCCGCTGAATGAAAAGGGCATCAGCGAGCAGGTATTGTTCTATGAGAAGCTGGTGGCGTACGTTTCGAAAAAGAATGCGTTGTTCAGGAAGACCTATCTTTTATCGAAAGATATAGATCCGCACAAGCTGTGGTTGCTGGAAGAAGGGCATTGCTTCAGGTCGCAGATCATGAATTTGTGCGAATTGCAGAAGGCGAGCCGGGAGGGAAGTTATTTTGAATATGAAGCGGGTAGTGTCGAAACGCTGCGCCGTATGGTAGAGCTGAATGATGGCATCACGATTTTGCCTGAACTGGCGACAATGGATCTGCGGCCTTCGCAGTTGCAGTTGCTGCGGCAGTTTAAGCATCCTGCTCCCATGAGGGAGGTGAGTCTTGTTGTGCATCGGGACTTTGTAAAGAAGAAGTTAGTAGAGATTTTTAAGAAAGAAATTGTTGCGTCGATTCCTGAAAGGATAAGGAAGAACAGGGGAGAGGTGGTGCCGATAGCGTGAGACGTTTCACGACTCACTCCTCCCGCTCAAACACCCGCTTCAGCAACGTAGTCGTCACCGGCGCCACAATCAACGGAAACTTTTCAACGGTAACGTTAGCCGTATCCAATCCAAAACCTCTTTCCTCCGACAGGCTCACCTCCTTGATCCAGAAATATAATTTCATAATGATGCGCTCCAGGAAAGGCAGCTCGTTATCCTGGCTCAGGTACTTCTCCATTACAATGAACTGAAAATCTCCCACTACATTATTTTTTTCGAGCGATTCGTACCGGCTGGTGATATTCACCTCCTTGTTGGCCACCAGTTCGGCCACTACTTTCCTGAACATCAGGTTCACCTTCGGTTCCACTCTAAAACCGAGCCTGAACTCTACCCTGATGATGTCGTTCGGAATTATGTGATCCACCTTGTATTCGCAGGTGTAGGGATCGTCGAGCGTATCCACATGGACCAGCCAGTAGATATCCGCGCGCTTGGGCTTTTTGTTGAGTATCGAATAAATGATCTTGTGTTCGATCTCCTTCGGATTATTGGCGCTGGTAAGGTAAACGAGGTGCGTGGCGTATTTGGGAACGGTCTTATCATTGCTTAGCTCCTGTATCTGCGGTATGTAATGTTCCAGCCGCACAAATTCGACGTAGCGGTTTTTGATGCGGCGGCTGCGGAACCATACATACATTACGCAGAACATAAATCCTCCGAGTATCAGCGTGATGTAACCACCGTGCGTGAACTTCTGCATCAGCGCAATGAGATACCCGCACTCTATGATGAAGAAAAACACCAGGAATATGTAAATGTACAGCGGTTTCACCCGCCTGGCCACCATGAAATTGGAGAAGAGAATGGTTGTGGTGAGCATGGTAACGATGATCGCCAGGCCGTATGCTGCCTCCATCCGGGTACTTTCCTTAAAATACAGCACCATGCCCACGCAGCCAACGAATATCATCATGTTAATGGCCGGGATGAACAATTGCCCCTTTTCTTCGGAAGGATACCTTATTTTAAGCTTCGGCCAGAGGTTAAGGCGGATGGCTTCGCTGATGAGCGTAAACGATCCCGAGATCATTGCCTGGCTCGCGATGATGGCCGCCGAGGTGGCGATCACCACACCGGGGATGATGAACCACTGCGGCATCAGGTCGTAAAACGCATTGATGCCGAGCTGTGCGCGGAACTCAGGCGTAATCAACTGGTTGTCGTGATTGGCCAGCAGCGATGATCCCTGGCCAAAATAATTGAGCAGAAGGCAGGTTTTTACATACACCCACGACGCCCGTATGTTTTCGCGGCCGCAATGACCGAGGTCGGAGTACAGGGCCTCCGCCCCTGTGGTACACAGGAAGACGGCGCCCAGTAGCCAGTAGCCGCCGGGATAATATAAAACAAAGTCTATCGCGTAATAAGGGTTGACGGCTTTGAAGATGGATGGATCGTCGAACACATGGTAAACGCCAAGCACCGCAAGCATGGTAAACCAAACCAACATGATGGGACCGAAAAGCTTCCCGATAGATGCGGTTCCAAATTGCTGAAGAAAGAAAAAAGCAGAAAGAATGCTCAACACGATGATAACAATATTGTTATCAGTTTGTCCCAGCGAGCGCAGAGCAGGAAGCTCACGTAATCCTTCAACGGCTGATGTGATAGAGATGGGCGGGGTAATGATTCCATCGGCCAGCAGCGCGGCGCCGCCTACCATAGCCGGTATCACCAGCCATCGTTTTCGCCTGCGTACCAATGCGTAGAGTGCGAAGGTTCCTCCTTCACCCCGGTTATCGGCCCGCAGCACCATTACTACGTATTTAATGGTTGTTTGGAGTGTAAGGGTCCAGATGATGCAGGAAAGGGCCCCAATGATAACACTCTCATTAATAACCCGGTTACCGATAATTGCGTTGAAAACGTAGAGAGGAGAAGTGCCTATATCCCCGTAAATAATGCCCAGCGCGATTAATAGCCCAGCTGCGGTTACCTGGTTGGTATTTTTACCCACAAAAACAAAGTTATAGGGAAAAGATAATTTATCTTAAAAATCATTTAATTGAAGTGTTTACAGTCACTTACCTTCTTTATTTCTCATAACTTCATTTCGCAAAATGTGTCCATGAAGTACAAACAACTCATCCTGTCGTTTCTTGCCGTATTTACCCTTTTCTGTTCGGCGGTCGGACAGAAAATCTCTTACTCCGAGCCGGAACGTGATGACAATAAACGCACCAACTTTGATATTATTGGAAAGGTTGGGAACAACATACTTGTTTTCAAGAACAACCGGAACGAGGGCAACATTTCGGTGTACAGCGGCGACATGAAACTGATAAAGAAGGTGCCGGTGGGAGAGGACGAACGGTGGATAAACGTTGATTTCATATCCTATCCCGATTTTGCCTGGATGATCTACCAATTCCAGCGCAAAAGCATCCTGTATTGCATGGCCGTGAAGATAGACAGTGAAGGCAAAAGCATGTCGGACCCGCTCGAACTCGACACCACGCGCATCGGATGGTCCGCCAACAACAAGATCTACACCACCACGTACAGCGATGATAAGAAACAGGTGATGATCTTCAAGATCAACAGCCGTAACCAGAAGAATTTCATCTTTACCACGCTTTTGTTCGATGAAACCCTTCACCTGAAGGAAAAGCGCCGGTTGTCGATGCCGATGGAAGAAAGGAACGATTACTTCACCGACTTCCTGCTCGACAATGAAGGCAACCTGGTGTTCGGAAAGTATGTCAGGAAAGGCGGCGGCGATTTCGTCACCAACCTTATCCTCGTGACCAAAGATGCCGGCGCCGGCGAGTTTTCCCTGCACGACATGAAAAGCGGCAGCCGCGTTCTCGACGACGTCAGGATCAAGATCGACAATACGAACAAACGTTACCTGTTCACCGCACTTTTTTACAAACAAAAGAGAGGCAACATCGAAGGATTGTACACGGTGATCTGGGATCGGGGTTCATCGCAGATTGTGAGAGAGCGCATTCTGCCGTTTAACGAAGAGCTGCGCGCGGAGGCAAAAGGACAGGATGCCAACCTGAGAATAGCTTTCAACGATTACTTCATCAAGAACATTATTATCCGCAAAGACGGCGGTTACGTCCTCATTGCAGAGTCCATGTACACATCCTCCCGCGGCGGCGGTCCGTTTAACCGGTGGGATTACCTGGGATGGAATAATCCGTGGTCGTCGCCCTTCAACAGCTATTATTATTCGCCCTACTATAATTCTTTTGGCGCGCCCTGGCACCGCTGGGGATCACAGCCCACCCGCTATCATTCCGAAAACATTGTGGTGCTTTCATTCAATAAGGTGGACAGCCTCGAGTGGAGCAACGTAATCACCAAGAGCCAGTTTGATGACCAGACCGATGCGCTCATTTCGCACCAGATTATGAATACGGGCGGAGAAATACATTTCCTCTTCAATCTTTATGAAAGGAGAACGCTGTTGCTGAACGATCAAAGCATCGGCCCCGAAGGAAAGATCACCCGTTACCCCACTTTACGCAATCTTGACCGGAGCATCGAATTCATGCCGCGGTTCGGTAAGCAGATCAGCGCGCGAAGCATGGTGATGCCGTGCCAGTTCAGGAACTACCTTATTTTCGCTAAAATTGATTTCTAAATGACAGGCGAGTGGTAGGTATTTTCAGACAAAAAAATCCCGGCAACAGTCTTCTCTTACTGGTCTTCGGTCTTGTATTAAAATTCGGTATCCTGCTCAGGCCCTCGCCGCCGCTGTCGCAGCCGGAAGATCATTACCTGTATGAGTTGCTGCTCCGTGTGCTTGAGCCGCTGCATTTACCCGCATTCGTTTATGGCCTCACCGCATTTTTCCTGATTTGTGTCCAGGCGTCCTTGCTGAACAGGATCACCATCGACCAGAAAATGCTGCCAAAGCCGAATTACCTGCCGGGGATGGCCTACATGCTGCTGTCGTCGTTGTTCGTGGAATGGAACTATTTTTCTGCGCCGCTTATTGCCAACACGCTGCTCATCCTGATGTTTTACCGCATGGTGAACCTCTACAACACCAACCGCCCGCTGGTGGGTATTTTTAATATCGGGGTGATGGTGGGTCTCATTACGCTGTTGTATGAGCCCGCTGTGATCTATGTGCTGATGATGCCTTTCACTTTATTTATTATGCGCCCGTTCAGGATAAGGGAATGGGTGACGGGCTTCCTCGGGTTGACCACGCCCTATTACTTTTTGGCGCTTGAACCCCTGTTCACCAATAAATGGAACTGGAAATACCTGGTTCCGTCGATAAGGATAGATTTTCCGGCGATGCCAACTTCCTTCTTCATCACCGTCAGCATTATACTGCTGGTGGTGCCGTTTATTATCGGCGGCTACTATGTGCAAAGCAATCTCAATAAGATGCTGATCCAGATCCGGAAAGGATGGAGCCTGCTGCTGCTCTTCCTCATCATGAGCATTTTCATCATCCTGGTGAACGGTGGTGTGAATTATGTGAACTGGATATTCGGCCTGCTGCCACTCGCTGCTTTCCACGGCGCTGCGTATTACTATCCTGAAAAGAAAAGACTGCTGCCGATGATCATTCACTGGGTCACCTTTGCCTACGCGATTTATATGTGTTATTGGACGTTAGCGCCCAAATCTTCCTAACTTTGCGCAAAATTCAGACGCATGAAATTTGGGATCGTAGTATTTCCGGGATCCAATTGTGACAGGGACATGCAGGAGGCGCTTCAGAACGACCTTAACCAGGAAGTGATCATGCTGTGGCACAAGGATAAGGATATCAGCATGTTCAATACGGATGACTGCATCGTGCTGCCCGGTGGATTTTCATACGGCGATTACCTTCGTTGCGGCGCCATAGCCAGGTTCAGCCCGATGATGCAGAGCGTTATCGGTTTTGCTCAAAAAGGCGGCAAGGTGCTCGGCGTTTGTAACGGGTTCCAGATACTGTGCGAGGCCCACCTGCTGCCCGGGGTATTGCTGCAAAATGTTAACCAGCAGTTCCTTTGCAAGAACGTTTACCTTAAAGGCGCGGGCGCCGAAAAACCGCTGATGATACCCATTGCACACGGTGAAGGAAGATATTTTGCACGCGAACAGGTGCTTGATGAACTGGAAGCGAATGGCCAGGTGATTTATAAATATTGCGACGCTGAAGGAAACATTACTTCCGCGGCCAACCATAATGGCGCCATCAGGAACATCGCGGGTATCGCTAACAAAGAAAGAAATGTGTTCGGTATGATGCCGCATCCTGAAAGAGCATGCTCAGCAGCATTGGGAAACACCGACGGAAGGATCATCCTTCAGTCGCTGTTCTTTTCGAAAGAAAGCGTGCTTTCGGCATCGTCGGTTTTAGCGTGACATTTATATTTTCTTTAAGTTTTAAAGGATGACTTTTGACCTTTTTCATCAATGCTCACCCTGATAACGAAACCATGCTGTCATTTTTAAAACGCTGCCCTGCTCTCAACTTATTTTTTCTTTTCTTTCTTCTGTCTGCATCTGCACTTGCACAGGATACTCCGAGTCCATTCGAATGGAAAGTTACCAGTGAAAAAATTAACACCGGCACTTACCAGCTCAACTTCAGCACTCCCGGCAATCATGAATGGGAATTATATGGCCCGAATGAAGTGATCAGCGATGTTCGTTCGACCGAACTCGAATTCGATTCTTCGGTTACGGCCCCGAAAGAATTTACGGATTCGGGCGAAGCGGTAACCATTACCAGCGCCCTGTTCGACAATGCGAAGTTCAAAGTGTTCAGCGGGCCGGCAACTTTTTCCACAACGATTACGATTAACGGCAAGGTGCCGGCAAAGCTGCTCGGGAAATTCAGCTATACCTACGGCAAAGGCGACGAATTTTACCCTTTAACCCCCTGGTCGTTCAATGTGCCGCTCGAGGGCGGGGTGGAATCGAGCGTGCGCATCAGGATCAACTCACTCGACCTGAATAACCCTGTGAGCGGTTGCGGCGACGATGAAGCGGGTGGAAAAAGCCTGATGAGTATTTTCCTGTTGGGATTGCTCGGGGGCTTTATTGCGCTCCTGACGCCCTGTGTGTTCCCCCTGATTCCGCTTACGGTGTCGTTCTTTACTAAAAAGGCGCACGACAGGAAGAAAGGCATTGGGAACGCGGTGATGTACGGATTTTTTATCTTCCTCATTTATGTGCTGCTCAGCATTCCCTTTCACCTGGTGAGCAACGTGAGCCCGGAGATCCTCAATAATATTTCTACGAACGTATGGCTGAACCTGCTGTTCTTCGTCATCTTCATCTTCTTCGCCATTTCATTCTTTGGTTTTTTTGAAATAGGGCTTCCTGCGGGTCTTGCCAATAAGATTGATGCAAGGTCGAACATGGGTACGGTGGGCGGCATCTTCTTCATGGCGCTAACGCTCGCGATCGTTTCTTTTTCCTGCACCGGGCCGATTCTGGGATCGCTGCTGGCGGGCACTGCTGCCGAGGGCGCATGGCCGCTGACAGCAGGACTGGCCGGGTTTGGGCTGGCGTTGGCCCTTCCGTTTGCTTTGTTTGCAATGTTTCCCGGTTGGCTGCAGTCATTGCCGAAGAGCGGTGGTTGGCTCACGTCCGTGAAGGTGGTGCTGGGATTTCTTGAAGTGGCGATGGCCATCAAGTTTTTATCCAATGCCGACCTGGTGGAGCAATGGGGAGTTATCAAGCGCGAGATCTTTATCGGTGCGTGGGTGGTAATCGGCATACTGCTGGTTCTGTATCTCTTTGGGAAGATCAGGTTTCCGCATGATAGCCCGTTACAAAAAATTAATCCCACCAGATGGGTGTTCATTGTGTTGTTCGGTGGGTTCACGCTCTACCTTGTTCCCGGCCTTACAAATACAAGTGCCGCGAATCTTCAGCTCATCAGTGGATTTCCGCCGCCGTTGTGCTACAGTGTTTACCACGAGCCCGTAAACTGCGAACAGGGCGTGGAGCCGCTGCGCGATTACGACGAAGCGGTGGCGCTTGCTAAAAAGGAAGGGAAGCCGGTGTTGATAGATTTTACCGGTTGGGCGTGCGTCAACTGCCGCAGGATGGAGGAGAATGTTTGGCGCGATGAAAAGGTGATGGACCTCATGAGGAACAAATTTATAGTGGTGTCGCTGTACGTGGATGAGCGCAGTTTGCTGCCTGCGGCGGACCAGACGGTGTTTACGACAAAGTCGGGCGTTGAGAAGAAGATTGTAACGGTGGGGGATAAATGGGCGACGTTTCAATCCGAGAATTTCAATGCCGTGTCGCAGCCTCAATATGCTATCGTTTCTCCTGAAGAGAAGGTGCTGACAAGAACGAAGGGTTATACGCCTTCTGCCGCCGACTTCGCGGAGTGGTTGGAGTGTGGGGTGGCGGCGATGGGGCGGAGCGCGGGCAATGGGCAGTAGGCAATGGGCAATAGGCAATAGGCAATGGGCAATGGGCAATGTTATTGTTTGCTGAGTGTTTGCATCATTGTCGAGAGCTTTTTAAAGCATGACACGATTAGTTTGCCGACGGGTTCAGCTATTATTCGCTCTATGTAATGC
>CAMPGT010000139.1 GCA_946885665.1 uncultured Chitinophagaceae bacterium | reverse complement strand
GCACAAATTCCCTGATGTAGTTAATATTGGCGGTGTGGTCGTCGTTGCCAAGAATCGGCAGTTTTTTGCCGCTTTCAGCAAGCGACTTTCTTAATTGCGCCCCTGAATCGCCGCCGGCACCCTGGTTCTTGCACACAAGGTTACATTCAATCTTCTTGTCGATGAACTTGCTGGTATCAACAATGCGGTTCACCAGTTGCGGACCCCGTGCAAAGTAATACATCTCCTGCACAGCGTGCGGATTCACCACTTCAAGTTGTTCGGGATAATCCGTGCGCATGCCGCTCATCCAACGTGCCGCTTCAACTGCTTTTGCCGTAACATAATGGTCGGGATTTTCTTCATAATGACCCCATGGATCGTAACAAACCAATGTGTCCACTTTCAGCAGCCTGAATAAAAATATGAGCCGCCCCTTGATCTCCTGGATGTTGTATTCATCCATCCGGTGATTGCGGTAGTTTAAGCTGTACGTTTTCTTCAGGCCGAGCGCCTTTGCCACCGCTTCGTTATCCTGTTCATTCTTGAACACTCTTTCGCCCATTGTATCGCCACCGCCTGCTGCATCATCGTTCGTCATCCTGATGAGGTAGCCGGTGTAGCCCTCATGAATGAGCTTGGCCACGGTACCCGCCGCAAAATAGGCGATGTCGTCAGAATGCGGTTGAATAACGGCCAGCACCTTGCCCTTGTGAGGTGTTCCCTGTGCGGGCCTTTCGATGAAAACATCCTGCTCAGGATCTGGCTGGTGAATGTTTGTGTGACTGCCTGTTCCCGGTGCCCCTGCGGCCATCGACGCGTAAGCGGAAGGAAAGAACGCACCCGTTAATAGATTCTTGGAAAAGTTTCTACGCTTCATCCGTTTAGTTGTTTTACGGTTTGATGAGATGTATGTCTCATGGAATGATATTATCACAAATTACTTATCCCACCAAACCGGAGTTGTATAAAGATCGCCGCCTTGTGCCTGCACCGCTGCATCATAGTTACCAGTATTATGCACCCTTTCCGATTGCGGGTAAAGCAATCTCCGCGGTATGACGCCGCCCGTTTGGTTACCGGGGTAATTAACAGGCTGAAGAACGGGATAGCCGGTTCTTCTCCAATTGGCAAACGCCTCAATATTGTCAACAAAGAAATGCACCACCCAATATTGTTCACCGATCTGTTCCATCTGCATTTCCTGGTCGCCGGCGGCAAATGGATGATCTGCCAGGTATTGGGAAATTGCCGATGGAGCAATGTTGAAATTACCCGGAAACACCGTTACCATTTCCATGGCTGCAGCAACAGCGTTATTGTAATGCTCAGCGGCATCAGCATTGTTCCAGCCCCGTATCGACGCTTCGGCAAGCAGCAGTTCCACTTCTGCATAGCTTTGAAATATCGAAGGTGCCGACATGCTGGCAATTGTACTAAGATTGATTTCCGAGTATTCCTCGTACATGTTATCGTTCCAGTTTGGAATTAAGTCTTTGATAGAAGTGAAGTCATACCCGTTCGGCAATCCTTTTTGTTTTTCAGGCGCAGAATTTTCCGCGAGCTTCGAGGGGTCGACGTTTCCTTCCCACAACGTCGCGAAGAAAGGCAACCGCGGATCGTTGGTGTTTTTCAGAAAGTCAATAAATGTAGCGCACAGCTTGCTGCTTCCGTGGCCCTTTACATCGGCGGGCAACTCTTCATTGTGCTGGTAGTACGAGTCCCAGTTCCAGTTCAACCCGGTAACATTGGTATGCTTCAGCAGTGCAATGTCGGTGTTGCTTTGCATTACGCCACCCGCAATCGCTTCCTTTACATATGTTTCTGCCATGCCCGCATCGGCGTTTGTCAGGCGCATTGCCGCACGCAACATCAGCGAGTAGGCAAAACGTTTCCACCGGGCAATATCTCCGCCGTATATTAAATCGGTTGCGCCAATATTTGGTTTTGCAGGGTCGAGCAGTTGTGCAGATTCGTCCAGCTCTTTTAAAAGATCTGCGTAAATTTCGGCCTGGCGATCATACGTGGGGCGAAGTATTCCGTCAGTAAATCCTTTCTCTGCTTCGAAGTAAGGAACATCGCCGTACAAATCGGTAATCTGCTGAAAGGCATACACGCGTAAAATTCTGGCCATCGCGTAAGTATTCGACTGCTCGGCGTCATCTTTAATCAGCGCAATAATCTGTTGAATTTCTTTCAGGTGGCTGTGATAACCCGATTCAAAAAATACGTCATTGTAACCCTGGTCATAAAGATATTTCTCGCCTTTGAGGTGCGTGTCGAGGCTTGCGAAATATTGCATGATGCCACTGGCATATGATCCGTTGCCATGATCCCTGTCGTCACCCGTTCCGGCGATGTTTACAACACTTAGCGAAAACATGTTTGCAATTACCGGCTCATTATACGCATTTGGATTCTTGTTCATTTCCTCGAATCCTTTATCGCATGATGACAGCGTGAGCAGTGCTAGTGTGATGCACAATTTTATATCGATCAAATATCTATTTATAAACTGTTTCATTTTGTTACGATTAATTTTCATTCATAATGAAGAGTTCTCTTTCTTACAACCTAAACATGAGGTTGATTCCATAGCTGCGCGTGGAAGGAACTCCATACATTTCCAGCCCCTGTGCGTTCGAATTATTGTACGTCGACTCGGGATCTATGTTGGGAATTTCACTATATAGCAAAAGCAGGTTCCTGGCCACCAGCGAAATGCTTGCTGCCTTGAAAGGAGTTTTTGCGATTAACGAGTTAGGCAACGTGTAACCTAATACCAGTTGACGAAGTTTGATGAAACTCGCATCGTACACAAAGTCGTCGGTGATGTTCAAAGCTGTGTACTGGAAATACGTTTGCGCCGGTATTGTTGCGCTGTAAGGATTGCCGTCCGTATCTACACCGGTAAGAGCAATGCCTTTTTCACGAATGCCATTTTCTACCGTCTTTTTAGACAATCCCCATTGTGCGGCATAAGCGTTGGTGGCCGAATACAGTTTGCCGCCAAACTTTCCGTCAAGTAAAAAACTGAACGAAAGCCTCTTATAGTTGAACGTGTTGGTGAGGCCAAGGGTTAGCGGCGGCGTGCCGTTTCCGAGCGACATGAATTCACTTTTCACGGGCAGCCCCGAAGCTTTGTCGTAAACCTTGTTGCCTTTTGCATCGGTCAGTATCCTGTACCCTGCAATCTGGCCGAAGGGCATTCCTTCAAAGTGATAAATAAAAGCATTCTTTGTGCGTACCTGTCCCTCCGGCAGCAGCAGGCTCGTTAAGCCTTCGGCAATTCTCACAACGGTATTCACATTGTAGGCCATGTTGAAACTTGCATCCCAGTTAAAACCGCTGGCAGTTTGCACCGGCGTCCCGGTAAGCAACAGTTCAATTCCCCGGTTTCTCATTTCACCCACATTCAATAACACGTTCGAGTAACCGGTGGTACTGGAAACCGATGCGTTTACAATGTCGTTGGTGGTTCGTCTTTCATACACAGCAAGATCCAGTCCCAGGCGGTTGTTCAGCGTCCTCAATTCCAATCCCAATTCGGTGGTGGTGGAAGTATAGGGCTTGATGGTGTTATTTGGAATCGAGTTGCCATTAATTCCCATCAGCGGCTGGTCGAGCGCCTGCACGGGCTGCGCCACGTACACAAGGTTCAACCCATAGGGATCAGGTGCTCCGCCGCCAACCTGCGCCCATGAAGCGCGTATCTTTCCAAGGTTGAGCCAGGACGGCCGATTGTTCCAGGCTTCCGAAAATACAAAGCTCAAACCTGCAGAGGGATAGAAAATATTGTTGCTTTGCACCGGAAGCGTAGAGAACCAGTCGTTTCTTCCGGTTAATGATAGAAACAGGAAATTTTTGTACCCTACATCTGCAGAAGCGAAAAGAGAATTGATTGCATTTTCGCGATAGTTTAAACTGAATGTCTGGCCCGTTCCGTTCGTGATAAAATACTGAAAAGGCACATTGAATTTACCGCTCGAAAGGTTGATGCCGTCAATTACATGGTGCATCTGGTTGCCACCTGCAAGGGCGTTTACAGAGATGTCGCCGAAATTATTTTTATATCCGATAATTCCTTCCACGTTCGTTTCATACGTTACCAATTTACTCGAGGTCATGCTTGGCGTCCAGTATTGAATGCCGGTAGGTATGATGGCTTCGGAAACAACGTTGTAATAATCGATGCCGAACCTGCCTCTCATATAAAAATGATCATCGATGTTGTACTGCGCGCTGAAAGAGCCCATTAAACGGTTGCGTTTATCATGGTTCTTCACTTTCTCTACAATGAAATACGGGTTATTCGCGTCGCCTTTGTGCCACAGGGCCTCATATCCCTCCTCGTTGAATCCCGGTTCGAGTATGCGTATGTCGAGGTTGGTCGCCATCAACTGCGGGGCGCTGTTGACGTTGTAAGGCTGGTCAGACACGTAGGGCCGGTTATAGCCCTGCTCGATATTGTATTGGACATTTGCCTTAAACTCCACCTTCTTCATTAAATTTCCGGACACATCCAAACTGAACACTTTGCGGTTCAGCGAGGTGTTGGGAATAACGGAATTATTATCGAGGTTAGAAGCCGAAAATCTGAACCGCGCAACCTCATTGCCGCCGGTGAGCGCTATTGAATTAGAAAACGAATTACCGGTGTTGTAAAAATTCTTGATGTTATTTTTCTGCGCAACATACGGGCGCTCCACACTATCGGGTTGCATCACCATTGAGCCGTCCAGCTTACCACCCCACGACACAGTGCCGTTTTCGATGGCCTCGGAAATGTTAGCGGGCTTCTGTCCATGATTTCCCGAGCCGTATTCGTACTGGTAGTCCGAAAAAGACGAAGGCGCCTCAACTGTGTAGGTAGTATTGTATTCAACGCCAATACCCTGCTGGTTCTTCCCGGTTTTTGTGGTGATAAGAATTACACCGTTGGCCGCGCGCGAACCATACAGGGCGGCCGCGGTACCTCCCTTCAAAACGGTAATGGTTTCGATGTTATCGGGATCAATGCTGCTCAGGCCGTCTCCCGCGTCAAATCCGCCCCACTGCCCGGCCGAACCGAAATTCGTATTGTCGATAGGCACGCCGTTGATCACGTATAGGGGTTGATTGTTGCCACCGAGCGATCCGTTTCCTCTTATGATCACCCTGCTCGAGCCACCAGGTCCTGTAGCGGTTCTTGTAGCATTCACACCGGCAATTTTTCCTGATAAGGCGTTTCCTATGTTCACTTCCCTGGCCTTGGTAAAGCTTTCGCCGTTCACAACGGTCACGGCGTACGGCAATGCTTTTTTCTCCCTCGAAATTCCCAGCGCCGTTACCACCACGTCGCTCAACTGTTTGGCGTCCTCCTGCAGTTGTACGTTGATCACCTGCTGGCTGCCCACCGTTACTTCTTTTGAAAGATATCCAACGTAAGAAAACACCAGCACGTCATTTGCCTGCACGTTGATGGAATAATTGCCGCTCCCGTCGGAGGATGTTCCAACGGTAGATCCTTTTATTGTTATGCTCACGCCCGACAAAGGCTCGCCCCGGGGATTCGTCACCCTGCCAGATACCACCTGCGCCACGAGCTCCCGAACTATGGTATTGAGCGGCATTTCTTCCGATGCCTGCGTGTTCATGCTTTCCATGATCAGCACCTGGTAATCCACCTGCTGAAAAGTAAGTTTACTGCCGGTTAAAAGGTATTTGAGGATTTCCGCGACGTTTCTTTTGCTTTTAGGCAAATTCAGATTTTTGATATGATCCACCTCGTCGTGGCGGTACATGAAATGAAAAGGAGTTTTGGCCTCAATTGTTTTAAAAGCCTGGACGATGGATTCGTTTTTGAAACCTACCGTAATCTCCACCTTATCCAACGACTGGCCCTTGCCAGGCATTGCAAATAACAATTGTGCTGATGTCCCTATCAACATGGTAATTGTTATTATTCCAATACGCATGATCTTGTTTTTAATCTTTTCGCCTCCTGCCGGCTTGATTATTCTTAATGAATCCGGCTCATTCTGAAAACGTTCAGAATTCAAAGAAAGAATCATAATTTTGAAATGTTTTAAGTTATTAGGAATACGGCTCATGCCGTCAATGATTTAAGACATGCCTGACACCGATTGCCGTCGGTGTACAGGCAAGAACCTCTGGATTTATTCAGGGGTTTTTTAATCGTCTCGGTTTCAATAAAATGCTAAGAAAGTATTATCCGGTTTTTTCATATTGTCAATTTTGGTGAAGTAGCTTTTTTACTCATTCTCGATAAAGATTTTCGTCCCGTCGTCGCTGAACCTGTACGTTACGCGATTGAACATGCAAATAATTTTGATCGCATCTTCAAGGGTTTCATCTTTTGGAAAGCTGGCTGAAAAACGTTGCGAGCCAATGGATTGATCGTTGATGACTATCTGTGTTTTAAATTTCTCTTCAAGCAGCTTTGCAGCCTCTGCGATCGTAAGGTTGTCGAACAGCAGGTTTTCTTCTTTCCACTCGATATAGTTATCCGCTTCAACCACTTTTATAGCTGCCGTGATCTCTTTTTTATTGAAGGTAATTTGCTGATCGGGCTCGATAATTCCAAGTGTGTTTTGCTCGT
Source organism: uncultured Chitinophagaceae bacterium (assembly GCA_946885665.1). The sequence continues at coordinate 3,763 of CAMPGT010000139.1, read as the reverse complement.
CGCTCACTTTTACTTTTCCTCTTTTTACGGTAACGGTAATATCGGTTTCGCCGGGCATGGCCCGCACATTAAACGCCGTTCCCAATACAGTTGTAACAAGTTTACCCGTGTGCACGATAAACGGCCGCCGTGCATTGTGCTGAATATCAAAAAAAGCCTCTCCTTCAAGATATACTTCGCGTTTGTCCATGCCATCAAAGGATGACGGGTAATTCAATTTTCCTCCAGGGCTCAAAATCACCGAACTGCCATCAGGCAGAAAAAATACCCTGTTCGACTTTGCCTGAACCGCCAGCGGTTGTGTACCCGTTTCCTTTGCAGGTCCGTTGTTGAAAAAATACAACGCGGCTGCGGAAATAAAAACGACGACCGCCGCGGCGGCAGCGAGCTTGCGATAATTAGCCAGCCGCTTCACCTTTGCATGATGCACCAGGTCTTCATAACCGTCACGGATAATATTCCGGTTCATCTCGTTTTCCAGGGCAAGCAATTCATCTTCGCTCATGACGCCGATCACGTCTTTCTCCGCGCTGAATACGTTGTAATAGTCTTCAACGAACTTCCGCTCCTCATCGGTAACATTTCCTTTTAAATACTTGTGCAACAGGCTGATAAGGTAACGTTTGTTCATCTATGAATGATAATTACGTAGCCTATGACCCGGATGATCAGTAAAATCCCACCGGCGCTGAAAATTTTTTTAAAAAAGTTTACCGCAAGAAGAAAATAATAGTGAAGAGAAACATCCGGATAAGCGAAACTATCAACGTATCGATCGCTTTAACGAGCTGGTTTTGTACAGTTTTCCTGCTTATTCCCAATAAAGATGAAATTTCATGGGTAGGCAGGTTTTGCTGGTACCGGAGGCGGAAGATGGTTTGTCTTTTTTTCGGCAGCGTTTTCACGAGGGCCTCATACGAGGCATATAATTCTTTATACAGCAGATTCGAATCGGCCCTCGCATTGTTTGCGGTGATATGCTCGGCCACGCCGAAAAACGGATGGTGGCGTTTTTGCCTCGTGGCATACTTGATGACCCGGTTGCGGATCGAAACTCTCAAATAAGCCGGAAAATTTTCAATTGTATGAACATCTCTCTTCACCCACACGTGCGTAAAGATTTCCTGTACGATGTCCTTCGAATGATCGTGATCTTTAATTCGCTTATAAACCTCTGAAAACGCGGATCTCCAGTACCTTCGGAACAGGCAGCCGAACGCTTCTTCGCTGCCTCCGGCTATCTGTTGAAGCAGTATGGCATCATCCATTTGTTTTGGTTCTCCACGATTCATCAAAATGAAAGTTATCAAAAATGTAAATTCATTTCTAAAAATTTTTAAATGACGGGTAATGCTCCTGACCACTACATCGCAAATGCTTCGTTAGCAAAAGAACCGCCGCGCGGCTTTTTTTCATCGCTTAAATTTCTGGGTCCCGGGTTTATTCTTTCTGCATCCATCGTAGGATCGGGAGAACTCATCGCCACCACCACGCTCGGCGCACGTGCGGGATTTACGGCATTCTGGGTGATCCTCGTCAGTTGCCTGGTGAAAGTGGCCATCCAGCTTGAATTTGGGAAACATGCAATACTGAGCGCAGAAACGCCGATGACTTCCTTCAATAAATTACCCGGACCGAAAATCAGGAAAAGAGGATGGGCGCTCTGGTCAATATTTGCACTTACGTTGTTGAAGATCGTGCAGGTGGGAGGGATGTTAGGCGGAACTGCGATCATCCTCACCATGCTGTTCCCGTTTTTTTCTGTTGTGCAGTGGGCGGTAGCGGTCGCAATCGTAGTTGCCCTCCTCATTTTTGGCGGATGGTATAAAATGATAGAAAAGTCTTCCCTCGTAATGATCGCTTTCTTTACAATGCTCACCTTCGCATCGCTGCTGGTGGTGAATGCTACCGAATATCGCATATCCATTACCGATATATTAAGCGGGTTGACTTTCAATTTGCCAGCATCACTGGTATTTATCGCCATTGGCGCCTTTGGCATTACCGGTGTGGGCAGCGACGAAATCATCGCTTACAATTACTGGTGCCTGGAAAAAGGCTATGCAGCCTTCACCGGGCGGCGCGGCGATGATGATGATGCAGCCTGGAGAAGAAGGGCAAAGGGCTGGATCAAAGTGATGTACGTAGATGCCATTGCCGCGATGATCATTTACACCCTGGTAACGGCAGCTTTTTACCTGCTTGGCGCCGCGATATTGCACAAACAGGGGCTCGTTCCCGAGGGAAACCAGGTTATAGAAACGCTGGCGGTTATCTACACACAAGCCTTTGGCAATGGCATCAGGACCGCCTACCTGCTTGGTGCGTTCTTCGTATTGTTTTCCAGTGTGTTTGCCACGCTTGCCGCGTGGTCGCGATTATTCTCCGATATTTTTGGCCAGTTCGGATGGATAAATTTTTACAATACCGCCGAACGGAAAAAAGTGATCGCCATCCTGTCGTGGATATTTCCTGCAATATGGGTGATAGCCTTCGTTTTTATTAAATTGCCCGTGTTTATGATACTGTCAGGCGGTGTTGTTGGTTCGGCGATGCTGCTCATCGTGGTGTTCGCCGCCATCGAGTTTCGCCGCCAGCGAATAAAATACTTTCCTTCGCCGATCACATATGAAATTGCCTTCTGGCTGAGCGTTGCGGCAATTGCCGCCACGGCTGCTATTGGTTTGATGAAGGTTTTCCAGTATGACTGGTAACGGTGATCATTAATGCAGCCGCTGCCCCTGCTTCAATAACGCTTCACCCAGTTTTTCATATGAAACCTGTTGAACGCTGATATTGTCGTCGATAGCGAGGGCGGCCGCGGCTGCAACCGACTGACCGAGTATCATAAACACCGGCTCCATCCTGATCGACCCGTAGGCAATGTGCGAACTGGAGAGGCAAACAGGCACAAGGAGGTTGGAACATTCTTCTTCTTTGGGAACCAGTGCCCTGAAAGATATGCTGTAAGGCTTTGGGGCGTGTACGCCAATATCCCCCTCATTCTGCACAAACCCTTCTTTTGTAACATAACGTTGGGCATTATGCGAATCCAGTGTGTACGATCCCATTCCCACCGGGCTCGGCACATCGCGTTCGCCAAGCGTTTCGTGTTCGGTCATTACGTAGTCGCTTACCATGCGCCTGGCCTCGCGAACATAAATTTGATGCGGCCAGTTGCCATTGTCGCCGAACTCATCCTTCGCCAGCCCCCAGGTGTTGAGTTGTTTTTGTATGGCCGGAGGGATCCTTGGATCGACAGACATGAAATACATCAATCCCTTCTGGTACGTTTCATGTTCTTTAATGATCTCGCGCCGCCTTTCGTAGGAAGCTTCGGGATAATCGTAGTTCATGCCAATGTTATCGGTGCTGAAGGGCCCGTGATTATTGGTGTCTGTTTTCCTGTTAGGAATGTCATCAAATTTATCGAACAACTCGTCCCAGCCGGATGCAAATACTCTCACCAGCAGTTCATACTGTGTTGAGTCGTATCCTTCGGGCCGCGGAAAGGGCATACGGTTATCGGGGTGATTGGACAAACACATGCGGAAGCAATATGCCTGCAGCCTTTTGTCGCCTTCTCCTTTCACACCGGGATCGTCGGGCGATATTCGCGGCAGCAACCCGCTTGAAGAATCGCCGGGCACCTTGTAAGCAGAAATTTTTGTCTTGAAATGGTGACCATGTTGAAATGTGCCGATCTGGATGCCGTTCCATTGTTCGCTATACTTACTGTTTGCCTCGCGGCCCACGGTGTAGC
>CAMPGT010000138.1 GCA_946885665.1 uncultured Chitinophagaceae bacterium | reverse complement strand
CGATCCTTGTTTTCTTTCAATAAGATTTCATTGTTGTACTGCATGGCAAATAATTTTTGTTACCTGCAGACGAAAAATACAGTGCTGATAGCGGTGCCATATGGAGATGGCAAGACCTCTCAGTACCATGCTTTTCCTCCGAAAGCGGTGTTACTAATTGTATGGTACCGGCAGGTCTTCTGACTTGCTCCGTTGTTTAAGGCCTTCCCGTCAATAGTACAGTGGCATGAAGATTAAACAATGATAAGGAGCTTACAGCTACGGGGATAGTTCCCGATTTTCACGGGATTCCCTTTTCATCCCGCAAAGCGGGAACCGATAACCGGATGTAAAATAAATGGAGAATTTTTTTATTACGCGAAGTTGTTATTCACCGTATGTTGAAAACGCACCGAAACCCGCGCTCATTAAGGTCTTATTCGATATGAAGGTCTTTTACAGGATTAGCTGCCGCTGCCCTCCATGTTTGCGAAATGATCGTTGCCAAACCAATCAGCAACAATAACAAAAAACACAAGAAAGCTGCTCCCGGTCTAAAACTAACACGGTGGGCAAAGTTTAGCAGAAATAAATATGCCGCGGAATACCCGATCGGAATAGCAATAAAGCCTGCTATCGCCAACAACCTAATAAATCCTTTTGACAGCAGCGCAACGAGTTGTCTTTCGCTCGCGCCAATAACCTTCCGGATGCTAATTTCCTTTCTTTTTGTTTTCACACTAAATATCACCAATCCCAGCAATCCCAGGGATGCAATGGATATTGCCATAAAGGCCAAATATCCCAATAGAGAAATCGTAGCCCGCTGCGAGTTGTTCTTTTCCAGAACATCATTCAGCCATGCAGGTTCAAATGATTGTGAAGGAGCATATTTTTTCAATAATTGTGCAATCCTGGTAACCAAATTTTTTTCATCTGCATTTAAGGTGCTCACATATAAATAATTATAAGCACCGTCTTTTAATCGTATGGCCAACGGACGTATAGGCTTACCAGCACTTTCATAACTGAAGTCGTTAAGCACGCCGGCTATTTCCAGCCGGGTGGAATCATTGAGCCAAACAGTTTGCCCAATCGCCTTCTGCGCGTCTGCGATGCCGAACGCCGTCACCGCCTGCTGATTAAGCAAAATGTATTTTTCACCTTCATTTGTGCTTGACGAAGGAAAATTACTCCCTGCAACGAGATGCAGGTTCATGTTGCTGATAAACGAAGCGTTGGCATAATAATAGTTTACATCAATAGCATCTGTTTTATTAACGAGCCAGGCAGCGGCTGACATTCCATTGAAATGTTTTGCAAAAGATGAAGACATTTTACTTACGCCGGTAACGCCGGGAATTGCAGCTACTTCATTTCCGACCAATTTACTGTCCAGTCCGTTTAAGGGAACCACCAAAACGTGATCACGCTTAAATCCGGGATCTGCCGCAGACAGAAAACTGAATTGCCGGTAGAAAGCGAGCAGGAATATGATGATGGTGAGCGACAGGCTATATTGAAATACGATCAACGCCTTTTGCACACTTATCTTTCCAACGATCTTTAAAGTGGAAACATTCTTCAGAACGTTCAGCGGTTTAAACGATGACAGCATCCATGCGGGAGCAATTCCTGCCAGCAGTCCGGTAAACAATGTGAAACACCCCACCGACAAGTAAAACGTGAGGCCGGGCTCAAACGAAGAAGGAATGAATTCATAATCATCATTGAAGGGCGCATACCTGATGACAAAAGAAAGTAAAATTGACGCAAATATTAACGAGAGCGCCGCTACCAGCACCGACTCGATAATATACTGCGCAAACACATGACCCCTTCTTGCGCCCGACACTTTTCTGATGCCCACTTCCTTTGCCCTTGTGAGTGACCGCGCGATGGAAAGGTTGGTATAATTAAAGCAGGCAGCCAGAAGGATGATGAGCGCAACGCCTGTCTCAAAATATAATTTTGTCGATCCTCTGCGTCTCAAACGACATGCTTCCCTCGTTGTTGCTCTTATTTACCTGCCGCGCAACAACATTCAAATCACTTAAAAACGTCGACGCCGGGTATCCTCGCTTTAGCGTAACATACGTGTAGCAGGCATCCATTGCATACCAGTTTGATTGCCTGACCGGCAACAACTGTTTCTTCTCCATTTGCGGAATACTGGAATACGAAGCGTACGCATCGTAGCTTAAGTGTGATTTTGAAGTAGCTTCATTCAAAACGCCTTTCACAATAAAGCTTTCACCGTTGTCCAATGTCAGCACCTTTCCGACAGGATCGTCACCCGCAAAGAATTTGGCGGCAGTTGCTTTACTGATCACCACCGAGAAAGGGTCCTTCAGTGCAGTGGCCGGATCGCCTGCAGCCAGTGAAAATCCAAATACTTTAAAAAACGATGGTTCTGTGTAGGCGCCGTTTACATACATCTCTTTGCCTGCTATGACAGCCTTGCCGTTAAAGGCCGGGTAAACATTCACCGACTTCTCTACACGGCTGAAATCGCGCTCTAATTTTTCGAGCAGCGGCAACGGCGTGCTGGCCATTTTCCACTGTTCACCGGTCTTTTTATGATATGCTGTGAGTACTCTGTAGGTTCGTTCGGCATCAGGATGGAAATTATCGTAGCTAAGCTGGTCCAACAGCCTGATCATGATCATCATTCCCACGGACATGCTTAGGCCAAGTCCGAAAATATTGATGAACGTAGTTAATTTGTTTTTCCTGAAAGTGCGTAGTGCCACCCTGATGTAACTTCTTAGCATGCCAGCCTGATTGTTTTGTAAGTAACAATGACATCTTTTTTTAGCGAATTAAATGCCACTAAAATATGTTACTGACAACCATCCGTTTACGGCTGTTGAGATGCCTCGTAAACTGTTCGCTTTTGCTACAGGTGAACAATTACAGACCGGTGGCCATGGCTTTGGCGCCGCGTTGGGCAACGAGTTGTTTTCTCACCTGGTGGTCACGAAAACATTGTAACGGATTCAATGCGCCGCCTGCTCTCCATCGTGCCTCGGCAACGATCGTGCGAACATCCGAGCGAAATGCATCCTGCAACACTTCCTGTGCCGCAGCCACATCGTTCGATTCCTGCGCGGCAACAAGTCTTTTCCTGTCCACCAGCAATGCCTGCGCATAAGCAATCATGATCGCCTCTACCGATTGCAGCAAATCTTCCAACGGGTCCTTAACATTATGACTCGCATCGATCATCCAGCCCAGGCCGGTGGCATGGTCCATTCTTCGCGCATCCATGCCTTCCACCAGTTCGTTGAAGATGAGAAAAAGCTGGTAAGGTCTTATGCTGCCTACGGTAAGATCATCATCGCCATACTTGCTGTCGTTGAAGTGAAAGCCACCGAGCTTTTGTTCCATCAGCAAAAGAGAAACGATCTGTTCGATGTTTGCATTGGGCAGGTGGTGGCCGAGATCAACGAGTGTATAGGCTTTGGGGCCCAGTTTATTTGCGTACAATAAGGATTGTCCCCAGTCGCCTACTGTCATCGAGTAAAAATTCGGTTCGAACGCCTTATACTCCACAAATATTTTCCAGTCGCCGGGAAGCGCGTCATAAAATACCTGCCGTCCGGTCAAGGTATTTTGGAAAGCCTTCCGGAAGTTTAACTGCCCGGGAAAACAACTGCCGTCGCTTAGCCACACGGTGAGCGCCTGCGATCCGAGCGCCGTGCCATGCTTAATGACCTCAATATTGTGATCGATGGCCTGTTGTCTTACACCTTTGTCAACATGCTGCAATGAACCGTATTTATAACTTAACGGCTGATCTTTCTGGTCCTGGAAAGTGTTGGAGTTTACGGCATCGAACGTCAGACCAAGTTCTGCGGCCAATGACCTGATGGCTTTATAATCTTCCGGAATATCCCAGGGAATGTGCAGCGAGATGGCTCCGCTCGAGCGGTTCAATGCATGCAGCAAACCAACATCTTCCATTTTTTCTTCGAGCGATCGTGGTTCGCCGCTTCCTGAAAACCTGCCGAACCGCGTGCCGCCCGTTCCGAGCGCCCAACTGGGTATCGCCACATTAAAGTCAATCAACTTTTTGACGATGCCGTCAACATTCTTCACCTGCCCGGCAGCGAAATCAAATTTGGTTTTATGACCAGCAAGCAACTGCTGATTATGCTCTTCAATTCTATTTTTTTCCAGGCGCATAGTACTCTTATTATCGAACGAAAGAAGTGGCGATACCGCCGTCTACATTTAATACGTTACCCGTTGATTTGCTCAGCAAGCCGCCAACAAAAGCAAAGCATGCATTGGCGATATCTTCCGGCAAAATCACTTCGTTGAGGAGCGTGCGGCCCGCATAATACTGCGGAAGCTCTTCCACTTTAATGCCATAGGCCTTTGCCCTGCCTTCTGCCCATCCGCCGCTCCAGATGTTGCTGCCGGAGATAACGGCATCGGGATTAACGACGTTCACCCTTATTTTATCCTTGCCGAGTTCGGCCGCATTCAGCCGGCTCAAATGCAGTTGCGCGGCTTTTGCTGATCCATAGCCCGCATTGTTGGGCCCGCTTACCAAAGCGTTTTTGCTGACGATATTTAAAATGTCACCGCCCATGACCTGCTTTTGCATTACTGCAACACATTGCTGTGTAACGAAGAACTGCCCCTTCACCAGCACATCATACAAAATATCCCAGTCTTTTTCGGTATGCTCGCCAATCGTCTTTGATATCGAAAGCCCGGCGTTGTTTACAACGATGTCCACTCCGCCGAAAGCCAAAACCGTAGTGTGCAGGGTTTGTGCGACGGCATCCATATCGGTAACGTCCAACACACCGGCCGCCACCACGTCTTTCCCAAAAAGATTATTGAATTCGTTTTTCGCTTCCTGCAGTCTTTCTGCATTGTTGTCGGAGAGTATGACGCACGCGCCTTCTTCCGCAAATTTCTTTGCTATGGCCTTGCCGATGCCGCCGCCGCTTCCGGTGATGAGTGCAACGCGCCCGCTCAGCGGTTTTGGCTTGGGCATCCTTTGCAGTTTCGCTTCTTCGAGCAACCAGTATTCAATGTTGAATGCTTCCTGCCTTGGTAACGATGTGTATTCCGAAATCGCCTCGGCGCCTTTCATCACGTTAATAGCGTTGATGTAGAATTCGGCGGCGACCCGCGCAGTTTGTTTATCCTTCGCGAAGGTGAACATGCCCACGCCGGGGTAGAGGATCACCACCGGGTTTTGATCGCGCATTGCCGGGCTATTCTTATGCCTGCACTTGTTGTAATATTCGGCATACATGGCACGATAGGCTTCGAACGAGGGAACCAGTTTGTCTATCACTTTGCCAGCATCGGAAAGATCTTCCTGCGGGGTAAGCGTTAACACAAGTGGTGAAATTTTCGTTCTCAGGAAGTGATCGGGACAACTGGTGCCCATTGGAGCCAAACGGTCCATATCATTTGAATTAATGAATTCCAGCACGCGGTCGTCATCAGTAAAATGACCTATCATCCTGTTTTGCGATGAGCACAACCCGCGCAGCACCGGCGCGAGCGCAACGGCAGCCGCTTTTCGTTTTTCCGGTTGAACCGATGTGATTTTTGCGCCACCAAACACGGGTGCTTTTTTTCCAACATGCTGCTCGAGGTATGCCGCGCATTGCTCGATTACTTCAAGCGTGTTGATGTAGCTTTCGTATGCCGTGTTGCCCCAGGTGAACAGGCCATGCGAGCCGAGCATAATGCCGCGGATACCGGGATTGTCTTCAAGGCATTTTTTCATTTTCAGTCCCAGATCAAATCCGGGCCGTTGCCATTCCACCCAGCCGATGGTGCCACCAAACAATTCGCGGGTTATTTTTTCACCATCCTTTGCCGCTGCGATGGCAATTGCGGCATCGGGATGCAGGTGATCGATGTGTTTAAAAGGAAGAAAGCCGTGGAGGGGTGTGTCAATGGATGGGGCTTTCGATGCGAGGTCGTAAATGCAGTGATTAAAAAGCTCAACCATTTCGTCTTCGTGTGCAATGCCCCTGTAAACATTTTCCAAACTGCGCAGGCGGTCTACATACAACGCGGCAAGGCCGCTGCGTTTCATCGTACCCAGGTCGCCACCGCTGCCCTTTACCCACATCACCTCTACTTCTTTGCCCGTGAGGGGATCTTTCGTTATGGCTTTGCACGAGGTATTGCCGCCGCCATAATTGGTGAGCCGCAAATCGGCACCGAGCAGGTTGGAACGGTAGACGAGCAGCGCTACTTCGTCGCCCGACATTGACGCTGCCTTTGCTTCATCCCACAGGTAACTCACGTGTTTAAAGGCTTTCGTTGCAGTGCTCATATTTTATTTCTTTTATTAATTTTTTCTTTTGTTATTTATTTTTTTATAGACCTGTTATTTAGTGTTACTCCTTGCAGAGATTTCTTCGTTAATTTATTTCTTTATCAATTAATTATTTAAACGAATTTCCCCACCCTACCAGCAGTACCGATACAATGATCGTAATAATACCAAGGATAATTGTTGCAGTCGTTTTCTTACTGACCCCCTTCCATTCTTTTAAAATCAAACCCCACATGTTGGCTATCAGAATAATGAACGACATATGCAATATCCAGGAGCTGGCGCCATTACCCAGCCTGCTTTCACCCATGCCGTAAAAAAAGAACTGCAGGAACCACGTAGTGCCCGCGAGCGCGGCAAAAATATAATTAGAAAGCAACGGCGTTTTCTTGTTGGTGTAATCGCCAAAGCTTTTATTTTTTACATTCAGGATCATGCACCACACGAAATTGGTAGTCAATCCTCCCCAAAGCAATACCACGTAAACAACGTTATTCCGAAATAAAAATTCGCCCTCGCCCGGGTTGGCCGACTTCCACACATCGTTCGCAAACTGTGACAGCCCCTGGCCCGCTTCAAGACCGAAATTGAAACACGCACTCAGCAGTCCGGATACAATCGACACAAGCAAACCGAGCCCAAACTTATATTCCACAGCGTTGTTCCCGCCATGCGGATCCGTTCCCGAAACCTTCAGCTCCTTCTCCTTCCGTGTACCTGCAAGCCCACACAAAATGATGCCGAGAACACAAACAAGAAGACCCGCCAAAACAATTTTTCCCCAGAGCGCACCCGCCATCATGCTGAACGTATCCTTCCCGGCTGTTGGTGAGAAATCATAATAAATGGCCGGCACAAGCGAGCCAAATACCATGCACAGCCCGAGGATGATACTGCTGCCCAGCGACACGCCAAGATAACGCACGCCCAGGCCATAGGTGAGCCCGCCAATGCCCCATAACACACCAAACAAATAAGTAAAGCCAAGCGTCGAAAAATCCGCCTGGCTGATCATTTCAGTAAATTCCGGGATAGTGAGCCATGCGGCAAGGGGCGGAACGACCAGCCACGAAAAAATCCCTCCAACGATCCAGTAGCTCTCCCAGTGCCATCCTTTTACTTTCTTAAAAGGAATATAAAAACTGCCCGAAGCAAACCCGCCGATAAAGTGATAAATAACGCCTAATATGACCTGCATTCGCCGAAAATTTATTTAGGGCAATAGCCCTAAAAATAGGATGATGGACGGACTTAACTGTGATGGACTGTGATCCTTTTTTTAATTCATTTTGAATGAATTGTCTCCGCCCTTTAAAGGATAGCTTTTACCCTCCCACACCAGCGACCCTGTAACGCCCTCCGGAAGCGTAATTTCGATGTTCCAACCGTTGCCCGCCTTAGCGTACTTCGCAGCAACATTTCCCTTAGGATGAGGCATGGCTCCACTGATTTTTTTCAAATCTCCCAAATGCGGTTCAATCCTGACTTTCGAAAATCCCGGCGCATCGCTGTCAATTCCGAGCACCGTTCTGAAAAACTCGATGTTAGGGCTGGAACCCCAGGCATGACAGTCGGAGCGCGTGGAGCTGATCTCCGGCGATTCACCCCAGGTGGTGAGCCCCATCCTGATGTTCTCGCGCCACGTCCCCAGCCAGTCCAGGTATTCGTTGCCACGGCCCGCTTTCACCAGCGCGCGGTGCACGTAGTATTTGAAATAGATGGATGCAGGCGCCAGTGTTGTATCTGTCAAAATCTGCCTGGCAATGGCTGCGGCTTCGCTGCCTGTGGTAAGCCCCGTGAGTATGGCCAGCGTATTGGCATGTTGTGAGAAAAGATCTTTTTCCGGCGTGTCGGCAAACAATTTCCTGTTGCTGTCCCAATATTTGGTGCGGATCGTTTTCTTCAACTGCGCGGCATATTGAAGATACCGGGCCCCGAGCTCTTTTATTCCTTGCCTGTTTTCCATTTCGGCGGCAAGCTGGTACGCCCATAGCAATTGCAGGTCGAGCAATGCAGAGTTGCCGTTTTTGCCTTTAGGGGCCTCGCCCGACTTCCAACCTTTATACGTTACCCAATCGGTGAACAGCCAGTAGGGAAGGTCCTTTAATGAGCCGTCTGCCTGCTGAAAATTCCTGAAATAGTTGAGCACCTGCCTTGCACCCGGCAGTTTGTTTTTCACAAAGCTGGTATCGGGGCCGTACATGAAATAGTCGTGCAGCATGCCGATGTACCACAGCGAAAACGTGGTGATGTATTGCGGCGTGTAAGAGGGGTGCCTGCTCTCCGTAATGCCTTCCGGCCTGCGCGAATGATCGATGTGGTTGAGCGCGTTGCGTACGAGTCGGTCGTCGCCGCTGTTGTACAGCGAGATCATCGCCTGTATGCGGCCGTCGCCAATGTACTGCAACTGCTCGTAGTAAGGGCAGTCCATGTACGTTTCCACGGCACAAAGCCGGGCCGTGCGCCAGCCGATATCAAATATTTTATCCAGTTCCGGGTTGTCAGACGCTAATTGCGCCTTCCTCTCAAAAGGGTAGCCCGTAAATGTTCCATAAATATCATCAAGCTTCAGTGGTTGTTCCTTCGTGGTAACGCGGATCTGGATATAACGGTAAGTTCTCCACGAAAGCGAGGTAAATACCTGCCCGTCGGCACCGTTGCTGATGATGCTGTCTTTTCTCCCAACAAATTCTTTATTGTCGATCTCATCGCGGTTGCCCTTGTCGGGAAATTTTGTGAACAGCGATTCTGCGTAGCTCAGCGACACACCCGCATCCCTGCCTCCGCTCATGACAAGCGTAGGATAGGCATTAGTGAGAAAGGTTTGGTCGAGTAAAATAACCGCCGAAGTATTGGCCGGCACAGTGATACCGGATTTGGCCGCGGGGAAGTTGCCGGGAACTGTAACGCCCTCCGCTTTTCTTGTATTCACCAGGCGCTGCTCTTTCATTTCCATTTGCGGAAGCAACGAAGGCGTGAGCATCCAGGTGTTGATGGTGCCGTATCCCCCAATCAGCTTTTTGGGCGTACCTGCTTCGAGTTCGCGCGCCGGTTTCCAGGCCGTTTCATCGAAACTTAATTTATTCCAGTTGGAAGGGTGGAGGCGCATATCCACCAGTTCGCCGGGGCCGGCCACATAATAAACTCCTGTAGGGAAGGTAACCCGCAGCGGTGCGTAGCTGCTGTCTTCAATGCATTTCCAGGAATCGTTGGTGTTAACCACCTCTTCATTGCCGCCGTCGCCTTGCAAAATGAATCCTGTGCGCAATGATATCTGCGCCTCGGGGCGCCAATGACTTTCGTTCCACACCTGTGCCGCCACAATGTTACGGCCGGCCTGCAGGTAAGAGGCAATATCAACCGTTTCGTAGTTCCAGTGGTTAATGTCGCCGCGCGCAGGGCCGAGGCTCACCAGCTTTTCATTTACCAATAACTTGTACCTGTTATCTGCAGAAACGTGAATAATGAAAGAAGACGGCTTTTGCGGCAGCTCGAACGACTTGCGGAACAGGTAAACGCCATAAGCCGTTGGCTCCTTACCAGGCACCGCTATCCACGATGCTTTCCACGGTTGGGTAGCGATGGCATTTTGCTGTGCAAAAGAAGCATGACCAGAGAACAGTAGGAGGATGGCAGGCAACAGTAACCGCATATTTCTTTTTTTGAAGAGATGTTCATTAAAAGAAATAAATGTAACGGGAATTATGCAAAACGGTTTACTGCACTTAACTGAACAGCAAATAGGCCACCAGCAACGTGACCAGTATATTAAACGACTGGGCAATTAAGAAGCCATACAGTGGTTTCCGGTTGTCCACGCCAATCAAATCGCGGAAATTGGTTTCCAGCCCGATGCTGGTAAATGCCAGCACAAACCACAACGTCTGCACATTTTTCAGGCTGCCCTTCACATCCGCAATTTGTTCAACGCTAATAAAAAAGGAAAAGAGCAGGGAGGCGCCCACGAAGCCCAGCACAAACTTCGGAAACCGCTGCCAGATCACCTTCAACCCCGGCGCTTCGGTACCTTCAGGTTTTGTTTTATTGTCGGTCACCGTCCAATAGATCGAGATGGCGAAGGCGGCGATACCGAGCAACAGGTTTTGAGAAAATTTTACGATGGTGCTGATCTTGAGGGCCTCTTCGCCAAGAAGCGTTCCGGAGGCCACCACTGCGCCTGTAGTATCAATGGTGCCACCCATCCACGCGCCGGCAACTTCCTG
>CAMPGT010000137.1 GCA_946885665.1 uncultured Chitinophagaceae bacterium | reverse complement strand
GGCTATAGAAAATCAAAGTGAAGAATTATTCAAGAACAACCAAAAACCCAGGCTGAGATAAGGTATCGCGGCCAATTCCTGTTCGCTTAGCGGATGCAATTGCCGGTATGCATCAAGAAAAATTGCAAAAGAATCGTCGGCCGCTTTTTGAGTCATCCTGCCGGTATAAACGTCCAATTGCAGATGTTGCCAGAAAGTCATTACGTCGTTTACTGTCCACCCATGACCCATAAAATCGAAATCGAAAATGGTGACAGCGTCGCCCTCAAAATGAAGATTTTTGGGCAGGAAATCAAAATGGCAATACCCGGTGGAAAATTGCGAAGTATCGAGGCATGCCAGCATTGTTTTTACTTCATTTGCTGCCTCCTTCAGCCAGGTGTAACTTTCGGGATCTTCGGCAAATACGGGCTTCAGCATTTCCAAAGGCCTGAAGAGGGTGGTGTCGAGGTTGAAATTCCAGCGGCTGTTTCCAGGGGTCATTGTTGACGAAACCCGGTGAAACCGCGCCATTTCTCTTCCCAGGTTGCGCAACTGGTTTTCGTTCAATAATCTTGCGACACTTCCGGGTGCGTAGATGAACAGCGCCGCGTACCGCGTACCTTCAACTGCATTCAGCGCTTGAACGATTGCTCCTGAGTGATCATGCAGAGGGTATGCCACTGCTACCTTTGCTTGTTTTAATTCCAAAAGCAAATGCAGTTCTTCCAGAATCTGCGGCAGGCTTCGGTGGACGGCATGGTAGATGCGAAGGATGAAACGCTCCGACGATGATTCCACCAAATAAGTGTCACCAACACCCCGTACTAATAACTTGCAATGAACATTTTGCAGGCCGTATTTTTCGGAGAGGAGAACAGCAAGCGCGCCGGGGCTGAGAGTGGAATAAATTGCGGGAAATGGTCGCATTCAATAAAATTTGGTCTAAGCCTCTTTTGCGGTTGAATATACAACATATCTGCAGTCATCATCCCGGGATAACGCAGATGCGCGTTCGCTTTTGAACCCTTATTTGGAATTGTCAGGAAATATTGTTTGCTTTGTTGTACAAAGCACTTTTATGGCTACCGACACGACTTCACTGGACACGCTTAACGACATCAAACGGATGATGGAGAAAAGTAGCCGCTTTATCAGCCTGAGCGGCTGGAGTGGGATAGCGGCAGGTGTTTGCGGACTTGCGGGCGCGTTTTTTACGGGGCGTGCACTTTCCGGTTATTATAAAAGCGGGTCGGGCGATGCCGCATCGCAGGAGGCATTGATCTGGAAGATCGCAACGATTGCTGCCGTTGTTTTCACAGCAGCGTTCATTACGGCTTTTCTCTTTACGTATTTGCGCAGCAAACGGCAGGGAACGCCTATTTGGGGGCAGATGGCGAGAAGGCTGTTGTGGAACACAATGCTGCCGATGATTGTTGGCGGTATCGTCATTCTTCAATTGATCGTTTCTGAAAATTATTCGCTGATCGGACCTTACACGTTGATTTTTTATGGATTGGCGCTGATCAACGGAAGCAAGTACACAATCGGCGAGATACGGTATTTAGGTTACGTTGAAATTGCTCTTGGCGTACTTGCGCTGGCGTACCCCGGTCAGTGGCTGTTGCTGTGGGCATTAGGATTTGGGATAATGCACATTGTTTATGGTGTTATGATGTGGTGGAGGTACGAGCGTTAATTATCCAGTATGAAGAATCCGATAGAAAATCTTAATAAACTTTTTGACAGCAGGGTTCGCCTGGGCATCATGAGTGTTCTCATGGTGAATGAGCACGTCAATTTCAATCAGTTGAAAGAATTGATAGAGATCACCGATGGCAATCTCGCGTCGCACATCAAGAGTTTGGAAGAAAATGGTTTTATTAAAGTGCAAAAAGGTTTTATCGGGAGAAAGACAAACACCACCTACACCATTACGAAGGCAGGCGAGAAAGCCTTCAAAGCTCATGTCGACGCCCTCGAAAAAATGATAAGGTCAATAAGCTGATATTGCTGCGTTGAAGTGAAAAATCAGCCTTGTCAAAGCCTTCTGCTTTAATTTTTTCTCATACATTTTTAACTCGATCATCCCTTCAATTGTCCTGGGAGGAGATATCGAATAAACGCTTTATTCATATGCCTGGGCTGCGCTGGCCATGTTGCGTAGCTTTTCCTTTTGTATTGTAGAAAGATTGTCATCTCCCTTATTATTAGCTTACTCATTCAACAACTGATCAGCCGCGACAACCATGAACATAAGATTGGAGCTGCCGCCGCCAAGCACATACTCTGTTTGCTGCCACAAGAACGGCCAGTGCAGCAACTCCGGAAAATCCGGCCGGATGAGCGCGGTACCCGAAGCCACACCTCCTGGTATGTACGACCAGTCGGCACGGTTAACGCCATAAGCAACAGTGAGCGACCGCGAACCCACTCCCGAAGCAAAAGATGACGTGTTTGAACCCGGATGCACACCCAAAACAAAATTCATTGCATCGAGCATCAACGTCTTTGGAAATATTTCCGGGAATGCACGGTGAAGAAAATATTGCTGCACGCCAAATTCCTGGATGGTCCAGCCCGCACCCCAGATGTTGGGCTCGTACGGTATGCCGTATGGTGTTTTCTTCTCCAATCCATCCACAACGACACGATACCGTTTGACAGCGGCGGTAATGGCGTCACGATATTGCGTATTCTTAATTAAAGGTATTGAGCGGCCCACGAGCCAACCCACCCGGTCAATATTTTTCGTGATGGCGTAAATATTGGCGGTGAGAAAATCAGCGTATTTTTTTTCGCCCGTTGCCTGCAGCAACTCCACTGCAAGCTGCACGCGCTGAAGAGGATTTTTTTCTTTCGTTCTGTCCCACAATTCAGTTGCGAGCTTCATGCAATCCGCAGCAAGCGCAGCATTGTAGTTTTTCAAGACGCGCGCGGCGGCGGCCATTCCCGCTGCCACCTCGAGTTCGCGCCGGGGATTTTCTTCCGTGAACACCCACCTGTCGTCGGGAGCATTGGCTTCGCCACTAACCATGCTGGTGCCATTGATGAGGCGGTTGTTCGTATGAAGTTCCATGAACGTCAGGTCCATTTCGCTGGAAGGGTAGGGCTTGTTGTCGGTCATCGTTGCCGCATCGCCTAAATGCGAATATTGCCTGCGCGTGGGCGCGATAATGCCGCGGTACAATCTGCCCAGCGACTTATACCCCCCAACAACAGTCAATGCGCCGTGCTCGATTTGTTGCAGCAGGTCGTTTTTACCGTCGGGCTGCTGCATCTCCACCATATGTGTTTCCTGGTTGATACTGGTGTTGTCGTAGTTGAGCGCAAACTGTTCGTACATCATCGAAAGAATATGCACTTCGGTGGCCTGCGACTCCACGCGCATGTCATAATCTCCTGCATCGTGCCAACCGCCGATATTCAGCCCGGGAACCGATTCGCCCGGTTTGTATTTGGTTAACGTTGATTCACCCTGTTTGTAGCCGTCGAAGTGGTTGTGATTAGTGAGCGCCATTCGCGCATCATCCATGTGGCATAGGCCGTGCCATACGCGTGAGCGGTCGTTGATCCGCATGTGGCACATCTGCACGGGCAGAAAATATTCCAGCACCGGCTGCCACACATGGCGTTTAAATACATCGGCATCGATCTGGAACGGGTCGCTGCGGTAATCTCCGTATTGCACCTCGTACATGCCCGGTTGGCGAACAGAAGAAAAATCGAACTGCAAATAATTATAGCGTAAAAACTTTCCCCATTCTTTAGGGTTGGCCTGAAGCACTTTTGTCAAACCGCCTTTTTCCGACACGCGATACAGCGTTGCAGGGAGGCGCCGTTTATCTGTTTTGTCAATTTCTATTACTGCAACTTTTTGCTGCGCCGGATGATAGCCTACCTGTGATACCTGCACAACGGGCTCGTATTTCCATCCGGGAACGGCGTGCGGCGTAATCAGCCATTCTACAGCATTTTTGGTGGCGCCCGCGGGTATTGCCGACCGCACAATGAACCAGCCGCTTTGTACAAGCGCCCTGCCATCGAGCAGTTGAAGGTTTTGATCTTTTAGATTCTCGAAAGTGATCCTGAGCCTTTCGTTTTCAGGTGCTACGGAAAGCATTTTTCCTGCGGCGAGGGGCTTGATTTCATAGATGCCGTCTTTGTTACGTGTGCCCGGACCATTGGCCTGCCTGGGAAATATCCCAAACTGTTTGTCCATGTAATAAGTTTTGCCAAAAAGATTTCCCGGAAACAGTTCGAAGATGAATCCCACTTTACCCACCCATTCTGCGGGTAAAGGTTCTTCAAGGTCAACCGTCACGCGAAAGGCCTTTCCTTCGGGATGGATCTTCACGTTGTATGCGAGGTTCAGGTCGGGATAAATGATGGGGCCGAATCCTTTACGGTCCTTGCTGCTGTCGGGATATTGCATGCGCACGCTGATGATATTGTTGGCGCGGTCCACGTGCCGCTCTCCCGGCTTCGGTTGTGCATGACCGGGACCGGGCGTTGGCTCCAGGCGGATGTCGCCGTTGGATCCGATGCGAAGTCCGTTTTGAATGATGCTGATACCGCTCTGATGTCCGCCAGGGTAATAATCATGCGCAAGCATTACACTTACTCCTGGGCGCTCCAGGTACTCCAGTTCGTTGATTTTGAAAGACTGCGCATCTGCTGATTGCGCGAAACAGTATTGCGATAAAAAAGTGAAGGGGAGGGCCGCAAATACTACAGCCATCAAATGTCCTGATTTCATAATGTACATTTATGGGCAAAGGACCTGAAGTTAAGTTATTTCCCGACTTTTTTGCGCGTGTACCT
The DNA here is from genome assembly GCA_946885665.1 of uncultured Chitinophagaceae bacterium. The sequence goes on along the minus strand of CAMPGT010000137.1, from coordinate 5,728 downwards.
GATAGTTATTAACCGGCCTTCAATGATTGTCATTAATGGCGGGACATTTCTACCGGTTATTTTTATTTTTAAGCGCCTCTTCTTTTTGGCGTTGGATAATTGCCCTTGCGAGTGCCTTTTGCAGCGATTTTAACTTCGTAAGCTGTTTCCGGATCACCGATGCCGCCTCGGTGACAGCGGTTTTTAACTGCGAATTGCTGACCGTTTGCTTCGCCAGCGTCAGCTCATCGTACCTGGCCTGTTGTATTTTCAATACACTCGACACCCACGTGGTATCGAATTGTTCTCCGCCTAACCCGGAAAGTTTCCCGATGGCCTGCTGTACCTCATTGTCTTCGGGCCCCGCGGCCGTTGTACCCCCGGACGAGCCGGTACCTGCCGAAGCCAACTGCTGCAGCGAATAGAGCATGCCCGAGTGGTCGGAAAGCATCTGGTCGGCCAGCTCCTTTAGCCTCGAATCCGTACCCCGTTCCGCCCCGCGCCGGCAAAGCGCCATCATGAACTCATTGTCTTCAATATTCTTAGCAACAAACCTGGCATCGCTCATCACAGCCTGCTTCGCGGACTGTTTCGGCGGACTTACCTGGCCCACGGCTTCAAATGTCTGGAACATAACGAAAACCGATACCAATATGACAATACGAAGGGATGTCGTTTTCATGAGCGTGTGTTTGTTCTTGATCTGAATAGACCGTATAATTAGTTCCCGGGTTGCCTGGGCCGGTAAATGTTACAATCCTACAAATCCGTATCTTTAGCGCATGCAACAGACAACCAGCGCCGAAGCCTTATTCCAGACCCCTGACCAGCGCATCAGCGGTACGGTCACTTACCGTGTTTTCATTGACGAAGCCTGGAGAAATGTAGAAGGGCTCGCAGAATGGAAACGCTTACCTCAAAAAGAATTACTGCGCCTTATCGAAGAAGTATATTTTACACCAAAATAATTTCGCTCACTCTGCTGCATCATATTTCATCCAATCCACTTCCAGTTCATACGATTTTACCGGACGCTCCACGGAGGCCGGATTAGTGTGTACCGACCATTCGTTCGTGTGCCAGAAATTCATGCGGTAGCGGCTTGCATTTTGAGGAATTCCCAATTTCGATCCCTGGTAATCCCATAAAATTATTTTTTCGCCTGTTTCGGGATGAATGATCCACCACGTGAGCCGGTCGGATTTCCAATCGAAACCGTAGGTATAGAATTTTGAAGACGCATCATAGCCTGCAATTGCAGGGATCTTCTCTGGCTGGTTTTGCGCACCGGTAAGCACAGTGGGCTCCCCATTATGGTTTTCTTTGTAAACGGTATTGTAGATAATGCCCTTTGCCAAATTAATCGTTCTTCCGATCCTTTGCAGCTTACCGTGATGCCCCGTCCATGTACCGATATAAATGATAGTGGGATCAGCGATCAGCCACTCAAAATCAATTTCACTGAGGCCGATAATACTATCCACATGATACGTAAAGTAACCGACCACCGCACCCACATTCGGCTGAACGGCTTTTGCCGCAGGAACCTTCAGCCGCGAGCTGTAAGTACCGAAGTGAGTGAGCTTGTTGGAAATAATTTCGGGTCCCCGGCCGGCGCCTGCGCTGTCGGTGGGGTCGAGCCTTAACGAAATAATATTGACGGAGGGATCCGTGGCAGCGTTGATGCCGTGTCTCCATTTTTCAGGAGACGCGTTACCCGTTGAGCCAAAGCGGAAATACTTAAGGTTCGAATCGTTGAAATCCTCAAAAAAAGAATTCGCGGGTGCCGCCATCTGGGCATGTACACCCAACGACGCCGCGATCACAACAGCCGATAATATGAATTGTTTCATCGTGTATGTTTTGTTTTTTATGGTCGGATGATTTCCGCGTATAATATTTATTTCCAGCCTTGCGATACATATCCCTTGTATCCCAGGTCAACAATTTCCCTGATCTCTTTTAACAGCTCATCATCCAGCGACCGGATGTGAAAACATGTTTTTCCTTTCAAAGATGCCAGCAGGCGTGCGGACATTTTTGCTTTAAGCCCGGGAATCACATAAACCGGTGTAAAATAGAGGCCGACATATCCTTTTTGAATCAGCAAGCTGCAAAAAGGAAGCTCCGGAAAGTCCCGATCATACACATACACATCCTTGTCGTAATATAGTTCATATTGTCCGGGTGCATCTGCTTTCGCCCGGTAATTTCTTTTCGCATATTTCAGCAGCAGCTCTCTAAGCGTCCTGAAAATCGACACCAGGTGTGGCTGGCCGGCTGATTTGTCGGTATATTTCGCCGGCGCCGCCTTTTCTTTCTTTGCCATACGCACCCATTAAAAATAGCATTTCATCCGGGAGATAAAAATATGTTTTTTGCGTTGAATGACCCTTTGTTACATCTTTCGGAAGAGGTACCTCAACGCTTCTTTCAGCGAGTTTTTATATGCCGTTTCGCCGTTGATGTACACGTCGAGTGTTGTACCGTTGTGGTATTTGTCGACAAGTGAAGTGGATGGATCGTACATCGTGTAGAGGATATGGGAATAATTGTAAGGGTAGGTGCGGCAGTCGGCATTCGCCATGCTGCCATATTTTGCCATACCGAGTTTATCCCAGCCCACTTGTGCGCTGGTGAACGACACCAGTTCATCTTTAGTATGGAAGAACGCATAGTACCTCTCGCCCTTGGTCTCGTCGTTTACCCAGTTAGGTATCTTGCCGCTGTCAAGAACGTCCATCACCGAAAACATGACCACTCTTTTCAACGGGTAGGCCTGGCCCATCACGCCGGCCAGGGAAGCTCCCTGTGAGTGGCCCGCAACAATGATTTTGCTCCATTGAATTTCATCGGACGAATAATATTGGTCCCATCCGCCCTCTGGATATTTATTAATGAGCCATTGCAGCAGCTTTGCCAGCCGGTTGTTGATCGAATTGGAAACGTTCACCGAAACCGTGGGGTGCCTGTCGGTGCCATCGACAGTTTCCATTCTTGCGCGCCAATGACAGGTTTCATCGTCGGTGTCACGGCAAATCGGGTTAATGGCGGGATTCGTTTTATACATGAGACCGATAACATGATAGCCCATCAGTGCGAGCTGTTCGGTGATGAACAGGTAATTCAACGGCGCACGGTAGGTGCCTGGAAGAAACACGACGAGCGCATTCATGGTGTCCAGGTTGGTTTTAGCGGCGTAGTGCCTGATGTTGTATGCGCCCTCTTCTATAGTAGCGTCGGTGGTATGCGGCCTCACCGAATCCCAGGTGATCGTTTGGCCCTGCACCGCCAGGTGAACAATCAGCAACAGTACAAACAAAATGACGGGTTTCACTTGCATATTATCGTTTAATGAACTTCGATACGATTCTTTTATGATTGTCGGTAAAAACAAGGTAATATAATCCGGCAGGCAAACGGGATATGTCAACAGTTTTGTTGCCGGAAACACGTTGCCGGCTGATCATCGTTCCTGCATTATTGTAGATGGATACATCAGTGTTATGGAAGATCCCCGCCAGGTTGATAACGTCGGAGCCGGGATTGGGAAATATTTTAACAACCTGCTCGTCGGCATCCATGGCGTTGCTGCCGGCAACTTTGATGATATTCGAATAAGCCGTTTTACCATCTTTATCGACGATTTGAAGGCGGTACCATGCGTCGGCATCGACAATTCCGGTAAAATCGTAAGTGAGATAATTTTTTTTGCCTGCATCAATTTTGCTGATGTTGCGGAATAGTCTTCCATCCAGGCTCTTTTGCAGATCGAAGTGAGAAACGTTTTCTTCGATCTGCGTTTTCCATTTCAGTTCTATAAAATCATGGAGTTTTTCTCCTTTGAAGAATTCAAGTTTCACAGGTAATACCTGGTCGAGTATTTCTTCGCTCGAAAGGACGCGGTTATAGATGCTCAGCTCATCCAGGCTGCCGTGAAAGCCGTTCGTGAGTGTTGACTGGTCGGCCGCACCTATCAATGCTATCGAGTTGGTGAAATTATGTGTGCTGGTATTTTTTTCAGCTTCCATCGTTAACGAGCCATCGATATAGCAATGCGCCTTTGATGTTGATGCGCTGAAGGCTTTTTTAAACGTGACCACCACCGATTGCCATTGATTGGGAACAAGGTTCACCAGCATGTAGGAGGTATTGCCAAATGTAATATTCAGCCTGGTGACCGATGATTGTTCTTCATAGCCGATGTTGATGCCCGTGCCGTAGCTGAAAATACTTCCCTTTCTGTTGGCGCCGGTTACAACCGGTTTTATCCGGAAAGAAATGGATTTGTCGTCGGCCAGTTTTAATTTATCGACGGCGCCGAGCGTGATGTATGAATCATTTGACTGAAAGAGAAAAGCGGCATTGGGAAGATTGTCTTTATCGGTGGTAAGCGACACTTCGTTTAAAACACCATTTGAAGGAGATTCCGTGAAGTCATCGGTCAATTCGCAAATTGCCTCCATCTTCCACCGCACGATCATGCCGGTGGCATCTTGCGCACAGAGGTAATGCGCAGCGAGGGTGAAGCACAGTAAAAATAAAAATCTCATGGCTGGGGTTATCGGTAAAATCGGCTTTCAGAATACTGGTAAAAACGGGGGAATATTGGCTGGTACGGGAGAGGATATTGCAGAATACAAAGCGAAATTACCAATTGTCCCCGACAGGTGAAAGTATTTGTCATGATATTTTTAAATGGCCGTGAAACGGGCTGTTTTTTGCCGGGCGAGGGGGAGCCGTTTTGTTACGATTTCCGCTGCATCAACGCATTGAATCATTTTTTTGGTTATTATTGTTTACCACTCGTAAAAATATTTTTAGTGCCCGACCGGTTAACCGATAGAGAACATTTACTGCTTAACCAGCTCGCGGAAGGTGATGAACGTGCTTTTGATGCATTGTTTCACCTGCACTGGGATTATGTGTATTCGGCCGCCATGATGCTCATGAAATCTTCGGTTCTTGCGAATGACGTTGCCCAGGACACGTTTCTTGCCCTTTGGAGGAACCGTGAACGGCTGAGAGGCATCGAAAATCTGAAAGGTTTTCTGCGCACGCATGTTAAGTTCCTTGTTCACAAGCGCTTCAGGAGAATGAAAACTGAAGATGCGTACCTGCGCTACCTGCAACAGGCGAATGCTGCGTCTAATGAAAATATTGAACAGGAGGAATACATCGGCCTCAAGCAGCTTGAAACTTCGATACAGGAAGGCATTGCGAAACTTCCCCCCCAACAGCAGCGTGCATTCAAGTTGAGCCGGGAGCAGGGTCTTACCCACGAACAGATCAGCGCCCTGATGGGCGTCAGCAAAAAAACGGTGAAGGATTACATCGTGAGGTCGATAGCCTTTCTTCGTCCTTTTCTTAAACGTTACAGCAGCATTTTGGTGTTCCTCTTCCAATAGTGCCGAATAATTTTTTTCGGCCGCCACTTCCCTTTGATCTTCTTGCGGTTCAACTTTGCAGCGCTCAATTAATGCTTATATATGCTTCCTGAAGAACTGCAATCTTTACTGGATAAATACCTGGATAATGTCATTTCGGAAGAAGAGTTCAGGCGCCTGTGGAAAACGCTTCCTTCAAATAAATATAATGACAATTGGTATGCAGCGATCGAAAAGGCGATAACCACCAGGAAGCGTACCGGCTTTTCCGACGCTGAAACCGCAAAGCTGGCGCTTGAAAATATCAAGGCAGCAATTGCGGCTGCCGGTCAGCATCCGCGCCCTTCGATAAGCATCACGGG
>CAMPGT010000136.1 GCA_946885665.1 uncultured Chitinophagaceae bacterium | reverse complement strand
GGGATACCCACTGCCCATCTTCCGTCTTCCGTCTCACGTCTCACGTCTCACGTCTCACGTCTCACGTCTTCCCGCCTCACACCTCCTCGATAGCCGTCACACCACCCGAAATGGCGAACTTCATCGCATCGGCCGAGTTCATCTCCGTTAACGGGCGCACCCTCTCCATCTTAACGAAATATAATTCTCCTGTAAACGCATAGGCCTTCGGAATGTAAACAGCCACATATTCCTCCCCCATACCCAAATGCTTCAAATCGTCTTGCGTAATAAAGCCCACCTGCCACACCTCCCTGTCCTGCACGCTTACCAGCACCGCCTTGTCGAATTTTCGCTTATTACCCGCAAAAGCCTCGAAAAAATCCTTGACGGTCGTGTAAATGATCTTAATGCCCGGTGTTCGTTCGAGAATGGTACCGAACAGGTCCACCAGCCGCCCCACAATGAAGGAAGAGGAGATGTAGCCAACAAACACCACCGTGGCGATCAGGATGATGAACCCGATGCCCGGCACCTTCCCCGGATTACCCTGCGCATCGGGCGGTATCCAGTTCGGGAACATCCTCCCTATAATATTTGGAACGATATTGTCAATAAAGTTGAAAAGAGCCGTCACCGCATACACAGTTATCAGGATAGGTGCGATAATGATCAACCCCTGTAAAAAAAATTGAAATAACTTCTTCAATCCCTGCCTTTTTTTCATAAGTGCATTTATTTAAACAAAAATAATATGGTTCAACTGTAACGAATACCGACAAATAACTGTCATATGGCAGAATTTTCACCGAAAAATGCTGTGGAAACTTTGGTTACATAAAAAGTTTCCATAGTTTTGCGCCCTGCTACGGTGAATATGGACACAAAACAAAGAATACAGGAAAAAGCGAACGATTTGTTCCGCCGCTACGGCATCAAGTCGATCACTATGGACGAAATAGCCACTCAGTTAGGCGTCTCAAAAAAGACGCTTTACCAGTATTTCTCTGATAAAGATGAACTGGTTGAAGCCATTGTAAAAAACACAATAAAAGGAGCACAGGATACCTGCGATAAAAACCAGGTTAACAGCAGGGATGCCGTTCATGAACTCTTTGAAGCGATGGAGCTGGTGCAGGAGATTTTCTCGGAAATGAACCCCGCCATGATGTACGACCTGGAAAAATTCCATCCGGGAGGTTACAAGCATTTTCTCGATCACAAGAACAAATACCTGTACGAGGTTATCAAAAATAATCTTCGCCGGGGCATCCGGGAAGATCTGTACCGGTCCAACATCAACATAGAAGTCATCGCCAGGTTCAGGCTCGAAGGGATGATGCTTGCCTTTAACCAGGACATTTTTCCTTCGTCAAAGTTCAACCTTGGCGAATTACACAAAGCGCTGATCGAACATTTTCTATTCGGTGTTGCATCATCGAAGGGATATAAACTAATCGTCAAATACCAACAGGAAAGAATAAAAATTAACCAATGAACAATCACGTGAAGAAAAAATACGGGACGTTACATAGATGGAGGAGACTTTACCTGCTTGTGGGCGCATTGTCAGTCACCGCACTGTCTTTTGCACAGGATTCAACACATGTATTTACGGTACAGGAAACGGTTGAATATGCCGCAAAGAACAGCTACCAGGTTAAAAATGCATTGATCGGCATCAGCCTCCAGCAACAGCAAAACAAGGAGATCACTGCTGCGGCCTATCCGCAGCTTAGCGGTACGGCCGGCGCAAACTATTATCCGAATGTGGCCATTCAACGCTTTCCCAACTTCATCGCAGCAGCAGCATACGGCGTGCTGGTGGATGAGGGAGTGAGGAAAGGCAATGGTGAACCCATTGTTGCACCCAGCGATTTTGGTTTCGTAGAAGCGCAATTCGGCACAAAGTACATCGGCCAGGCGGGTCTCGACTTCTCGCAATTGCTGTTCGACGGACAGGTGTTTGTTGGCCTGCAGGCGAGAAAGACATCGATAGATTTTGCAAAAAAAACCGCAGAGGTTACACAGGAACAGATAAAGGCCAACGTGTATAAAATCTATTACCAGATACTTGCGGGCCGCCAGCAAATGTCTTCGATAGACGCGAATATCGCGCGCATCCAAAAGCTGCTGGACGATACAAAAGAAATCTACAAAAATGGATTCGCAGAAAAACTCGACGTGAGCAAGGTGGAAGTGAACCTCACCAACCTTCGCACCGAAAAAGAGAAAGTTGAAAACAGCCTTAAAACGGCGCTGATCGGCCTTAAACTGCTCATCGGCATGCCATCGAATGAGCGGCTGGAACTGAAGGATACGCTTCCGGAAGAAATTTATTCGCAGGAACTGCTTGAAGAAAAATTCACGTACAACGAAAGGCCGGATTATGAGCAATTGCTGCTGAATAAAAAACTGAACGAGTTCAATGTAAAGCGGTACAAGTTGAGCTACCTGCCTTCGGTGTCGCTGACCAGCTCTTACTACCAGATAGCACAGCGGAATAAATTCAATTTCTTTAAGTCGGGTGAAAGCTGGTTCCCTTCATCTTCGATCGGTGTACGGATCAACGTACCGATTTTTGACGGCCTGGCAAAAGCCGCACGCGTAAAGACAGCGAAACTCCAACTGGAACAAACCGAAAACAGCATCAGGAACCTCGAACTTACCATCAATAAGGAAGTGGAAGAGACGAGGATCAATATCCGATCGGCGGTGGCAACAATGGAATACCAGAAAAAGAACATGGAACTGGCCGAAGAGGTATATAATCAAACCAAACTTAAATATGAACAGGGCCTCGGTTCCAACCTGGAGATAACCAACTCGCAGGCAGAGCTGACCACGGCACAAAATAATTATTACGCGGCGCTTTATGATGCCATCATCGCAAGGGTAGATTACCTGAGGGCAACAGGCAAGCTGTAATACATAACAAAACTTTTATGAAAGTCAAATACACGAAAATGAATACCATTAAATTAACTGCGTCTGCAATGCTGGTTGTTTTCCTTGCAGCGTGCGGAAGCAGTGTAAAGCAGGATAAGGATGATCTGTCGGCGAAAAAGGCCCGGCTGGAAAAATTGAAGGAGCAGCAGTCTTCCATCAACGCGCAGGTGACCGCACTCGAAGAAGAGCTCGCCAAAGTGGATACCAGCCTGGCAAAGGTGAACGCAAAACTCGTTGAAATAACGCCGGTGTCGCTGAATCACTTCACCCACTACATCGACCTGCAGGGCCGGATCGATGCGGAAAATATCGCCTATGTAACACCCAGGGGCCAGGGTGGACAGGTAAAGGAAATTTATGTGAAGCAGGGCGATTATGTGAAGAACGGCCAGTTGTTGATGAAACTCGACAATGCAGTGGTAAAACAGCAGATCGATCAACTGAAAGTTCAGATGAACCTCGCTGAAACATTGTATGAGCGCCGCAAGAACCTTTGGGACAAACAAATTGGAACCGAAGTGGAACTGCTGCAGGCCAAAAGCAACGTGGACAATCTTAAGAAACAGTTGGCGTTGCTCAACGAGCAGTTGTCAATGACGAATGTGTATGCGCAGATGTCGGGCGTGGCCGATATCGTAAACATAAAAGTGGGCGAGTTTTTCACTGCCCAGTCTGCCAGCGTGATGGGCATCCGCATTGTGAACACAAACAACCTCAAGGTAACCGTGCAGGTGCCTGAAAACTACCAGCACAGGGTAAACGAAGGATCTGAAATCGTAATAACACTGCCCGATATCAAAAAAACAGTGAAATCGAAGATCAGTGTTAAGGGCAGAACGATCGATCCCGCCACCCGCTCGTTCTACATCGAGGCAAAGATCCCTGCATCAAAAGAGTTCCGTCCGAACCAGATAGCGCTGGTGCAGATACAGGACTACCAGGCGAATAATACGGTTACCATTCCGATGAACACACTTCAAAATGACGAGAAGGGAAAATATGTGATGGTGGCAGAGAACCAGAATGGAAGACTTGTGGCGAAGAAAAGGCAATTGGAAATTGGGGAGCTCTACGGGAATGAACTGGAAGTGAAAAGCGGTCTGCAGAAAGATGATGCACTGATTACAGAAGGGTTCCAGGGTCTTTATGACGGACAACCGGTGACCACGGGCGATAACATATAAGAAAGGAAACTGTTAGCATCAACTACAAAAAATAAGTATGAGTGCACTAGAAAATATTAAGGACAGGTTTAAGCAGTTCCGTCCCACAACATGGAGTATCAGGAACAGAACGTCTATATACCTGTTGATGGTGTTCATTACATTGATTGGCGTTACACAATTCGTTACCCTTCCGAAAGAGCAGTTCCCGGATTTGGTGATACCGACCATTTATGTTCAGACGATTTACGTGGGCAACTCGCCGAAGGATATTGAAAACCTGGTGACGCAACCGATCGAAAAGCAATTGAAATCGCTGAGCGGTATCAAAGTGAACAAAGTGACCAGTACATCAGTACAGGATTATTCAGCGATCATTATCGAATTCGACGCATCTGAGGATCTTGATGTCGCGCTGCAAAAGGTGAAGGATGCGGTGGATAAGGCCAAGCCGGACCTGCCTACCGACCTCACCGAGGAACCATCGGTGATGGATGTGAACCTATCGGATCTTCCCATCATGTATGTAAACATCAGCGGCGATTACGATCCGATGCGTTTGAAGGAATTTGCCGATGATATGCAGGACAGGCTGGAAGAACTTCCACAGATCAACAGAGTAGATATTGTAGGCGCGCCGGAGAGAGAGTTCCAGATCAATGTGGACAATTACCGCATGCAAAGCGCCAATATCACCTTCGATGATATTGCCAACGCCGTGGCCAGGGAAAATATGGATATATCCGGAGGTCTGCTCGAAGTGGGCAACATGAAAAGAAACCTTCAGCTCAAAGGGCAGTTCAAAACGGCATCTGATATTGAAAAGATAGTGGTACGCAACACAAGCGGCAACCCTATCTACCTGAAAGATATTGCAACCATAAAGGATACGACGAAGGAAAAAGAAAGCTTCGCGCGCCTGGAAGGAAAGAACGTGATCACGCTGAACATTATCAAGAGAGCGGGAGAAAACCTCATCGAAACCGCCGACGAAGTAAAGACGTTGGTAGGCGACATGCAGGAAAACGTATTGCCGCCGGATGTGAAGATCGTGCTTACAGGTGATCTCAGTAAAAATGCGAGCCACTCGTTCAACGACCTCGTTAACACCATCGTCATCGGGTTCGTACTCGTGTTGCTGATATTGATGTTCTTTATGGGAGTGACAAACGCATTCTTCGTGGCGTTGAGTGTGCCTTTGAGTATGTTTGTCGCGTTCCTGTTTTTGCCGGCGGCCGACCTGATGGTGGGGGCGCACGTGACGCTCAACTTCATTGTGCTGTTCGCGCTGTTGTTCGGTCTTGGGATCATTGTGGATGATGCCATTGTGGTGATCGAAAACACGCACCGCATATTTGTGCAGGGCGGCGGGAAATTATCGTCCGAGCGATCGGCAATAATGGCGGCGGGAGAAATCTTTATTCCTGTGTTTGCAGGGACGCTGACCACGCTGGCGCCATTTTTCCCATTGCTTTTCTGGCCGGGTATTATCGGTAAGTTCATGATCTACTTACCGGTGATGCTGATCTTTACCCTTACGGCTTCACTGGTGGTGGCATTTATCATGAACCCAGTGTTCGCGGTGGATTTCATGAACCATCCGCACGGGGAGCATCGCAGGAAAACCGATATTTTCAAGAAGAAAGGATTGTGGATCGGCGTTGGTCTCGGCATTTTGCTCGACCTCGCAGGAGCCAGATTCGTGGGTAACCTGCTGCTGTTCATAATCATTCTTGTCCTGTTGAATAATTTCTTCATCAACGATGTTATCCGCGGTTTTCAGAATCGTGTGCTGCCCGCGGTTATGAGGAGATACGAGAAGCTTCTGCGCTGGTCGCTGAAGGGCTGGAGACCGGTGTACCTGCTGCTCGGTACAATCGTACTTTTCTTTGTGAGCCTGTTCATTTTTGTAGGGTCCATTGCATTTAACCGTGTGGCCGTAGTATTCTTCCCCAGTGCGGATCCAAACTACGTCTACGTGTACCTGAAAGAACCGGTGGGAACAAATGTGGAATATACAGATTCAGTTACCCAGATACTCGAGCAACGTGTAAACAAGGTGCTGGGAATGGAAAACGGAAAGAAGAATCCAATCGTGGAAAGCGTGATCTCGAACGTGGGCGTGGGCGCCGCCGACCCCGCGAGTGGCGACAGGAGTACGCGACCCGAACTCGGACGGGTACAGGTTTCATTTGTTGAATTCAAAAACAGGAACGGCGTTTCCACAGCAGCCTATCTCGATTCTATCAGGCAGGCCGTACAGGGAATACCCGGCGCGGAAATATCGGTGAACCAGGAAAGTTCCGGTCCGCCAACAGAACCGCCGATCAATATCGAAATAGCTAGTGAAGATTTTGATAATCTTATCAAAACTGCGGTGAGTTTGAAAAACTACCTCGATTCGATTGATGTTCCCGGTGTGGAAGAACTGAAAATGGACGTTGACCTCACCAACCCGGAAGTATCACTCACAGTGAACCGTGAGCGTGCCAATATTGAAGGGGTGACGTCGGCGCAGGTAGGCATGCAGTTAAGGACAGCAGTGTTTGGCCGCGAAGTATCGAAAATAAAAGAAGGAGAAGATGAATATAAAATACAGTTGAGGAACGAAGAGCTGCAGCGTAAGAACCTTGCCGACCTCCTGAACATGAGGATCACATTCAGGGATATGGCTTCGGGCCAGGTGAAGAGTGTTCCGTTGAGTTCGTTGGTGGATGTGGATTACACGACAACGTTGGGAAGTGTGAAAAGGAAGGATTTTAAAAGAACGATCATTCTTCGCTCAAATGTTCTCACATCGCAGGGATTTACGCCTACCGCTGTTAACCAGCAGATAAAGTCGCACCTCGACAAGTTCACCGGGCAGGAGGATGGTGTTACCATCAGGCAAACGGGAGAAGGTGAACAGCAGGCGGAAACTGGTGCGTTTCTGGGCCAGGCACTCGTAGTGGCGCTGATGATTATCCTGTTCATCCTTGTGTTGCAGTTTAACTCGGTGAGCAAACCTGTGATCATCCTTACAGAGATCATCTTCAGCCTTATCGGTGTGTTCCTTGGATTTGCGCTCACGGGCATGCAGGTGTCCATCGCCTTCACAGGCCTGGGTATTGTGGGCCTGGCGGGTATAGTGGTGAAGAATGGGATACTGGTGATAGAATTTGCCGATGAATTGAGGGCACGTGGAATGAAAACGCGCGAAGCAGTGATAGAAGCGGGCAAAACGCGTATCATCCCGGTAATGCTTACCGCGCTGGCAGCGATATTCGGATTGATTCCGCTCGGCATCGGGTTCAACATCAATTTTATCTCTATGTTCGAAAACCTCGATCCGCAGATCTGGATCGGCGGCGACAGTGCCAGATTCTGGAAACCGCTGGCATGGACGATCATTTTCGGATTGATCTCGGCATTCTTCATGACGCTGATCGTGGTACCGAGTATGTACATTATCGCCGAACGTTTGAGAAGGCCGATGAGAAGGTTATTCGGTGGAAAGTGGGTGTCAATGCTTGGCATCCCCCCGCTCACAATTTTGTTCATGCTGATGATGATCTATACCAGCATTGTACATAGATTTGATAAGGCGAGAAGAAGAAGGAAATTGAAGGGAGAAAAGGTGAATGCAGCGTTCATTGGAAGCTGGTTCTGACAAAACACAATTAATACCATTAAAAATGATATCGAATCATCAAATAGATTATGCCATCCACGGTGAAGAGATGCAGTATGTGGAGATAGAACTGGATCCCACCGAAACGGCCATCGCGGAAAGCGGCGCCTTCATGATGATGGAAGACGGCATCGAAATGCAAACCATTTTTGGCGACGGTTCAAAACAGCAGCAGGGCTTCCTCGGAAAATTGATGTCTGCAGGTAAGCGTTTGCTCACCGGTGAAAGCCTGTTCATGACCGCGTTCACCAACGTGGGCCAGGGAAAGAAAAAGGTGAGCTTTGCTTCACCCTACCCCGGAAAGATCATTACGCTCGATCTTTTGCGAATGGGCGGTAAGATGATTTGCCAAAAAGATTCCTTCTTATGCGCCGCGAAGGGCGTTGCCGTAGGAATTGAGTTCCAGCGAAAACTCGGTACCGGTTTATTTGGGGGAGAGGGGTTTATCATGCAGAAGCTGGAAGGCGACGGCCTTGCGTTTGTACATGCGGGCGGACATGTAACCGAAAAAGAATTGCTGCCGGGAGAATTGTTGAAAGTAGACACAGGCTGCATCGTGGCCTTCAGCCAAACTGTTAACTACGACATACAGTTTGTTGGCGGAATCAAGAATACAATTTTTGGTGGCGAAGGATTGTTCTTTGCTACATTACGGGGACCCGGAAAAGTATGGATACAAACATTGCCGATCAGCAGGCTGGCGGGACGCATACTTGCGTACGCCACCTATAAAAGAAAAGAAGAAGGAAGTATTTTGGGTGGCATCGGTAACGTGCTTGATGGAGACGGATGGAAATAACCGACAAAGAACCAATTACAAAAAGGCTATCGCGAGATAGCCTTTTTCATTTAGTTTTTAGTTTTTTCGAGGGCCGCGCCGATCGTTGGGCCGTTGTGGCGGACGCTGGTCGCGACGGTGAGCCGGCGGTGGCCCCGATCTTTTTCTTTTTTCTGCTTTCTCGAGGGTTCTGAGACTGATCTGTCCAACCACATCAACAAATTCGGGTTCCACTTCCTTCGGTTTGTTGCTGGTTACTTCGACCGCCTCGAGTTCGGCGGGAATGATATTCTTACTGTTGTCAAATTTAATTTTCTTTACCCGGTCGATCGTGAGCGGGTATTGCTTCGAACTATCGGGCAGCACGTACCACATCAGGTTGCGAAAAATATCTTTCTTGATCAGCACTGCTGTTCCCTTCGCTACCTGGAGCGTATCGGCATTTTCAGGAAAATGCTGAAGCGCATCGAGGTAGGTGTCCAACTCGTAGTTGAGGCAGCATTTGAGGCGCCCGCACTGGCCGCTGAGCTTCGTTTGGTTGATCGACAGGTTCTGGTACCTGGCGGCGGTTGTATTTACCGATTTAAAATCGGTGAGCCACGTGCTGCAGCAAAGTTCCCTTCCGCAACTGCCGATGCCTCCCACCTTGCCGGCTTCCTGCCGGGCTCCAATTTGGCGCATCTCCACTTTTACCTTGAATTCCTTCGCGTAAATTTTGATGAGCTCGCGGAAATCCACCCTGTCGTCAGCAATATAGAAGAAGGTAGCCTTTCGGCCATCGGCCTGAAACTCTACCTCGCTCACCTTCATTTCGAGGTTCAATTGCTTTGCAATCGCTCTCGACCTGATGATGGCCTCCGGCTCCCGCAGTTTGTTGTGTTTCATCAGGTCCAGGTCGCGGTCAACGGCCCTGCGCAACACCTTGCGCATTTCGGAATCCGATTCGTTAATGCCTTTTTTCTTTAATTGGAGGCGCACGGTTTCGCCGGTAAGGTTAACCATACCAACGTCAAAGCCGCTTACGCCCTCAACAGCGACCATGTCGCCTTTTTCAAAATATTGAACGGTACTGTTTCTGAAATAATCTTTTCTGCTTCCGTTGTTAAAGCTCACTTCAATAACCCTGCATGTGCTTTCGGGGTCACTGAACGGCAGGTTGGCCAGCCAATCATAAACATTCATCCTGTTACAACTGCCACTGCTGCAACCTCCGTTGCTTTTACACCCGGGTGCTTTATCATTTCCGGTACCACACGAACTACAACCCATTTTTAAATTTTTACTATTTATTGCTCACTTAACGTGCAGTATATTAAATTGTTATATATACTTGTCAGATTGTCAAAATTAAGGATTTATCGGCAATGATATGGTACAGCTTAATGGTGAGTGCATGAAACAGCATCCTTGCATTGGCGTTGCGCTCGATATAATACGATGCCCTGTCTAATTCTTCGATCATTGCCTGTTGCTGCTCGATGCCGGCCATTTTGTTGAGCCTCAGTGCAAAATCCTTTTCGTTATCAGCGATCGGCAGGTCGATGCCGGGCATTACCTGCATTTTGATCGCTTGTCCCAGCAGGTGGTTAAAATACCTTAGAAACTGTTTTTGTTTTTCCCTGCCGTGCCTGCTGATCTCATCGATCCATTTCACCTGTGCCACCGGGCCGTTTTTCATAATGGCGTTGAGCCATTCGCGCAACAGCGCCTGCCAGTCTTCACCCGCGTGTTGCAATATCTGCAGTGATTCGCGGTAGTTGCCGTTCGATACCGATGCTATCTGCCTTGCCCTGTCTTTTTCGAGCTTACCCGCCGCTATTAACGCCTCTTCTATATCGGTGTTGGACAATGGCGGCACCCTTACCATTTGTGTGCGAGAAAGAATCGTTTGCAGAATCATGCTTTCATTTTCTGCAACAAAAATGAAAAGTGTGTCGGCCGGGGGCTCCTCAATTAATTTCAACAGTTTGTTGCCCTCGTTCCCAAGATACTCGGGCATCCATAAGATCAGGATCTTGTAGCCGCTTTCAAAGCTTTTAAGACTGAGCTTATGAACGATGTCGTTGCATTCCTGCGCGGTGATGTTG
>CAMPGT010000135.1 GCA_946885665.1 uncultured Chitinophagaceae bacterium | reverse complement strand
TTATTTAGTCAACGATTTTATAAAGTCCGTCCTGGCTGGCGCCCCATTTGGCATTCTGTGAATCTACCGCGATGCAGGGTGTGAAGTAACTGAAAGTCAATTAAATAATTTTGTAAACGTTTTGCAGGATGTAGATTCTATTGGCGATAAACAGTGGCTCCAAAAAAAGTTTGCGCAACTAAATGATTGCATTATATTTGCAACTATACGGTTGCAAATAGTTGAATCATGGAAACAAGAAGAGATATCTTTCAGGCTATCGCCGACCCTACACGACGAGCGATCATCGCGCTCATCGCGCTGCACGCAATGACACCAAACGCCCTGGCCGAACATTTTAACACCAGCAGACAGGCAGTATCAAAACACATCAAAATACTCACAGAGTGCGACCTGCTGAAACAGGAACAACAAGGCAGAGAAATTTACTACTCCCTCGAAATTGAAAAAATGAAAGAGATCGATAAATGGCTGAACCAATTCAGAAAAATTTGGGAAGCCAGATATAACCAGCTCAACAACCTATTATCAACAATGAAAAATAAAAAAAATGACGACCGATTCACTATTTGAGTTAACTGTTGACAAATCAACAAAGACGGTATTCATCAACATGGGCTTTGATGCCGGCCTTTCTCTTGTATGGGACGCCTTCACCAAACCAGAACTTCTCGACCAATGGTACGCACCAAAGCCGTGGACGTCGAAAACAAAGCACATGGATTTCGAAGTAGGAGGACGCAGATTCTATGCAATGGTGAGTCCGGAAGGGGAAGAGCGTTGGGGAATTCAAAAATATACTTCCATCAGTCCGAAGACCAATTTTAAAATGTTCAATGTGTTTGCCGATAAAGATGAAAACCCTGAACCGCCAGGCTCCGATTGGGATCTGCATTTCACCGAACAAAACGGGTCAACAAAAGTCAGCATTTCTATCTACAACGAATCTCTCGAAAGGCTCGAAAAACTGGAGGAAGGCTTCAAAATAGGAATGGCTATGACCTACGACAACCTGAAAAACCTGCTGCAGACTTTGTCCAAAAAACGACTTTAAGAAGCTCAGCCTTTAAAGAACAAATTGTTCCTTCACGAACAAAAAGCCCTGTTCCGGTACTGCACTGCAGGCGAGGATGGCCGGAGATCTGGCTCCCCGAGAGTGTCAAGGTAACTCTTCGAGACTTTTATTGGAGGTTGTGCCCAGGCAAACTGAGCAAGTTTCGGATTTCGCGGGTCTTACTTCGAAAGTAATTTTATCTCCATAAAATCAGCTCATGGAGAATATAGAAACAAGATTAGCGTCTAAAGATTGGCAAGCGATCAGAAAAGAACTGCACAACAACGGGTTTGCTATTGTAAAGCAGGTATTGACGAAAGAAGAATGTGATGGCCTGATAGCCGAATATGATGCGGATAATACCTACCGAAAAACGATCAATATGGCCCGCTACCGTTTTGGCCTGGGTGAATACAAATATTTCCAGTATCCGCTGCCGCCATTGATCAGCAAAATGCGGGAAACGGTTTATGCAGAAATAGCACCTGTTGCCAACCAATGGATGCAGGAATTAAACGTCGACAAGAAGTTTCCGGCCAATCACCGCGCTATGAAAAAACTTTGTCACGAACATGGACAGGAGAAACCCACTGTTCTTATTTTAAAGTATGGAAAAGATGGTTTCAACACCTTGCACCAGGACCTCTACGGAGAAATTTATTTTCCCATGCAAATGGTGTTTATGCTCGACCAAATCGACAAAGACTACACCGGCGGCGAATTCGTCATCACCGAACAAATACCGCGTGCACAGTCAAAAGTAAATGTACTTACACCCGATCGTGGCGACATGATTATTTTCACCAGCAACTTTCGTCCCGTAAAAGGCACCAGAGGATACTACCGCGTGAATATGAAACACGGGGTAAGTCCGGTACACAACGGAAACAGGCATAGCCTCGGCGTCATCTTTCATGACGCGCTCAGTTAAGCGCCACCACCTGGTAACTTTCAAAAAAATTTCAACACTCTTGATCCATCACATTGACCTGGGCGAAAACCCGGCAGAAAGAAGAAAGAATATTGTAAAGATGATACGCAGCGGTTCGATAACGCTAGCCGGATATAAAAAAAGCAAGATCTATGGCCGGCTGAGTTGTTCATCGGGTAAAAAGATGAAAGTGGAAAACCGCATTTTCTTTTCGGACGAAGCGGAAGCATTGGCCCATGGGTACCGGCCATGCGGTCATTGCATGCCTGAAGAATACAAACAATGGATATTAAAGTTACCGGCGTAACATTTGTTAAGCAGAAAAAAATTCACCATAGCCAAATCGTGTTTTCACAAATTCAGAGTAGCTTCGCGCGCCACAAAAAAACTCTGAAACCATGCAAATCATACAAAGTATTCAAAACAGAATTTATGAAATAAGAGGCCATCGCGTAATGCTTGACCGCGACCTCGCAGAATTGTACGCAGTGAAACCAAAGTCCTGAACCAGGCAGTTAAAAGAAACGCCGCCAGGTTTCCGGAAGACTTTATGTTCCAGCTTACCCGGCAGGAATGGGATTCGTTGCAACAACAAATATTGTCGCGCCAAAACTTGAGGTCACAAATTGTGACCTCAAGTGGACATGGCGGCCTCAGAACACTCCCGTATGCCTTTACCGAACAAGGCGTCGCCATGCTCAGTTCAGTGCTGCATTCTAACCGCGCTGTTCAAATGAATATTGCCATTATGCGCGCATTCGTCGAAATGCGGCGCATCTTGCTGGATCAGTCAGAAGTAAAGTTTCAGTTGGAGCAACTGAAAGAACGGGTAGGCTCTCATGATATACACCTTGGCGAAATTTACCAGGCACTCGAAAACCTCCTCGACGAAAAGGCCGCTCAACGCAAATGGGAAAATCGCGAGCGAATAGGATTTAAAAAGGGATAGTTGCCAGGTAATCCTTAACAACTGTAAACACATACAAACCCGGTCCATAGGTAAACGCGTATGCCGCTGATTCGCTATTTTCGCAGACAATATCCACTTGAATCATATTTGCAAGAACGCACGAACCTGAGATAGCTTGAATAACCTGCACCAATACATCTTTGAAAGTCTCGACACCTATAAGGACCTCTTCGACAATGCACACGACCTGATACACATTGCCGCGCCAGACGGGCAACTCATTTATATCAACAACGCCTGGAAACGATTACTCGGCTACACGAAGGAAGAGGCGCACGGCGCCTCCGTTTACAACTTCATCATGGAAAGCGACCGTGACCGGTTCAAAAAATACAGGGAAGAGATACTCAAAGGCAGCTCCCAAAACGAAATTACCGTGCAATGCCGCACAAAAACCGGCAACACCGTGTGGATCGAAGGATTCGTATCGGCAAAAAGCGAACAAGAAACGCCGGTGTATACCCGCGGCATATTTCGCGACGTAACAACCCGTATCAACAATGAAGCAAAGCTCCTCTCCATCAACAAAGCACTCACCGAAAGAGAAGCCAACCTGCAACAACTGCTCCAGCGCGCTCCCGATGCAATCATCGTCATAGATATGGAAAGCACCGTTACCTATTGGAACCCCATGGCAGAAACTATATTCGGCTGGCTCGCCACCGAAGTGCTCGGGAAAACGCTCACCAACCTCATCATTCCCGAAAGATACAGGCAGGCGCACGACAACGGCATGAAACGCTACCTCTCCACCGGCGAAATCCGCATGATGAACAGAACGGTCGAGATCACCGCCCTGCGAAAAAACGGAGTCGAATTTTATATCGCACTCACCATTTCCACCACCCGGCAAAACGGCCAGATAGCGTTCATCGCTTTTGTTCGCGACATCAATGAACAAAAAAAGAATATACTGGAACTGAATGAGAAAAAGGCCCAGCTCGAGAAATCAAACGAGGACCTGGAGCAGTTTGCGCACGTGGCCAGCCACGACATGAAAGAGCCGTTGCGGAAAATCCGGATATTTACCAACATGCTGACGTCGGATAGTCAACAAGCGCTGCCGGCAAACTATAAAGATATCATCGAAAGGATCGAAAAAGCTGCATCCAGGCTCACCGCCATGGTCGAAGGCATACTCGCTTATTCTTCCGTAAAATCGCAGGAATTGATCATGGAAGACGTGAACCTGAATGCCATCGTTAAAACCATCGAGAACGACCTTGAATTGATCATCGCAGAAAAAGAAGCTTCTATCAGGTATGCCGACCTCCCTGTAATCAGGGCCGCGCCCTTCCTGCTATACCAGCTATTTTACAATCTCATCAACAA
Organism: uncultured Chitinophagaceae bacterium; assembly: GCA_946885665.1. The sequence continues at coordinate 6,384 of CAMPGT010000135.1, read as the reverse complement.
TTCACTGAAATTCACCAGACCGGACATTAAGCCGGAAATCGAAGTAACCAGCAGCAGCATTGCCGACAGCACCGGGCAGCGGTTTGTAACAATTGTTGTCAGCGGCAACGGCATCGGTTTTTCACAACAGCATGCGGAAAACATTTTTAAGACATTTATCAGGTTGCATCCAAAGGATAAATATGAAGGAACAGGCATCGGCCTGTCAGTATGCAAGAGCATCGTGGAAAAACATAAGGGCCTTTTGGCTGCCTACGGAGAAGAAAATGCCGGCGCCAGGTTCGTCATTACTTTGCCCGCGTAAGGGCAATAACCATCCTGCGTTACCATCACTTCTTTGCCTTCCGCAACCCGCGTTTCCCATGCCCCTCTCAAAGCATCCTTGTTTTTACGTGTTGGCGCATCGTACGTAACCGTTCCCGAAACGACGAGCGCAGCCAAAATACTGGTGATGGTGTTCATGGCTTTTCGTTTTCATAAAGGCAGCAATGCCCTCCAAGCTGGCGTAAAATATTGAAGGAATTATTCCCTAACTTCCCTATATGAAAAGTTCATTTACACGAAGAAGACTGATAAAGAACGGAATGCTTGCTGCCATCGGTGCACCGTTTGTATCGATTCCCGCCGAAGCGAATTACGATGCCATGCCGCCCGACAAAGATCCATGGAGAGGGTTGAAGCCAGGCATAGCCTCCTACACCTTCAGAAAATTCAGTGTGGATGACACCATCAAGGCGCTGCAACGACTCGACCTCAAATATATTTCTATAAAAGATTTCCATCTTTCACTCAACAGCACAACGGAAGAACGAAAGGCGGTCGTAAAAAAATTCAAAGATGCCGGGATCACGCCCATCAGTTGCGGCAATGTAACCATGCAGAACGATGAGGCCAATATCCGCAATGCATTCGAGTATGCGCGCGACTGCGGCTTGTACGACATCGTTTGCAGCCCCGACCCTGCATCCATGCCCATCCTGGATAAAATGGTAAAGGAATTTGATATTCGCATTGCCATCCACAATCACGGGCCCGAAGACAAGCGTTTTCCATCCCCTTACGACGTATGGGATGCGGTGAAAAATTATGATGAAAGAATTGGATTGTGTATAGATGTTGGCCACACTGCCCGTGCAAAAGTTGACCCTGCAGAAGCTATCGTCAAATGCAAGTCGCGCCTTTATGATCTCCACCTGAAAGATATCAGCAGTACAGAACCCAATGGCCACACTGTGCCCGGTGGTCGTGGCGTGCTCGACCTGAACGCCATCATGAAATCAATTGTCAAAGTCAAATACACTCACCTGATCAGTGTGGAATACGAAGAGTCGGCCGATGATCCCGTTCCGGAAGTGGCCGAAACCATCGGTTATGCAAAAGGATTGCTGAGAGCGATGAAATAATCAATTAAATACAAATAAATACGAAGGTTACACCCGGCGAACATATGCCGCACTGTCTTTGAAGGTTTCGGGGCTCATTTCCACATAAAAATATTTGACGCCGCCGACTTTCGCGGCTGCAAAAAATTCTTTCCAGTCAATTACACCCTTGCCAACCGGCACTTCTTTTTTGTCGGCTGTCCAATCGGAAAGATGTGCCGAAATAAAACGGCCGGGATATTTTTTGAAGTAGTCGGCCGCTTTGTAGCCAAGGTTGATGACTTCTGTTTGAAACTGCATTTTTACAAGATCGCCGTCGAAGCGCTCCATCAATGCTTCATAAATCAATTGGCCGTCGAGCTTTGCAAATTCTATGGAGTGATTGTGAAATCCCGTTTGCATACCAGCCTGCTTAATCTTTTCACCTGCTTTATTAAGCTTTTCTGCCGCTGCCTGGTAATCGCTCAGCGTGGCTGTTTTCGGCAAACCGAAAGAAGAACAGATCATTGCGCTGAGGCCGAGCCCCTTTGCAAATTCAATACGGTCGTCGAGGTTGTCGGTTAACTCGGTAAGTCCGAAATGGCAAGTCGGGCATTGCAAACCTGCATCATTGATGATCTTCTTCATCTCCCCCGGATCCATGTTCACCAGCGCGCCGAAACCTGCGTTCACATATCCTTTCGGCGAACACATCTCCACCAATTTATATCCTTGCTTTGCCACTTTCTTCAGCGTACCCGCAAAATCTTTCGAAAGCATTTCCCGTACGGTCCATGTTTGAAATCCGAGCCGCACATTGGCTGCCGGTGAGCCGGCAAATAAATTTTGCGGCAACTGCGAAAAAGCGAAAGCCGCGCCTGCGGCTAATGTAGATTGATGAAGAAAGCGACGACGATTTATATTGTGCATGACAGTAGTTTTTGATGTATTAAATGGTATCCGGGTTCCAACCGGGTCTGTATTAGCGAGACAAATATTTATTCGCTTCAGGCAGATTCGTGACCTGTTTTGCAGCGTCGAAATGCAAGTTGTGATTTGTTCTCAGCGCAACGGCATAAAGATTCACTGCTTCTGTTAGATACTCGGACTCAGCAAACGTACCCGGATATTGCTTACCGGATTGGCAGGCTTTCACAAAGAGGTCAAGATGGTACTTTGCAAAAATTTCATTGTCTATTTCTTTCGTGGTTTGCTTGCTCTCGGGTTTGCCCAGTATTTCCGGATCCTCCACCCTGAATCCCGCCAAAATTTTTCCTTTGTCGCCGATAAACATCATTCCCTCTGCGGGTAATTCTTTATTGTCTTTTGCCAACTCAACCGGAGTGGCGGGCCTCATTCCTCCGTCGTACCAACACAGGTCAACAGGCGGCCGGTTGCCATTTGCCGGATACCTGAAGGTAACCATGCACGCCATCGGGAACGAAAAGTCATTTTTAATTTGATAGGGTACCTGTCCATGAAAATCGCAAACATGGCTGCGGCAAGGCTCAACCACAGTTGGCGAAGTGAGTTTCAAAGCATTGAAAACCGTCCACAAGCTGTAATGACCCATGTCGGCCATTGAACCGCCGCCGAAATCGTACCAGCCCCTGAACAGCATGTGCGTATAGCTCGGATGATAGGGCCGCTCTGCCTCGGGACCGAGCCACAGGTCCCAATTAAATCCTTTGGGAACGGGCGGTTTCTCCTTTGGAAGCTCGGCGTACTGCGGCCACACGGGTCTGTTGGTCCAGTTGTGCACTTCCTTCAATGTGCCGATGGCGCCAGAATTGATCCATTCCATTACCTTCTCCATCGAACCATTAGAATCCCAGGGAACGAGGTGAGTGATAACGTTGCTGCTTTTCGCGTACCCGATCACTTTTTTCCCTTCCGCCAGCCGGTTCGAGAGCGGCTTATGCATCAGCACATGCTTGCCCTTTTTAATTGCGGCAATGGCCAGCACGCCATGCAGGTGGTCGGGTGTCATTATCTTCACTGCATCAACATCTTTTTCTTTATCCAGCAGTTCGCGGGCGTCGGCATAAGCGCTGCAACCTTTGTATTTCGGCTGCTGGCGCACGTTGGCATAAAAGCTTTCAACAATTGATTTTGCGTTGTCTCTTCCACCGGGAATAACATTGTCGCCACCGGGGTTCCACCCGGGATTATTGATCACTTTACGAATGTCATTTTTCAGGTAGTCCGTTCCCCAGTCGCGATAGCCGATCGCTTCTTTGTTGGGATCGCAAACAGACACAAGCTGAATTTCAGGAATCATGAGCATATCGAGCAGCCCCCTCGTGCCCTCGGTACCTGTACCGATATAAGCGACGGTTAGCTTGTCGCTGGGAGCAATGTAATTTTTACCACCGAGAACGTGGCGCGGAACAATGGTGAACGACAGGGCGGCGGTAGCCGTAAGACCGACGAATTTGCGCCGGTCCATCGCTGAGATTTTTGGAGGATGATGAGTTACCGGATCTTGCTGTGAACTGTCGGCAGGCGAGTCGGGTTGGTTGCTTTCATCTTTCATGGAGCCGTATTTAGAGAGACTATTAAGTTAAAAAACTTTATCGAAAATAAAGTCGCTCATCCCCTATTTACCGCGCTATTTCATCTGTAACATCGGGAATAGTCTCTTCTTCTGTTCATCATCCGGCTGCGCACCATACTCGCATATTTCGAATGCTTCCGCATATTCCACGGCATCTGCATGCGCCTTGCCGTACCATTTTTCGAGCGCCTGCCTTACGGAAGGAGTGATTTTTACGCGGGAAAAATCATGCAGCCATTTTTCTCTTGCCGATGTGTCGGCGGGAACCTGGCCGGCGTAGTGGCCTACCCAGGGCAACCATTCATACACCTGCGAAACGTGGGCAGCAAGCGCGTGAACTTTTTGATCATAGACGTCGGTAATGTCAATTGCAATGTGTGCTTCAAACGGATTAGGTTTTTGGAACCTGTCCTGCGAATAAAGAAAAACCGGGTTCTTCTTCAGTGCAGGTATTTTTGGAAGAACGTTGGGAACAGCCACCATGTACGCCGCATCCTGCACCAGTACACCGGTGTAGCGGTGGTCGGGATGGTAGTCGTTGGGGCGTGGCGCAATTACGATATCGGCGTTCCATTCTCTTATCTTGCCGATGATCTGCAAGCGAACGTCGAGCGACGGAACCAGTTGACCATCGTGATTGTCGAGAACGTCGTAGGATACACCAAAGCGCTTACCGGCTTCTTTCGCTTCGAGCAGTCTTCTTTTGGCGAGTTCTTTTCCCTTCATCGTTTGATGCCCTGCATCACCATTCGTTACGGCAACAAACTTTACCGCATGGCCCATTTTTGAAAACAGTATGGCCGTGCCGCCAACATCCATGTCGCAATCGTCGGGGTGAGCGCCAAATACAATAACGCGCAACTTGCCATCCTGGGCAAAGAGTGAGGCGGGGAACAATATCATGCAGATAAAGTAAATGTACTTCACCCTATAAATATAACTTAACAATCCTGAACAGAAAACAGGAATATGAGATCAGAAGGTTTTGCTGAAACAAAACAAGCAGGCTGTAACTTAGCCGAATGGACATTGAAATGTTTCGGGACATTTGTCTTTCCCTCGACGGGGTGACCGAAGAATTTCCCTTCGGGCCAAACACGCTGGTGTACAAAGTGAACGGTAAACTGTTTGCGCTGACGGGCCTCGAAATGTTTGAGAGCATCAATCTCAAGTGCGACCCTGAACTCGCGGTCGAGCTCAGGGAAAGATATACGGCCGTACAACCGGGCTATCACATGAACAAACAACACTGGAACACGGTGCTGATGGACAATACGCTGCCCGACCGGCTCGTCAGGGAATGGATACTCCACTCATATGAGCTGGTAAGAAAAAAGCTGCCGAAAAAGAAAAAATAATTAAGAAGCGTTCTGCAATTCTTCTTTTATCCGCCTCGCAACGATCTTTACCTGGTTTTCTTTCATCATCCACGGAGAAACCGTGATCGAATTGCTGCGACCGCCATACGCAATGATAGACGGTTGACCCTCACTCAATCGTTTTAGCAGATCGTCGCCGGAAATTTTTATCACGTTCGTGTCCCACGAAATGTCGAGCGTGGGCGTGTGGTTGGCAATTTCGGGCACGTAAACCTTTGTGGTCACACTGTTCACCGTCTTCGCGGCTTTTTCGATAGTGGCCACTCTTTCTTCCCACGATTTCCATTCTTTGTCGTGATCCTGGTTAACATATTTTTCAAGGGCAACATACATACCCAATATCTCTTCTTTATTAACCTTCATGCCGCGGCCAATGGTGGTGGCCCTGGGAAAGGCGCTCAATCGCGCCGCATCTATAATTGCCTTTTTACCCATTAAAATTCCGGCGCTCTGCGGCCCGCGGATGGCCTTGCCGCCCGAGATGGCAACAAAATCAAATCCCATATCATTAAACTTCCACAGATTTGATACGGGGGGTACATCGGCCGCGATATCTATAGAAGTGGGAAGGTTGTGTTTTTTCGCCAGCCCCAGCCACTCCTCATGTTTTATCTGTCCCTGCGCAGTGTTGCAGTTCAGAAAATGCATCGAGGCAGTATTTTCATTCACGGCACTATCTACGTCAGCAGCCGTTTCTACTTCAACCACTTTCATTCCGCAGTTGGTGAAAGCCTGGTTATAGCCAATGCGGTGGCCCTTTTGAATAATCACTTCCGATTTCATGCCGCTGCCGTCGAGGTGTGGAAGCATCTTCACCTTCCTGGGATCCATGCCCGTAAGTATCCCCGCCATACCCAGCATCAGTGCAGAGAAGGCGCCTGAGGTAACCACGGCCGCTTCGGAGTGAGCCATTTTCGCTATCCTTTCGCCCACCTTGTCCTGTAAGTCATCTATCATGCAAAAGTCCTGTGAGCTGTTCCTGATGGCGTCCAGCACGTAGTCGTGCATGAGCGAACCGCTCATTGCGGTGATGGTGCCGCGCGCGTTAATAAAAGTGCGGACGCCGAGTTCCTGCAGCAGGTTGCGG
>CAMPGT010000134.1 GCA_946885665.1 uncultured Chitinophagaceae bacterium | reverse complement strand
GGGCAAAAGTCCACCCCCGGCGCTTCGCGCCACCCCCGCCAGCGGGGAAGCGAGATAATAATTTCTTAAAACAAAAAAAAATCCCCTCCCTGATGGAGGGGTCAGGGGTGGGTTGAAAAGATGAGAAATTTGAGAGCTTTCAACCGTGAAACGGGAGACGTGAGACGTGAGAGGGTTTTCAGTTTTAACCTGTAACTTTTAAGCTTAAACTTTTATCTCCTTCCATGACAAAAAGAATCATCAAAAAAGTTGCGGTATTAGGAAGCGGCGTAATGGGCTCGAGGATCGCCTGCCACTTCGCCGGCGCCGGTATCCCGGTACTTCTGCTCGACATGGAAGCCAAACAGGCAGCCGACGCTATTTCAGCGGCCATTAAATCCAACCCCTCCCCCCTTTATTCGAAATCCGCCGTGAAACTCATCGCCACAGGCAGCTTCAGCGAACACATGCCCGGCATAAAAAACTGCGACTGGATCATCGAAGTGGTGGTTGAACGGCTCGACGTAAAACAACAGATCTTCGAACAGGTTGAAAAACACAGACGCGCCGGCACCCTGATTACCTCCAACACGTCCGGAATACCCATCCACATGATGGCAGAGGGCCGCTCAGACGACTTTAAAAAACATTTCTGCGGAACGCACTTCTTCAACCCGCCACGCTACCTGAGGTTGCTCGAAATCATTCCAACCCCTCACACGGATGCTGAAGTAACCTCGTTCCTGATGGAATTCGGCGACCTGCACCTGGGCAAAACCACCGTCTTGTGCAAAGACACACCCGCGTTCATCGCCAACCGCATCGGCGTATTTTCAATTATGTCGATTTTTAAGCTGGCAGATCAACTGGGACTAACAATAGATGAAGTCGATCTTTTAACCGGACCCGTATCGGGCCGCCCAAAATCCGCGACTTTCCGTACTGCCGATGTCGTCGGCATCGACACACTGGTAAAAGTGGCGAAGGGCGTCTACGAAAACTGCCCGAATGACGAGGCCCGGCAAACATTCACCATCCCCGCATGGCTGCAGGAGATGACAGCAAAAAACTGGCTCGGCGACAAAACCGGACAGGGTTTTTTTAAGAAGGTCAAGAACGACAAAGGCGAAAAGGAAATATTCGCACTCAATCTCGCCACTAAAGAATACGAACCGCGCAAGAAACCGAAGTTTCCATCGGCTGACGCTGCAAAAAAAGAAGAAGACGTTGCGAAGAAGCTGCGGATACTCGCCGAAGGAAAAGACAAGGCGGGAGAGTTCATCAGGAAATTCCATTACGGATTGTTCTCCTACATTTCGCAACGCATACCCGAGATCAGCGACGATATTTATCGCGTAGACGATGCCATGAAAGCCGGCTTTGGCTGGGAGATCGGCCCCTTCGAAAGTTGGGACGCCCTGGGAGTCGAAACAATGGTCGCAAAAATGAGAGAAGAAGGCTACAGCGTCGCATCCTGGGTAAACGAAATGCTGAATCAAGGGATCACTTCTTTCTACAAAGTGGAAAATGGAAAGCGTTTATGCTACAACGTTATAGAAGGGAAATATTCGCCGGTTCCCGGAACCGGCGCTTACATCGTGATGAAGAACTTCGCCGAAAATACCGTTTGGAAAAACAGCGCATGCAGGTTGTATCATTTGGGCGATGACGTTTTGGGCCTCGAATGGTACACGAAAATGGGAACGATCGGCGGCGAGGTGCTTGAGGGCATCCAGCGTTCGGTGGGGATGGCGGAAGAAAAATATAAGGGACTGGTTATCGCCAATGACGGACAGCATTTCAGTGCAGGCGCAAACGTGGGCATGATATTCATGTTTGCCGTTGAGCAGGAGTTTGATGAGCTGGACATGGCGGTGAGAATGTTTCAGCAAACGATGATGCGGGTGAGGTATTCGGCCGTACCGGTAGTGGTGGCGCCACATGGCCTTGCCCTCGGTGGTTCGTGCGAGTTGAGCCTGCATGCCGATAAGGTATGCGCAGCCGCCGAAACATACATAGGCCTGGTGGAACCCGGTGTTGGACTGATCCCCGGCGGCGGCGGTACCAAAGAATTTGTGCTGCGCGCTGCCGATGAGATGCACGAAGACGAGCCCGAGACGATCACACTGAAGAACCGGTTCATCACGATTGCCACCGCTAAAGTTTCTACATCGGCAACGGAAGGATTTGAGCTGGGAATGTTGAGAAAGGGGCATGATGAGATCGTCATGAACCAGTCAAGAAGAATCATGGAAGCAAAGCGATCGGTGATCGAATTACACGAAAGCGGTTATAACGCGCCCGTTCCACGAAAAGATATCCGCGTTCTCGGACGTTCAGGATTGGGCGCCTTGTACGCAGGCATCAACGGTATGTGGAGAGGCGGTTATGCCACCGATCACGACACACTGGTGGCGCGGAAGCTGGCATATGTGATGTGCGGCGGCGACCTGAGTGAACAAACACTGGTAAGTGAACAGTACCTGCTTGACCTGGAACGGGAAGCTTTTTTAAGTTTATGCGGGGAGAGGAAAACACTGGAAAGAATTCAAAGTGTGATCAAGACGGGGAAGCCGATGCGGAATTGAGGAGAAGGGAGGTCCACCCCCGCCGGCCGGTGATACGAAAAACAACCCAAATCACTTTCCCAACAATTCCCCCAACGCCGCATCAAGCGTTGGAAACAAAAAATGAAATCCCGAACTCCGCAACCTGCTGTCATCAACAGTGGCACTCTTCAACACCTCCACACTCATCTCCCCCAAATAAATTTTGAGCACAAAACCCGGCACATGAACGGGAATAAAGGGCCGGCGCCGCCTTTTCGCCGCTTTCAACACTAACGTTTTATTCGTCACCACCTCAGGCGCCGCGGCATTGTACACGCCGTTCATGTTCTTATTCTCTATCGCATGCAGGTACACCCTGCAGATGTCATCAATATGTATCCAGCTTATTTTCTGCATCCCCGACCCAAGGATCGTCGCCACCCCGGCTTTCATCGGTTTTACAAACTCGCGAAACGCTCCGCCTTCATTACTCAACACAACCCCTGTGCGAAGGGTAACCAGCCGCTTACCCAACGCTGCAACTCCTTTCATACTTTCTTCCCATTGCGCACAGGTCTCGCCAAGGAAGTCACTTGCATGAGGATCGGTTTCAATAAAACCGCGGGTGGCCTTTTTATTATCCGCGCCATACCAACCTATTCCCGAGGCGCCGATAACTGTTTTCACCTTGTTGGGATGAGCCGTAAGCGACTTAACGATCGTTTCACCGCCCTTCACCCTGCTGTCAACGATTTGCTTTTTTCTTTTTGCCGTCCATCTTTTTTCACCAACATTTGCACCGGCGAGATGAATGATGTGATCGGCCATTCCGATAATTTCTTTATCCATCTCCTGTGCCGACGGATCCCATTCTGAATATATCAGATTATCCGTCGAAGAAGATTTCGCCTTCCTCGTTAAAATGACGACCCTGAACCCTTTGGATAGTAACAATGGCGCCAACACCGCACCTATCATCCCTGTTCCTCCCGTTATGATTACTGTTTCCATGTTCTCATTTATAGTGCCGCACCTATTTTAAGTTTTTATTTTATTAATTGTACTTAACCTTGCCACAGGTTTTAAATCAAATAGAAATGAAAAAGTTATTTTACGTATTCCTGTCTTCCGCATTTATTTTGTTATTGTCAAATAATTCGTTTGCACAGATCAGAAAGATACCCGCCGAAGTTACGAGCAGTTTCACTGAAAAATATCCGCAGGCCGAATTGGTGGAATGGCGCGATAAATTAACCGGGTTCACGGCCAGCTTCAGCGTCGACAGCATCGACTACCTCGCATCGTTCAGCAACAAGGGCGAATGGGAAAGCACCGAAATTGGCATTGAACAAAGCGATTTACCCGAAGTGGTGCAGGATGGCTTTGAAAAAAGCAAGTATGCCGACTGGACCGTTAACGAAATAAGAAAGATCGAGCTTCCCGATGATGTACTTCAATACAGGATACAGGTTGAAAGAAGCGACATCAACAAGCGAAACCTCTATTTTAGCAGCAAGGGAAGGATGCTGAGGGACAAAATTACGTTGTAAATTCGCCCCTCTAAAACGTCTTCATGAAAAAAATCCTGCTGGGATGTGTTGCGCTTGCTTTGACAACTATTTCCTATTCACAATATTGGCAGCAGCACGTAAAATACACGATGGACATCGACATGGATGTCGCCACCAACCGTTTTACAGGGAAGCAACAGCTTGAGTACACGAATAAATCACCGGATACGCTCAAAAAGTTGTTTTACCATTTGTACTGGAACGCGTTTCAGCCGAACAGCATGATGGATGCAAGAAGCCGGCACATGGGCGAGATCCGCACAAACCGGCGGCAGGAATGGGATAGCAGGGTAAAGGACCGGATAGCCCATCTGCAGGAAGACGAAATAGGTTACCAAAGAGTCGAATCGCTCACCATGAACGGCGTGCCGCAGCCCTTCACCGTTCATGAGACGATTTTGGAAGTTGGTCTCACCAAGCCCGTAAAGCCCGGCGAAAAAGTGGTGCTGAAGATGAATTTTAATGCGCAGGTGCCGCTGCAAATCAGGCGCGCGGGCCGCGATGCGGCAAATGGCGTGAAGTACAGCATGAGCCAGTGGTATCCCAAATTGTGCGAGTACGACGAAGATGGATGGCACCCGAATCCTTATGTGGCCAGGGAATTTTACGGCGTGTGGGGCGATTTCGACGTCAGCATCAGCATAGATAAAAGTTTCATACTGGGAGGCACCGGCTATCTTCAAAACGCCCAGCAAATCGGCTACGGGTATGAAGCGAAAGGAACAAATGTGGCACGACCGGCTGGTCCAAAACTCACCTGGCATTTTCTTGCGCCCAATGTGCATGATTTCGTATGGGCGGCCGATCCGGAATATAAGCACATCAAAAGAACCATCGATGATGGCCCGACTATTCACGTGCTGTATAAAACAGGCAATGAGGAACAATGGAAAGAAGTGGGTGATGCGGCAGTTGCCGTGTATCCGTTCATGGCAAAAAATTTTGGCGCCTACGCCTACAAGCAATATTCATTTATACAAGGGGGGGATGGCGGCATGGAATATCCCATGGCAACGCTGATCAATGGTCCCGGGCTAGGCACATGCTTTCATGAGTGGATGCATAGCTGGTACCAGATGATGCTGGCCACAGATGAATCGCGCTATCCCTGGATGGATGAGGGATTTGCGAACTGGGCCACCGATCTCGTTACCAATTATTACAACGAAACGGTGATCAGAAAAAGAGAAGCCGGTACACCCGGCGCCATTGCGCGACTCGACTCGCTAAAAAACATGCTTCCGAAATATCATTACAATAATTATCAAACATATTATTACATCGCGAAGTCGCGCCTCGAAGAGCCGTTGACCACTCACGCAGACCACTTCGAAACGAATACAGCCTACAGCATCGCCGCCTATTCGAAGGGCTGCGTGTTTCTTTCGCAACTGGGCTACATTGTTGGCGACCAGCAGTTGTCGAAGATTATGCTCCGGTACTACAACCAATGGCGGTTCAGGCATCCCGACGCCGACGATTTTTTGCGTGTGGCCGAGAAAGTGAGCGGATTGCAGTTGGATTGGTACAAAGATTATTGGGTGAATTCAACGAAAACCATCGACTACAGCATAGACAGTTTATGGGAAGAAGGAGGAAAGACGAAGATAAGGCTGAAGAAGGCCGGCGAGATACCGATGCCGCTGGATATATTGATTGACTACAAAGACGGAACCAAAGAGCTTGCTTACATTCCGATGTACCTGTTGTTTGGCACCAAGCCCGAGGAAGAAAAAAACGTTCTGAGAACCGTGTTTCCCGCATGGAAGTGGACGCACGACACCTATACCTTTGATTTAACGAAAAGAATTGCGACGATTAAGGTGATTGAGATAGATCCTTCGAAAAGGATGGCTGATGTGGAGCAGCGCAACAACCGGCTCGAAATTCCGTGGTAGGACAGCAATGGGTCGGGGTTTCCTGGCTTGTTTTTTTACTGAAGGTTTCTTACTTGTTGCCGGGATTGACTATTATTTGTTTAAGGGTACGTAAAGAATATATTTTTCTTCAAAAACAGCCTCGTCAAATATTTCTGTTATCTCCATCATGCGGGGCCTGCAGTGGCTTTCTGCTATTTCTTTTGTGAGATCGCCGCCCTTGAGGCAAATGAGGCCGTTGGGGTCCACCCCCGTCGCCTTCGGCGACACCCCCGCCAGCGGGGGAAATTTTTGCGCGTCCTTTTCCCCCTTTGGAGGAGGCGGTCCCGACGAAGGAGGGACCGGGGGAGGACCGGCCAGCGGGGGAAACGAGTTGCCGCATTGCCGTCTCCCGTCTCCCGTCTCCTCTTTGCCCTTTCCCCTATGCCCTTTGCCGCCCCGCAACAATGGCTCGCCCCACCTCCACAACTCCGCCAGCGGCGCCACCGCCCGCGATACCACCGTGTCGAACTTTCTTCCGCGTATCTCTTCCGCCCGCATATGTTGCGCGGTAACATTCTTCAGCCCGATGCCTTCAGCAACCGCCTCCACCACCTTTATCTTTTTGCCGATACTGTCCACGAGATGAAACTGCACACCCGGAAAAAAAATAGCGAGCGGAATCCCCGGGAAACCACCGCCGGTACCAAGATCAAGTACTTCCATCCCTTCGCTGAAATCAAATACAGCGGCGATGCTCAGCGAATGAAGCACATGCTTCAAATACAAGCTGTCCTCATCCTTTCTTGAAATAACATTGATCCTGCTGTTCCACTCCTTGTATAGCGGTTCGAGGGCGAGCAACTGCTGCACCTGTTCAGTCGAAAATTCATCGAAATACTTGGTGATCAGCTCCAGTTTTTCTTCGGCTTTTTCCATAATGCTGGCGCAAAGATCAAATAATAAAAGAACATCCAGAGGTCGAGCAGCCACCAGATGGGGAACAGGTCCTTCTCATCAAGCTTGTCCATCGCTTTGTAATACACAATAGCCTGCGAAATCATGCGCAGCAAAAACACACCGCAAACAATCCGCCAGTCGAATACAAACAGCGCGGCAACGAAGAGGGGATAAAACAAAAACTGGGACACGGAAAAGAGTCCCAGCAAAAATTTATGAACCGGCTTGTAATATTTCCCGGTAGAATAATGGCGCCCCTTCTGCCGGTACCAGTCGCCAAAACTTTTTTTGGGCTCGGAGAGGGTGAAGGCATCTTTATCCAACACCACCCTCGTGTTATGTTTGTTGGCCACTTTGTTGATGAAAAGGTCGTCGTCGCCGCCGGGAACATGATTGATGGAGGAAAAGCCCTTGTTCTTGAAAAAAAGTGTTTTCTTGTACGACAGGTTTCTGCCGGTGCCCATGTAAGGCAGTCCGGCCAGCGCATAAGACAAGTACTGCAGTGCCGACAAAAAAGTTTCAAAGCGGATCAGCTTATTTAAAATACCCTTCTTTTTATAGTACGCTCCATAGCCCAGCACAATTTCAGTATTCTCATCATAGCCATCCTGCATTTTGGTGATCCAGTTTTCCGTTGCCGGAACGCAGTCGGCATCGGTGAGCAGCACAACTTCATGCTTCGACTCTTTAATACCCATCGACAGGGGGTATTTTTTTCCCGGGATGCCTTTTGCCTCCTGCGAAAGGTTCACGATGTGCAGGTCGCGGAATGTTTTTTTGAATTCGTCGAGCAGGTATTTCGTTTCGTCCTGGCTGTTATGATTAACTACCAGCACCTCCCTCGACGAAGCGTATTGCTGAACGAGAATGCCGGGAAGATTTTTGGCGAGATTTGCTGCTTCGTCGCGGGCGCATACAATGACGCTTACAGGATGCTGTTGCGATTTTTGTTTGGCCGGAGGCCTGAAGAAAGATATGCGTTTGAAAAAGAACCAATGAAATACCAGTTGGATAAGCACTGTCCCGCAGAACAAATAGAAAAGCATTAGCGAAAATAAGGATTTAGTACTTTTGTCGCTATATGCAAGTAAATGATCTTTTGATAGATAACCTGGCGAAACTGTCTCACCTGAGCTTCGATGAACAGGAAAGGAGGGAGATAAAGGCCGACCTGGAAGAAATGATCACTTTCATTGAAAAACTAAAAGAAGTAAATACCGAAGGTGTTGAGCCGCTCCTGCACATGAGCGCCAATGTAAACATATTGCGCGACGACATGGTGCAGGGATCGGTTGCGCGTGAAGAGGCCCTGAAAAATGCTCCTGATACCGATGGCATATTTTTCAAAGTGCCAAAGGTGATAAAGAAATGAGTACCCGCTCCATTATACATATCGAAGACATCCATAAAAGCTACTTTATGGGCCGGCAGGCGATCAATGTATTGAAAGGGATTACCCTGGATATTCATAAGAACGAGTATGTGGCGCTGATGGGCCCCTCGGGCTCCGGTAAAAGCACGCTCATGAATATCCTGGGATGCCTGGATTCGCCGACCTCGGGAATGTACATCCTCAACGGGCACGACGTGAGCAAAATGGAGGACAATGCCCTCGCCGAAATACGGAACAAGGAGATAGGTTTTGTGTTTCAGCAATTCAACCTCCTGCCCCGGATGAGCGCCCTGGAAAATGTGGCGCTGCCGCTGGTGTATGCAGGCATAACCAAAAGGCAGCGCACTGAAATGGCCATGGAAGTGATCAAAAAAGTGGGGCTCGAAGAACGGAGCCACCATAAGCCGAACGAACTTTCCGGCGGACAATGCCAACGTGTGGCGATCGCCAGGGCGCTGGTCAACAATCCTTCTATCATCCTGGCAGATGAACCTACGGGCAACCTCGACAGCAAAACGTCTGTCGAGATCATGGACATGTTCAACAAAATACATGACGGCGGAAACACCGTGGTACTCGTTACCCACGAAGAAGACATCGCGCAGTTTGCCCACAGGGTGATAAGGTTGAAAGATGGAATTATTGAGAGTGATTTGAAGAGGGAGAGGCTGGAGGAAGTGAAGGGATAGGGAATGGCAATGGGCAAATTGGGGAGTGGGTAGTAGGAAGTGGCGAGGGGGCCGTTTTAACTTTTACTTTTTATGTCTGTAAAGATTTATACAAAAACCCGCGACCAGTGCAAAACGAAGAACATCGTTGGCACAAATGTCTTTAAGAGCCACCAGAGCATTCAAGCGTATTGAACGGTGGACGAGCTCAACAGCTTTATCGGCTCGCTGAACGACCAGCTTAATGATAGCGGCACGAAAAAAACCCTGGCAGAGATCCAGGACCGCCTCTTCACCGTCGGCTCCTCTCTCGCCTGCGACCCCGAGAAGGAACCTAAAATGAAAATCCCCGATCTCCAGGAAGACGACATCGTGCTACTCGAGAAAGAGATGGACAGGATGAACGAAAGTCTGCCACCCATGAAGTCGTTTATCCTGCCCGGAGGTCACCCCGCAGTTTCTGCGGCCCATATCGCAAGATGCGTGTGCAGACGTGCCGAACGGCATTGTGTGAACATGGCTGAGCAGGGAATGTTTGTTGAACCGCTGGTCATTAAGTACCTGAACAGGCTAAGCGATCACCTGTTTGTGGTGGCACGGTACACGGCATTCTTATTGGGTGTTGCTGAAATAGAATGGAAGGCGCGAATCAATACTCATCCTCGTTGAAGAAAAAATCATCCTGGCTGGGATAATCGGGCCAGATATCCTCGATACCTTCATAAATCTCACCTTCGTCTTCAAGTTCCTGCAAATTTTCCACCACCTCTATAGGCGCCCCGCTACGGATGGAATAGTCAATCAACTCATCCTTTGTAGCTGGCCACGGTGCATCTTCAAGGTATGAAGCTAATTCAAGTGTCCAAAACATGGTTGCGGATAATTTGCGCAAAAGTAACTGTAAAGCCGAAATAACCAAATCTATCTTTGAAAGATATTGGCGATTTTATTAAGTTCATTGTAAAATGCAGATTGTGAACGGCGAACGGCACGTTTGTAGTATCTTGACCCGCTGTTGAAACACATGTTACAAGCAAAGGATATACATAAGAACTATGGCGATCTGGAAGTATTGAGGGGTGTGGATCTTACGCTTAATAAGGGCGAGATCGTAAGCATCGTTGGCCCCTCCGGTTCCGGAAAAAGCACCCTCCTCCACATCCTGGGCACGCTCGACAGGCCCAACAGGGGTGAGATACTGATCAATGGGAATAAGATGAGCGCGCTCAACGACAAACAGATGGCTGACTTTCGCAACAGGCACATCGGGTTTGTATTTCAGTTTCATCACCTGCTTCCCGAGTTCACCGCGATGGAGAATGTTTGCGTTCCCGGATGGATCAATGGCAAAAAGAAAAAAGAGGTGGCGACAAGGGCGAAGTCTCTTCTTGAGTCGCTGGGCCTCGGCGATCGTCTCGACAATAAACCCGGCGCGCTTTCGGGTGGTGAGCAGCAGCGTGTGGCCGTGGCGCGTGCGCTCATCAACGAACCACTCATCATCTTCGCCGATGAGCCCACAGGCAATCTCGACTCAGCGCATGCGCGCGATTTGCACCAGTTATTTTTTGATTTGAGGAAGAAGTTTAACCAGACTTTCTTGATTGTCACCCACAATGAAGATCTCGCCAAAATGAGCGACCGCGTGCTTCATATGAAAGATGGGAAGATGAAGTGATGGCCGATGGCCGTCGGACAAAACTTAAAAGTTAAAAGTTAAAACTAAAAACTCTCTCCCCACTCCCTACTCCCCACTC
>CAMPGT010000133.1 GCA_946885665.1 uncultured Chitinophagaceae bacterium | reverse complement strand
ATTTTACCGCCAACCAAAAAAAGAACAGGCTCTACCTCAATAAAGGAAATCTTGTTTTTGAAGACATCACCGAAAAGGCGGGCGTGGGCGGCAGCATGGAATGGAGCACGGGTGTAACCATGGCCGACGTGAATGCCGATGGCCTGCTCGATATCTATGTTTGCAACTCGGGCGACGTTGACGGCAACCACAAAAAAAACGAATTGTTCATCAACAACGGTAACCTCACTTTCATCGAAAAAGCAAAGGAGTACAACCTGGACAACGAGGGCTACTCCACTCACGCCGCGTTCTTTGACTACGATCTCGATGGCGACCTGGATTGTTACATTCTCAACAACAGCTTTCGTAATCCCGAAAAAATAGAATTATACAAAAAAGTAAGAGAGCAGCCTTCGCCGGGCGGCCACAAGCTTATGCGCAATGATGGCAATATCTTTACCGATGTAACAGTTGCAGCGGGCATCTACAGCAGCGACATTGCCTTTGGTTTGGGCGTTGCCGTTTCCGACCTCAACGGCGATCATTTACCCGACATTTACATCTCCAACGACTTCTGGGAAAGAGACTACCTCTATATTAATAAAGGGAACGGTAAATTTTCGGAAGAGCTCACTTCTCGCGTCAATTACTGCTCCACATCGAGCATGGGAGCCGACATCGCCGATATCAACAACGACGGATACCCGGAGATATTCACTACCGATATGCTGCCGGCCGATAACTACCGTTTGCAAACAACAATGGCTTTCGATCCCTATCATCTCGAAGATTTTAAGTACCGCGCCAACTATCACTACCAGTTCACGCAAAATTGCCTGCATTTGAATAATGGTAAAGCTGATTTTTCGGAGATCGGTTTGATGTCGGGCGTGGCGGCGACAGACTGGAGCTGGGGAGCGCTGATCTTCGATTTCGAAAATGACGGCAGGAAAGACATTTTCGTCAGCAATGGCATTTTAAAAGATATCATGTCGATGGATTTTCACGACTTTATCGCCAACGAAGTGAAGGCCCAGGGCATCAGGGATAAAGAGACATTCAACTATCAAAAATTCATTTCGAATATTCCTTCGAGCGCTTTGCAGAATTACGCCTTTTCCAACGCCGGCAACCTGCAGTTTCAGAATAATGCCACGGCATTGGGACTTTCACAGCTCTCCTACAGTAACGGCGCGGCCTACGGCGATCTCGACAACGACGGCGACGAGGACCTCGTGGTCAACAATATCAACGCTAAGAGTTTTCTTTACCGCAATGATGCCGGTTCAAATAAAGAGAACCACTTTTTGAAAGTGAAGTTTGCGGGTCCGGAAAAAAACCCATTCGGCGTCGGCGCAGAAGTGAAGGTCACCACAAAAGATGGTATCAGGGTATTGCAGAACTACAACACGCGTGGGTTTCAGAGCAGCATTGAACCCTGTGTGATCTTTGGGTTGGGCGGCAACAACGAAATCGATTCATTGCAGGTAACATGGCCCGGTGAAAAGGTACAGGTGCTAACGAATGTTCCGGCTGACCAAACGATCACCTTAAATATTCAGGACGCGGCGCCTGCCGCAAATACCCAGCTTTCCGAATCGGCTCCGCTCTTCGGGGAAGTGGGCAGCTCGCTCATTAAAACGCCGGCGGTACACCACGAAAACAGGTACAATGATTTTGATGATGAAATACTTCTTTTCAGAATGCTTTCAACTGAAGGACCAAGAGTGATAAGGGGAGATGCGAACAGGGACGGGCTGGAAGATTTCATTTTACTCGGCGCCGCCGGCGATCACGACAAGCTGTATTTTCAGCGTGCGGGTGGAAGTTTTGAATTTCAAAATAATAAATTCTTTAATGAAGACGCAGCATTTGAAAGCACCTGCGGCGCGCTGTTTGATTTTGACAAAGATGGCGACAACGATCTGATGATCGGCTCGGGTGGAAACCAGGTAGAAATGCCGAAAATTAATTTCATGGTGCGGTTTTATGTGAACGACGGCAAAGGAAATTTCTCCCGCGACGCATCGCACATACCTCCTGTAATTGGTAATTTCTCTACGCTCGAAACGTCCGATTTCGATAAAGACGGCGATATTGATGTGTTCCTTGGCGCACGTAATGTTCCAGGCAATTACGGCCTGCCGCCACGATCCTACCTGTTGATCAACGACCAGGGTACCTGGAAGGATGTTGCGCCGCCGGCCCTGGGCAATGTGGGCATGGTAACAGATGCCTCATGGTCGGATATCGACGCCGACGGTGACGATGACCTTGTGGTAGTTGGCGACTGGATGGCCATCACCATTTTTAAGAATGATAACGGCAGTTTTCAGCATGTCGATTTGGTATCGAACAGTAACGGCTGGTGGAACCGGGTAGAAGCTGCCGATCTCGACAACGACGGCGACCAGGATTTTATCGTAGGCAATCTAGGGTTGAACACGAAGTTTACTGCCAGTGGCAGCAGGCCGCTTTCGATGTATGTAAATGATTTTGACAACAACGGTAAGAGTGAATTCATCATCAACTGGTACCCCACGCTCGATGACAGAGCCTATCCTTTTGCCACCAAACCCGAACTTACCGCACAATTGCCCGGATTGAAAAAAACGATATTGAGATATGCTGATTACGGCAATAAAACCTATGACTCTCTTTTTTCTCCCGAAATACGCAGCAGGGCGCTGAAGTATGAAGCCAATTACCTGCAAACGTCTGTTCTCTGGAACAACAATGGCCGTTTCGATTTGCAGGCGTTGCCTGCAGCAGCGCAGTTGTCGCCGGTGTTCGGCATTGCCGCCGATGATCTTGATGGAGATGGCAAGACGGATATTTGGCTGGGTGGAAACTTTTATGCGCTAAAACCGCAGGCTGGCAGGTACAATGCCAGCAAAGGCGTTTTATTGAAAGGCCTCGGCAACCAGGCGTTCGCCGCAGTTCCTGCAAAAGCTTCCGGTATCAGTGTAGAAGGTGAGGTGCGGGATGCAGGTATCATTCATTCAAAACAATCAAAATATTTGATCGTTGGAAGAAACAACAAAAGTGTTCTTCTCTTCGAAAAGAAAAAATAAGGACGACGCATAATTAAAAAAGCCCTTGATTGCTCAAGGGCTTTTATTATGCGTTCAGGGATAATATACCAGCTTGTTATTCCGGACCACCTGCCCACCAAACTTTAGTGGTGTAGTCGTTAGCGCTTGCTCCCGATGCGAAGTTCGGATTACCGGCCACTTCGGCATTCGGATATTTAAGCTTCTGAGGAATAGTACCACCAGTTACGTTACCGGGGTAATTTGTCGGAGTCAACGCAGGGAACCCTGTTCTTCTCCAATCCGACCATGCTTCCCACCAGTTAAGGAAGTGGTTCACCCACATTTGATCATAGATCATTTCCAAAGCGGGCTTGGTAACGCCGTAAGGAAATGTGGTGAGATACGATGTAACCGCACCGTCTGAAACTGTGAAAGAAGCGTCATAGATGGGATACATCTGCATCGATGCCTTTACGCCGGCTTCATAGTGCGCTTTCGCACCTGCAGGGCTTAATCCACCGATACTTCTTTCAGAAGCTTCTGCAAGCAGCAGTTCCACTTCACCATAGTTCATGAGCATGTAGGGTTCTGCCCTGTCCAGCAAAAGAACGTTGATCTTGGAATAAACGGCATTCTGGTCAAGCGGGCTGATGCCTTCGATAGCTTCGAGCATATCCTGGTCCTTACCATTTGGCATACCTTTTTGAAGAAGCGGATCGGTAACGATCGGATCCCATGAATCCGGGCTCCAGTTGCCGATTCCTCCTGTGAGGATCATGAGCCTCGGATCGTCGTCTGCTGTTGAACCTGTGTTCGGTCCTTTGAGCCAGTCGATCAGGGTGTTACTCATGAATGTCGGCTGTCCGCCGTCACCAGGAATAAAGGCACGTGAAATACCGTTTTGGTTTATCCATAATGAGGGCGCTTCTGCCATTGGAACGATAACATTATCGTCGTTGCTGGTAAACACGCCACCCGCTACGGCCTTGCCAACATATGTGTTGGCCAGGTCGGGCGCAACGTTAGAAACGCGCATCGCTAATCTCAGCATAAGAGAGAAGCCCCATCTTTTCCATTTAGCCACATCACCGTTGTAGTAAAGATCTGCTGCTTCAAAGCCATCGGCAGGATCGGGAGCACCTAATCCTGCGGTTGCTTCATCAAGTTCCTTCAGCAGGTCGGTGTAGATGTCCTTTTGCTTGTCGTAATGCGGGAAGAAGATACCTTCTCCGGCTTTCATTGTTTCAAAGTAGGGAACACTGCCATAGTAGTCGGTCACGCGGTGAAAAAGAAATGCTCTCAGAATCCTTGCGGCCTGTACCAGGTTGTTGTTCTTGCCTTCGGCAAATCCACCGGGGCCTGTTTGCTTGAGTATTTCGCCGATGTTTTTCAACTGGTCGCCGTAAATAAACTCGAAAGGCGCGCTGGAGGTTTCGAAATTGTCGGTGTATTTATCGCCGGGCCCGATACCGCCACCGGCATTTGCCAGGTGCTGTATGGCATACGAGCACATTCCGATGTTTGTTCTCCAGTCGATGTAACGGTTATCACCGTTCGACCCGCCAGACGCGGCACCCAACTGCGCGGAAGTAAACAGGAAGTTGAGATCGATCGTGCTGAGTGCCTGCGGATCGATATTCAGGTCCGTCAGTTCATCTCTGTTACAGGATGTTGTAACAAGAACTGAGCTGACCGCGGTGCAAAAAATTATTTTACGTAAATATTTCATACTTGTTACTATTAATGGTTAGAAGGTCGCGCGAAGGTTGAAGCCAAACGTGCGTGTTGCCGGGAAACCAAAATAATCGAGACCCTGTGAGTTAGAGCTGGTATAGCTCGACTCGGGATCGATATTGTCGGCATTCTTGTAAATTATTGCCAGGTTACGGGCAACGAACGAAACCATCAGGTTTTGAATAGGCGTTTTACTCAGCAGTTTCTTCGGAAGCATATAACCGAGTGTTAACTGCCTGAGCTTAACGAAAGACGCATCGTAGATAAACCTTTCGGAGGCTCTTTCGCCCAGTTGGCTCCAGTAGTTCTGTGCTTCACCGGGTGCAAGTTGCTTAGAGAAGGGTTTATATACGGGATCGCCGTTTCCATCCACTCCATCCTGTATTACGCCGGTTACGCTTAATGGCGCCTCGCCTTCACGTCCCAGCAAACTTTGTTGGGTAAATCCTGCCTGTGTCATTCTTACGTTTGTACCGGAATAAATATCACCGCCTGATTTAAAGTCGATCAGGAAGGTCAGGTTCAAATTCTTCCAGGTAAACGAGTTGTTTAAACCACCGGTGAAATCAGGAACACCTTTACCTATGATCTGGTATGAATTGTCTGTAAGCGGAGTGCCGTGTTCGTCATAAACCAACAGGCCGGTTGCCGGATCGCGCAGTTGTGTCTGACCGGTGATCATGCCATATGGATAACCAACGATGTGTTTGATGAACACAGTTCTTGTTCTCGGTTCTTCTCCAACAACTTCTGTTTGCCCTTCGATCAGCGAAATCACCTTGCTGGTGTTCTTTGAAAAGTTCAGCGAGATATCCCATGTAATGGGACCCTTGATCGGCGTACCGGTTATCAGGGCTTCAATACCCTTATTGGTGATTTTACCGAGGTTCACGCTTGTTGTCGTAAATCCGGAAGCCCTTGAGATGTTGGCATTCAGGATATCATCGGTTGTCTTTTGGTCATAGTAGGCCACATCGAAGCCCAACCTGTTATTGAAGAACCGTATATCCAAACCGAATTCAAGTTCGGTAGAAGTAAACGGCACCAGGTCGCGGTTGGGATAGTTTCCACCGGATGTAAATCCTCCCAGCGGCCTGTTCAGGTGCGTGTTACCTGCCGAATAAGTGAGAGTGGTCTGATAGGCTCCCACCGATTGCGTGTTACCCACCTGTGCCCACGTTGCCCTCAGTTTACCGAAGCTAAGCCACGACGGCAGAGAGCTAATGGCATCAGAAAATACAAAGCTACCTCCAATGGAAGGATAAAGAATGCTGTTATTTTCCGGGTTCAATGTGGAGAACCAGTCTTCCCTTGCTGTCGCTGTTATGAACAGGTAATTGTTATAGGAAACTTCAGCAGATCCGTATAACGAGTTAATACCCATTTTTCCATATCCATAGCCATAGTTCTTGGCGTTGGCATTGGTGATGGCAGGGAACAACGGTGTATTAAATCCGGTTCCATCTGCAGAAATGAACTCGCTTGTGCTGCGCATCCTGTTTCCACCAACAAAAGCGTTTACACCAATCTTACCGAAGGTTTTGTCGAAGCCGAGCATGTAAGAAAGGTTAACCTCACGTTTGCGGTTTTCATTTTCACTCATACTGCCGGGGCGGTTATGACCTGTACCCTGGGGAGTTAATCTTGTTCCCCTTAAAGTGTACCAGTCCATACCTGCCTGTCCCTGGAGGTAAAGGAAGTCGGTGATGTCATACCTTAATGTTCCGTTGGCAATTACCCTGTCGCGAACGTCCGAATTGATCTGCTGGTAAGCTGCCCAATAAGGATTTTGCGTCCAGAGGTCGGTAGATACCTGGAACTCTTCTCCCGGTGGCTTTCCGTCGAAAATTGTAATGCCTTGCGCCTGTTGTTGTTCGATCGAAGGCACGGCACCCGGTTTGTTGGGATCGCCAAGCATATTACGAACGTCAACATCGTTTGGAAGATAGTAGAGCGCCAGAATTCCGTTTCCTGGTGAATCGGATACATTCGGCCTGTTTTTCACTTTCTCGTTAGAATACAGTATGTTGGAAGTGAACGTAAGTTTCTTCGCAAATTTTGCACTCGTAGCAAGAGAAAGGTTTATCCTGTCAAAGCCGGAGTTGGGAACAACACCGTCGTTGCTCATATTAGAAGCAGAAAACCTGAAGTTCTGTGTTTCACTGCCGCCTGTAAGCGCGAGGGTGTTGGTGAAGGTGGTACCTGTTTGGTAAAACCGATCCCAGTTATCGCCTGTGTACGCGTACGGCCTGCTTATACCGTCCCATTGTACGGCTGTGGCTGTGCTTCCGCCGAATTTCGGTCCCCATCCGTTCTTTCCCCATCCATTGTTCCAGTGCTGCTCAATGGTTTGAGGAGCGGTGGCCACTGATGTTTCGATATCAGCTCCTACGTAACCGCCATTACCATGGGTATGCTGGAAGTCGGTGAGGTTGTTTATTTTTTCAAAAACATAGTTGGAGTTAAATTCAATACCGATGCCTTTCCTTCCTGTTCCTTTCTTGGTAGTGATCAGAATAACGCCGTTCGCGGCCCTGGATCCATAAAGGGCTGCGGCGCTGGCGCCTTTCAGCACAGTAATAGATTCAACGTCGTCGGGGTTGATACTGCTCATACCATCTCCCTGGTCGGCACCGCCCCATACACCGGCCTGGCCGAAGTTGGAGTTATCGATGGGCACACCGTCAACCACATACAGCGGCTGGTTGGTGGTGGATCCAAGTGATTTTGCACCGCGGATAACCACACGGGATGATGCACCCGGTCCTGTCGCAATTTTTGATACGTTCACACCGGCCACCCTTCCTTCGAGTGCAGCGGCGGTGCTTATTTCCCTCGCCTGGGTGAAGTTTTCGCCACCCACCTGGGTTGCCGAAAATTGAAGTGCCCGTTCGCTCCTTTCAATACCGAGGGCCGTTACCACAACGCTCTCCAGTTCGCTGGAGCCTTCCTGCAGGGTAACCTCTATTGATGAACGGCCGGTAATGTCCACTTCCTGGGTGGTAAACCCGATGCTGGAAAATACAAGCGTGTTTGACCCTTCTGGAACGCTGAGATTAAACTGGCCATCAGCGTTGGAACTTGTTCCCACTGACGTGCCTTTTACAATGACGTTGACGCCTGGCATTCGCGTGCCGTTGGCGTCGGCAACTGTTCCGGACACGGTTCGTTTCTGCGCATAAGCTGCGGGGATACCCGCAACAAGTAATAGCATGAAAACTAATACTACGTGTAGTTTGTTCATAATTGTTTACTTGGTTGTTAATTATTTGGTTTTGGCAATCAATAACCGATGTCTCTGGCACCGGCTGTTGCAATGTTCATTTGACGGAATTGTTACATAGAAGATATAAGTGTTTGTTTTGGTTCGAGAATGAAAAGTCGGATTGCCACAAACTGCAGCGGTTCATTGCGCTGTGCCCGTTTGCAAAGTGCCTGCTATGCAGCCCAATTTCATGTGCCCGTGAGGGTTACATGCTTTTTTCGTGGAAAGCGATGGGAGAAGGCATGATTGAAGAAAAGCAGTTGGACAAACAAAGGTTGTTTTCTCATAAAGCAATTTTGATGATCGTAATAGGTGTTTGGCTCTTCTAAAGTATACCAGATTTTAACAAAAAACCGATGATTTTTTAACAATTGTTTGTATTTTTTATCTCGATTTCAATGATATGCGTGCTTTTTTAGCACATGGTTGACATAGAATATGCATTTTTTGATCAGCGGCCTGCCTGTGCCATCGTGTTTTTGATTTTCATTTTTCCATAGATACCACTGATGTCGTTTTCGAAAAGCGTGTATTCATCGTTATAAAATTTTATGAAGTCGGGAACAGATGTGTGCCCGGGATAAGGAGCGTAAAAATGAGTGGGACTGCGCATGTCGTTTCGCCACACGAGCACATAGCACAGTTCCATGTCGGAATCGCGCATCACTTTGAGCAGGGTTTCGTTCCACCACGTGGGATTAGGTATGGATTCCAGGCCGGTTTCGGTAAAGGCAGCCAGCTTCCCTGTTTTTTTGGCGAAGTCTGATACAATTTTCAGCTTCAATGCTGCCTTTTCCAGTGCATAGCCGTCCCGGCCCATGTCGCCATAATTATCCATGCCCACCATATCTACCCATTCATTTCCGGGGTAGCGCTCAAGGTATTTTTCTTCTGTAAGGAAGCGATTGTCTGGCGAAAATGCATAAAGAAACTGGTGTACGTTAAGGCTGTCACGGAGGTAGCCAACGGTAAATTTCCACAGCGAGGTGAACTCTTCTGTGGTGCAATGCGACCTGCCCCACCAGAACCAGTCGCCGTCAAATTCATGAAAGGGGCGGAAGATCATGGGCACCAGTTTGCCATCGGCGCCCCGCACCGAAAGCGCCCAATCGGCGATACCTTTTAATATATTCCTGTATTTGTCATGAGCCTCTCCGCCGGGAATCAAATAGCGAACAGCAGGCAGCGATACTGAATCCTTCCAGTAAAACCCGCCGGCCGATACGGGATTCGGGAAATGCCACGCCACGGTGATTACGCCGCCGCGGTCGTACGCCTCTTCCACGATTTTTTTCACGTGTGCCTTGTAAGCGTCCGTTTGGTCTTTCGATCCGCCGGTGAAGCCGCTTAGGTCGATCCCTATCACGCCAGGATGGGAGCCTGTCACCGACTTAACATCCGACCTGTTCGCGTCGCCGTGCCAACCGTGCCCGTATTCTGTTGCATGCTGGTGCCCGAAAAGAGTATGATTTTTGGCAAGCTTGTGCAGATTGTGAAACAGGTTCCTGGTTTCATCAGTAGCCTGCTTGTCGATAGGTTCGAACTGCTGCGCCGATCCGTAAAGGGCAATAAATAGTAAACAGATGAAGGCGGTCAGCTTTCTCATGGCATGTCACATTGTTGGCGGTAAGTAATTTAGATAAATTCCCGCACATAAATGACCGGCATGAAAAAAAATCAGTTTGCCTCTACGTATTTTTTGAAGTTATCGAGAATTGCCTGCCAGCCTCCTCTTTGCATCTCTACCGGATGTGTGTTTTCGGCGTCGAACGTTTCCACCACTTTGGTTTCATCACCCCTGGTTTCGAAGTCAACCTCTACCTTTCTGCCGTCACCCATCGTGTAAGCAATGCGGTTATGTTCTTTCACTTCGTCGTACACGCCGCCAAAATCAAAGCCCATGCTGCCGTCGCGGGCTTCCATCCTCGAAAGGAATTTGCCGCCTTCCCGCAGATCGTTTTCTGCACGGGGCGTATGCCAATCGTCTGATGCGTTGCTCCATTTCGTGATGTGTTCAGGCTTCGACCAGTATTCCCATACTTTTTGTACCGGCGCCTTAATGCTATTCTGAACGGTGATCCTCGTGTTGCTTCCTGTTTCCATTGTTTACTTTTTTGAGTTAAAAATGTAATGCAAAATAGCCCGGTCAGGTGAGATGGCACATGGCCGATTACGACAAATAGAGGACGTTTTGCGGCAGCTAATGTGGTAGCCGGTCCTTTATTCGCCCATACGTCCATGTGCCGGCAATGGCGCTGAGCAATGTAACAATCACCACGGTGCTGCCACTGCCTATTTGCGAGTATAACGGACCCGGACAAGCGCCGGTGATGGCCCATCCAAAACCAAACAACAGTCCGCCGTAAATAAATCCCCAATTAAATTTTTTGGGGATAATGACGATGCTGTCTTTATCGATCGTCTTAATATTAAACCGCTTTATCAGTTGGATGGAGATCATTCCCGTAACAACTGCCGATCCAATGATGCCGT
The DNA here is from genome assembly GCA_946885665.1 of uncultured Chitinophagaceae bacterium. Next base: position 263 of record CAMPGT010000133.1, on the reverse strand, counting down.
ACATGTGGAAGCTTTGAAATCGAAACATCTCCTGTATGCGGAACCACGACACCACTTCTCCTTTAATAATAAAGACCCCGAAAATGATTCCTGCTACTAAAAACCTCGCGTTCTTCATAATTGTAAAATATAGGGTAGAACAAAATTGGAGATGAGCAATCCCCCGGCGAAGAAGCTGCATGTGGCCACCAACGACGGCCATTGCAGGTTGGAAAGGCCCATAATGGAATGACCCGATGTGCAGCCGTCGGCATACCGCGTTC
>CAMPGT010000132.1 GCA_946885665.1 uncultured Chitinophagaceae bacterium | reverse complement strand
GGCGCATTTTGAGCGGGTTTCAGCCTCAAAATGGCATATTAAGAAAAATCTTAATTACTTCCGTTCAACGTTCCTTACCAGGGCTGCGAAACAGCAAATCATGAGAAGGCCGGCAACCGCTTTGTACCTTATTATGGCCCCGGGAAAGGGCACAATACATCCTATCGAAATATACATCGAGCAGCCAAATACCAGCAAAAACAATATAACGGGATCCTTTAAACGAAGCTTCCAGTCGCTGCTCAGGTTAAATATACAGATAAAAACGGCCAGCCAGAAAACGATTATTTCGGCCGAAGCCATGAGCTGCAGGGCGCCACTGGCCTCCCAGGGAAAGGGCCGCAAAAACGTATTGGCAAACGCCTCGGGCATAACCCTCATAAACCCTGAAAATGAAGGGTCGAGCGGGGTAAGGTCGAATGCGGTGCCCTTCAGCGCCATAAATTCCGCTTGTTTTTTGGCCATGACGCCGGGCAGCCCGCCCGAAGGCAAAAACCCGGCCGACGCAAAAAACAAGACTCCCGCAAAAAGATAAACGGTCGCGAACGACAAGTAGGGTCGCTTGCTGATGCTGCTTGCCCAATAAGCCACGGAAGCGACTAATAAAAAAGGCGCCACCTCGGGCCGCGCAATAAACACACCGATAAAACCGACAAGCAGGAAGATGATCCTTTTAGCAGTGTATTCTTTTTTACTGAACAGGTGCAGCAGGTACAGCGAAAGGAAAAACAAAAGCATCCCTTCAACGCGATAGCCACTAACCCAGAACACCGCCGGCAAAAACAGGAACACACATGCAAAAAAAAGTTTTCGCCGCCCGGGAAATTGTTCGTTCAGCATTTTAAACAGCCGGTAATGTCCAAAAAACACAATGGCGTTGAACACGGCCACCGTTATATAATAATTACCGCCGGTAACGAGATGGAGTATCGACATTGTTTTCACCAGCAGGGCATATTGCAGGTCGTTCTGGTACAGCATTACAATATGCGCAAAGCTGTGCCCTATTTCAATGGAATGCAAAGGAGTGAATTCGTTCCGGAAAAACTGCAGGGGATGGCTGCGGAGCAGCGAGGTTTCCTGGAGGGAAGACTGGTAGAGTCCCCAGGTATCGTCGCCGTCATAAAAATGGAGATAGATAAAACCATACAGGCATCCCAGGATCAGTTTCACTGAATACCCGGCGATTATTTCCTTCCGGCTTAATGCCTGCGGTTTTAGACGCATGGATAGTTTTTTGTAAGGATAAATAAAATTATTTTAAGCGGCACGTTTCCTGATCAAATCTCTACTTTTGGAACCATCTATGCCTACACCTGTTGTCGCGGAACCGCGCAAAACGATTGTCTTCGTTTCCAACAATGCATGGTCGGTGTACAATTTCCGGCTGGATGTGATCAAGTGGATGCTCAGCAGCGGGTACAAGGTGGTCGTTCTTTCTCCCCCCGATGATTATGCGGAAAAACTGGTGCAGCAGGGCTGCAGGTTCATCGCTATCGATTTCAACAACAAGGGAGAAAACCCGGTTAAAGATCTGCGTTTTTATCTCCGGCTCCGCAGCCTATACCGCAGCATTGCACCCGATTTTATTTTTCACTATGTGGCCAAGCCCAACATTTACGGTTCGCTGGCAGCAGGTGCGCGCAATATACCCAGCGTGGCGGTCATCACGGGCCTCGGTTATCCATTTGCAAAAAGAAACTGGTTGTTCCGTATTATAAAATTGCTCTACAGGAGAGCGTTGAAAAATGCGCGGGAGGTATGGTTCCTGAACAATGAAGATGCAAGAGTGTTTGTGAAAGAAAAGATCGTGAGCATCGTCAAGATGAAAGTTCTTGCGGGCGAAGGGGTGAACACCGAACATTTTGCGCCGGGGCACGATCGTGCGGCAGGTGCCGGCCGGCCGTTTCAATTTATCATGAGTACGCGCCTCCTCAAAAGCAAGGGCGTTTCTTTGTACGCCGACGCGGCGCGCATCCTTCGCCGTAAGCATTACCCTTCGGTGTTCAACTTAATCGGTTTTTTCGAGGCGGGCCATCCCGACTCCATCGATCCTGCCCTGCTCGAGGCATGGAAAAATGAAGGGCTCATTCATTATTTCGGGTTTGCCGACGATGTGCGGCCCTACCTGGCACAGGCCGACTGCCTTGTCTTTCCTTCTTATTATAATGAAGGCGTGCCGCGGTGCCTGATGGAGGCCGCAAGCATGGAAATTCCGGTGGTAACCTCACTCAACAGGGGTTGCAAAGAAGTGGTGCACGACCAGGTAAATGGTTACCTGTGCAATCTTAACGATGCGTTCGACCTGGCAGATAAAATGGAAAAGATGTTGAACCTGCCCCCCGAAGAGCGTTGCGCGATGGGCAAAAAAGGACGTGCTTTGGTGATCGAGAAATTCGACATCCGCAAAATCATAGCAGAATACGCGAATACCTTAATTTCGGTCTTTGAAAGTCCGGGGGACTTACATCCGGCCCCTGAAAAGACGAAAAACTCCGGATGAACACTATCATGGAAGTAACAGTTAACACCGCGGCGCAGCTCAGGATCACAGAGGAAGAATTCGAACTCATCAGGCAAAAACTGAAAAGAACGCCTAATTTCAATGAGCTCTGCGCCTTCAGCGGCATGTGGAGCGAGCATTGCAGCTATAAAAATTCAATCAAGTGGCTCAAAACCCTTCCGCGTGAAGGAAAGAAGATGCTGGTGAAAGCCGGTGAAGAAAATGCGGGCCTGATGGATATTGGCGACGGGTTTGGAGTGGTCTTCAAAATAGAATCACATAATCACCCATCGGCCATTGAACCGTTCCAGGGAGCGGCAACCGGCGTTGGCGGCATTCACCGCGACATCTTCACCATGGGCGCCCGGCCCATAGCCTCACTCAATTCCCTCCGGTTTGGCAACCTCGCCGAATCTAAAACACGCCATCTGCTGGCAGGCGTGGTGCACGGCATCGGCCATTACGGCAACTGTTTTGGCGTGCCAACTGTTGGCGGCGAAATTTATTTTGAAGAAGGATATCACACCAACCCGCTGGTGAACGCGATGAGCGTCGGCATTCTCAAGGCCGGCGAAACTATTTCGGCCACGGCGAAAGGGATAGGAAACCCCGTGTTCTTCGTGGGAAGCGCCACCGGTAAAGATGGCATCGGCGGTGCGTCGTTCGCTTCCGCGGATATCACCGAAGAAAGCGCCGAGGACCTTCCTGCCGTACAGGTGGGCGATCCTTTCCAGGAAAAAAAATTACTCGAAGCATGTCTCGAGGTGCTGCAAACCGGCGCCGTAGTGGGTATGCAGGATATGGGTGCCGCCGGCATCATTTGCTCCACCGCCGAAATGAGCGCGAAAGGTGAAGTGGGCATGCGCATCGACCTCGATAAAGTACCCACCCGCCAAAAAAATATGAAAACCTGGGAACTGCTGTTGAGCGAGAGCCAGGAAAGAATGTTGATGGTGGTGGAAAAAGGTAAGGAAGATGAGGTGCTGCGCATATTCGACAAATGGGATCTTCCCTGCTCACACATCGGCGAAGTGACCGGCGACGGCCTACTGAAATTTTACATGCATGGCGAACTGGAAGCAGAAATTCCTGCATACGAATTGGTGTTGGGCGGCGGCGCACCACAATACGACCGCGAATACCGGGAGCCTGCTTACTTCGAAAAAATCCGGGCGTTCGATCCATCAACCGTGGAGGTTCCGAATAACCTGCGCAAAGTAGCGGAACAACTGGTCAGTCTTCCCAACATCGCCTCGAAAAGATGGATATATACGCAGTACGACAGCATGGTAGGCACAGGCAACGCCTCTACCAACGATCCCAGCGACGCTGCAATAGTGATCGCGAAGCCAACAAATAAGGGCCTTGCGCTTACTACCGACTGCAACAGCCGTTACGTGTTTGCCGATCCATACAAAGGTGCCATGATTGCCGTGGCCGAAGCAGCGAGGAACATTGTGTGCAGCGGCGGTCAGCCGCTGGGCATCACCAACTGCCTCAACTTCGGCAATCCCTACGATCCTGAAGTGTATTACCAGTTTGTGCAAGCCATCAAAGGCATGGGCGAGGCGTGCCGCAAATTTGATACGCCGGTAACAGGCGGCAACGTAAGTTTCTACAACCAGCATCCCGAAGGCGCCGTATATCCCACGCCCACCATCGGCATGGTAGGATTGCTCGACAACGTAAACAGCAAAATGACCATGAACTTCAAACATGAGGGAGATGTTATTTTCATGATCGGAAAAAGCAGCGGCGACATCAATTCATCGGAATACCTGCAGAAGATCATGGGCGTGGAATACAGCCCGGCACCTGCCTTCAACATCGACACCGAGTTTGCCATGCAACAACTGTTGCTCGACCTGATTAAGAAGAGCGTCGTCGAGTCGGCGCACGACGTGAGCGAAGGCGGACTTTTTGTTGCGCTCCTGGAATCGTCGTTCACGAACAACTTAGGTTTTGATGTGGTGGCGAGTGATTATAAGATAAGGAAAGACGGATTTTGGTTTGGAGAGGCGCAGAGCAGGGTAGTCGTTTCGGTAAAGGCCTCGAAAGCAGATGCGTTCCGCAAAGCCATGGGAACACACCCCTTCGAAGAGCTGGGCGCGGTAACGTCCGGGTCGGTGGAAGTTGACGGCCAGGAATGGGGAAGCATCGGCACCTGGAAACATCAGTATAACACAGCTATTGAAAAGCTATTGGGAGTAAATGCAAACAACTAATGATCTGATAGTGGTAACGGGGGCAGCCGGTTTCATCGGCAGTTGCCTTGCCGGTTACCTCAACGAAAAAGGATTTCGCAACCTCGTGCTGGTGGATGAATTTTCGCGCAGCGACAAATTTCCCAACCTTGATGACCTTACTTATACCGCGAAAGTGGAACGCGATGTCTTTTTCGACTGGCTAAAAGATGAAGTGCACACGCCTTCATTTATTTTCCACCTGGGCGCGCGCACCGACACCACGGAATTTGATTATGAAATTCACCGGAAGCTGAACCTGGAGTATTCAAAAAAAGTATGGGCATACTGCACGTCTCATAAAATTCCTCTCGTATACGCATCGTCTGCAGCTACCTACGGCGCCGGTGAACATGGGTACGACGATTCGCATGAGGTGATTGAAAAGCTGAAGCCATTGAACCCTTATGGCGAGTCGAAAAACGAATTCGACAAATGGGCGGTGAAGCAGTCCACGCATCCGCCGTTTTGGGCCGGTCTGAAATTCTTCAATGTGTATGGTCCCAAAGAATACCACAAGGGGCGCATGGCCAGCGTGATTTGGCACGCCTACAATCAAATCCGGAAAGACAGCGAAGTGAAATTGTTCAAATCGCACCGCCCGGATTTTAAGGATGGCGAACAGCTACGTGATTTCATCTACGTGAAAGACGTGCTGAAAGTTTGTTTTTGGCTGATGCAGACGCGGCCCGCATCGGCCATCTATAATTTGGGTACGGGAAAGGCGAGGACGTTTGCCGATTTGGTAAAGTCCACCTACGCGGCGCTCGATCTTCCGCCGACTATTCGTTTCATTGACATGCCGGAAGATATCCGCGAAAAATACCAGTATTTCACCGAGGCAAATATGAAAAAGCTTCGCGACGCCGGCTACAGCGAACCATTTTATTCATTGGAAGAGGGGATAAGGGATTATGTACAGGGTTATTTGTCTCCTATCTTTACAAAATGAAACGTAGCACTAATACGCGGATGAACCACAACATCGCAATAATCGGTGGCGGAAACCTCGGAACGGCCATAGCTGAAGGACTCATTGCCAGTAAATTTTCGAAACCTTCGGAAATTATCATAACAAAAAGAAACCTGGCAGCGCTGAAGCCACTCGAAAAAAAAGGAGCCGTCATCACTTCCGCTAACAGTGATGCGGTGAAAAAATCGCAGATCATCATCCTGGCGGTCAAGCCTTTCCAGGTAAAGGAAGTGCTTGAAGGAATAAGGAAAGATCTTACTGCTTCGCATATACTTGTGTCGGTGCTCACCGGCGTCACCATTAGCGATATTGAAGAAGTTGTTAAAAAGAAACTGCCTGTTTTCCGGGCGATGCCGAACACTGCGATCGCGATTCGCGAAAGCATGACGTGTCTGAGTTCATCAAACGCTTCGGCCGAACACGTGAAGCTGATCAACGACGTTTTTTCCACTGTGGGCAAAGTAGTGACCATCGACGAAAAGTTGATGGACGCCGCCACCGTACTGGGCGCCTGCGGGACCGCGTATGCGATGCGCTACATCCGCGCCAATATACAGGGTGGTATCGAGATCGGCTTTGACGCGCAAACTGCCAGCCTGATCGCTGCGCAAACGGTGAAAGGCGCGGCAGATCTGCTCTTGCAGAAAGGATCGCATCCCGAATCGGAAATAGATAAAGTAACCACACCGAAAGGATGCACCATTGCCGGACTTAACGAAATGGAACACAGGGGCTTCAGCTCCTCGCTTATCAAGGGCGTCGTGGCGAGCTATAACAAGATCCTTAAATCTTAATCTCATTTTTTCCACATGCAGTTCACGGTTTTCCCGTTCGGAAAAATCGGTGTAGCTTTGTATGACCTTCTGGATTGCATCCCACGTTTTTTTCCCTTAGGTCGCTAGAAAATCTGAAATATATGGCCAAGTACATTTTTGTTACGGGCGGAGTTACATCTTCCCTGGGTAAAGGAATTATTGCTGCATCACTTGCAAAATTGCTGCAGGCAAGAGGTCTGAGAGTAACCATTCAGAAGTTCGATCCATACATCAACGTCGACCCGGGAACGCTCAATCCGTATGAACACGGCGAATGTTTTGTGACGGAAGATGGCGCCGAAACCGACCTCGACCTTGGTCACTATGAGCGATACCTGAATATCTTCACCACGCAGGCGAACAATGTAACCACCGGGCGCATATACCAGACCGTTATCAACAAGGAGCGCGATGGCGCGTACCTGGGAAAAACTGTACAGGTGGTGCCGCACATCACCGATGAAATAAAACGCAGGATGCTGCTGCTGGGACAGAGCAAAGACTATGACATCATCATCACTGAGCTGGGCGGCACCGTTGGCGACATTGAAAGCTTGCCCTTCATAGAAGCATTGCGCCAGTTGCAATGGGAACTGCCGGAAGAAGATACCGTTGTCGTTCATCTTACACTTATCCCGTACCTCAAGGCAGCGAAGGAGTTAAAAACAAAGCCCACGCAGCACAGCGTGAAGATGCTGAGCCAGGAAGGCGTTCATCCCGATGTGATCGTATGTCGTACCGAAGAATCGCTGTCATCAGATATCAGAAGAAAAATTGCCCTGTTTTGTAATGTCAAACAGGAGGCCGTGATAGAGGCCGCCGATGCTGCCAGCATTTACGAGGTACCCCTGGCGATGATGCGCGAAAAGCTGGACCTCATCTGTCTCAAAAAACTCAACATCACGCAATTTGCGGAACCCGAGCTCACAAAATGGAAAGAGTTCCTCGATAAGCTGAAATACCCTAAAAGTAAAGTCACCATCGGCCTCATAGGTAAGTACATCGAGCTGCAGGATGCCTACAAGTCGATACTTGAAGCGTTTGTGCATGCAGGCGCGATGAATGAATGCAAGGTGCAGGTGGTAAACGTGCACAGTGAATTCATCACCGAAGAAAATGTTGCCGAAAAACTGGGGCACCTTGACGGTTTGCTCGTGGCGCCGGGATTTGGTCACAGGGGTGTGGAAGGAAAAATCATCGCCGTCAAATATTCGCGGGAGCGCAACCTGCCGTTCTTTGGTATTTGCCTGGGCATGCAGATGGCCGTGATAGAATTTGCGAAGAATGTACTCGGATTGAAGGATGCCCACTCCACAGAAATGAACCCGGCAACCCCCGACCCTGTTATCGACCTGATGGAAAACCAGAAGAAAGTGACCGCGAAGGGCGGCACCATGCGCCTGGGATCCTATCCCTGTGAACTGAAAGAAAATTCACTGGCGAGATCCATTTACGGCGAATCACTCATTTACGAACGTCACCGCCACCGCTGGGAGTTCAACAACGCCTACCTCGACCGCTTCCAGGAGGCGGGTATGATAGCCAGCGGTAAAAATCCTGAAAGTAATCTTGTGGAGATCATTGAATTACCTTCACATCCCTTCTTCATAGGAGTGCAGTATCACCCCGAGTTGAAAAGCACCGTGGAAAATCCGCAGCCTGTGTTCGTGAACTTCATCAGCGCGGCAAAAAATTATTCGGAATTAAAAAACCAGGTGAAAAATCCGGCGCTGCAGGGCGAGATGATATAGAGGAGTTACGAACCCCTATCTTTGCACTCCTAAAAAAATCTCGAATAAATGGGCAGCATGGATCGCAATACAGTGATTGGCTTCGTTCTTTTGGCCGTACTACTGTTTTTGTATTTATTTCTCTCTACTAAAAGCAGCCAGGACCTCCAAAAACAAAAACAGGCCAGTGAAGATTCCATTGCCGCTGTGAAACGCGTTCAGGATTCCATTCGCATTGCCACCGATACCTCCATTACCAGGGCCACCACTGCCGATTCAGTGATTAAGCCGGCCGCAAAAGAGGAGTCGTTTGTTGTTGAGAATGAAGTGCTGAAAATTACTTTCAGCAACAAGGGCGGCCAACCGCAAAGGGTGGAGCTGAAAAACTACAAGTCGTTTGACAGTACGCCGGTCGTTCTTGCAGGAAGCGCGTTTGATAAAATATCCTATGCCGTTAACACCGGACAGGGCCAGGCCGCCCAGGTCGGCGAACTGTTCTTTCAGCCGGGCGTTGTCACCAAAAATGCCGATAACAGCCAAACGGTTTCGTTCCATGCGGATGTGACGGGTGGCACCATCGTTCACGAGTTTACGTTGAGGCCCGGCAGCTACATGATCGACTGGAACATCCAGATGAACGGTGCGGATAAATTGTTGACCCAGGGTGCCTTTAACCTGATTTGGCAATCGCAGGTGATGCAGCGCGAAAAAGACGTGGTGTACGAGCGCCAGCACACCAACATATGTTTTTATGAAGATGGAGATTTCGATTACATCCTCTCCAGGGATCAGAAGACTTTTGAAAAAGGCGTTCAGTGGGTGAGTGTTGCACAGCAGTTTTTCAATGTCACACTTGTTGGAAAGAACCAATTTAATTCGGGTAATGTAAGCTGGGTAAAGCAAAGCGCCGATACCTCGCGCGAGATAGCCAAAACAACGGCGAACCTGCAGGCGAAACTGCCGCTGGGCGCCCTTGCGAACGTGCCGTTGCAACTGTACTATGGCCCCAACGACTACCAGATTCTGAAACAGCAGGCGCCGGAGATGGATAAGATCGTGAACCTCGGAAGGGATTTTTATGCGTTTGTAAGGCCGATCAACAAGTACATCGTGATGCCGATTTTCAATTTCTTCAGCAGCTTTGTCGGCAGCCTGGGTATTGTGATCGGATTGCTGACACTGTTTATCCGGTTATTGACGTCGCCGCTGGTGTACACCAGTTACCTGAGTGGCGCAAAAATGAGAGCGTTGCGGCCCGAGATCGAAAAAATGAAGCAGCGCCTGGGCAACGACCAGCAGCAGGTGGGGATGGAGCAAATGAAACTGTTCAGGGAGGCCGGCGTTAACCCGCTGGGTGGTTGTATACCAGCTTTGCTGCAGATACCAATCTTCTTCGCCCTCTACAGTTTCTTTAATTCCAATATCGATTTGAGGGGAGTGAGCTTTTTGTGGGCGGAAGATCTTTCCAGTTACGATGCCATCCTTCGTTTCCCTATTCACATCTGGGGGTTGGGTAACCACCTGAGCCTGTTCACTATTCTTGCGGTGGCAACGAGTTTTTTGATTTCGATATACAACATGAACATGACGCCCGATCAGAGTAATCCGGCGCTCAAGTACATGCCCTATATTTTTCCGTTCGTACTCCTGTTTGTTTTCAACAGCCTTCCTTCCGCGCTTACATGGTACTACACGGTTTCGAACGTGATTACGCTCGTATTGCAATGGGTGATCAACACCTATATTATAGATCACGATCAGATCCTGGCCAAGATTGATGCGAACAGGAAAAAGCCGAAGGTGAAACCGAAGTGGCAGGAGAAGTTCGAGCAGATGCAGGAAACGCAAAAGAAACTGCAGGATACACAGAAGAAAGGGAAGAAAAGTTAAAACCCTCTCACGGTTCACAATATCCCTCGCTGACGCGGGTGGCGCGAAGCGCCGGGGTGAACCTCCGCCTGCCAACGTCCCTTCCCTTTTCGACGTCTTTATACTATCTTACACGACAGTATGAAAAACACCTTGTTATTTATAATATCTTTTTGTGCGATGTTTTCATCAACGGGGCAGAGAAAGATATCGGAGCTTACCCTTGTTTACGACGCTAAGGTGACCACAGGCAACTCACAGCCCCGTATGGCCGATGCATTCGACGGCGCCACCACCACCATCTACCTCAAAGGCAACCTGAGCCGCTCCGAAATGGTGAGCGCCCTGTTTTCCTCTACTACGGTTCATGATTCAAAAACAGGCACCGCAGTGGTGCTGAGGGAAGTGAGCGGGCAGAAGCTGCTGATCCGCATGAGCTCGAAAGACTGGCAGGAGAAAAACGCGCGCTATGCCGGCATCACCTTTAAGAATACCGGCGAAACACGCGAAATAGCGGGCTATAAATGCGTTAAGGCCGAGGCTACCATGGGCGACGGGTCGAAGTTTACCGTTTATTACACCCCCGACCTGGTGCCCGAAAACAAGGAATACGACTATCACTTCCGGAACCTCAACGGGTTGCCGCTGGAATATGAATTGACACAGCGGAACCTTACAATAAAGTACACCGTATCGAGAATAAACCTCAACCCGGTTCCCGCGTCGCGATTTGACATACCGACAAGCGGATACCGCGAAATGACTTACGAAGAAAGCAAGAAGATCAGGGCGAACAAAAAGTAAGAGAAATTAACGGCAAAGGTTAAGTTTCAGGTCCAGCAGGTTGAGGTTGGACCTTATACCTGCATTGGAATTGAAAGAAAGCCTTGCATTGCTCATCCGAAGCTTAGACGGCATGATGAAAACGGTATTGCCTTTCTGATAAGTGATGATCGACCGGTAAACCGTTGCGTTTTTCAGGTTGATGGTGCTTAACAGACGGCTTCCCGAATAAGCGGGCTTGGTTTTGAGGGTGAAAGTACCCCGTGGTGTGACCGGTATGATGC